>JACQAE010000065.1 GCA_016195095.1 Pseudomonadota bacterium
GATAGACGCCGAGCCCCGCGTTCCACGCCATGGCGAGCGCAACGAGCGCCATGGCGCCGGCCAGAACCTTGCGCGAGGAGCCGACCGAACTGCCCAGCAACACGAGAATCGCGAATGGGATGGCCACGTAATAGGCGACGCGCTGCTCGAGGCAGAGCGGACACGGGCGCAGCCCGAGGACGAACTGGAAGAAGAACGCGCCGAGGATCGCGGCGACGCCAATGGCCAAGACAACGGCCGCCGCCGCCGCGAGCGGCGAATTGCGCATGAAATCGCTGGTCCGCGTCGTCATTGGCGCCTCGCATCGGCTCACGCACCGGCGCGCATGCCGGCGCGGCGTGCATAGCGCAAACGGCGGGCCTCGTCGATTGCGGCGCGCCATCGCCCGCGGCACGCGAAAGCGCGATTGACCGCGCGGTCGGCGCCGCTATCATCGCGCCCGCCTGCCCCTGTGGCGAAATGGTAGACGCGCCTGACTCAAAATCAGGTGGGTAACACCCGTGCTGGTTCGACTCCGGCCAGGGGCACCAGTTTTATAAGACGAAAGCCGACGCCTAAATTTGGTCCTTTAAGGCACTGCGAATAATTTTCTCGGCCCGCTTACGACCTGGCGCTAGCAAGCGGAGCTTGCCGTTGTCATCATCCACTAACTTCGCAATGCGGCTCACTGCGCGACTCGCATTATTGGCCAAAAATCCGTTCCGCTTGACGACGCCAACCAATTCCCCTTTGTCCATCCTCTTTGGATGCCGACGTTCAAGCGCCACCAATGCCACGTCCACTGCCGATTTATTCTCGGCGTGGAGATAGACACGTCCGTCAATTTCCTCCACCACGGGGTATTTCTTCTCCACACGCGATTCAACCAAGTCTCGGGGCTGGCGAATGGTCTCTGCTTCGCTCCCGCTCATGCGCCGTTCTTCTCTGTTGAATTCTCAGGGGCTCCGCCCCTCGCGCGCGCAAGCCGTATCCCCAATCTTCCGCGCTTCGCTTGTGCAGACCGGGTGATGCCCCTCGGCTTGCACTTGCTACCCCGGACCCTTCGACAGGCAGGGGTGCAGCGGCGAGCTGCACCCGAAAGTTAGAATTTATTTCACGCGGCTGCTGGTCTCAATGCCTGAGCCTGAGAGTGGGTGGACCACATCATCTCGGCCATTCGCGCGCAGTAGATTTGTGCAAGCTCTTTTTGATCAAGGTCCTTTAGTTCGGCGGCGTCCGGCCAATCCGCCGTGAATTCGAGCAGCTTTTCGCGATAGCGGCACGCGCGCGGCGCGCCATGGTGAACCGGCCGGGCGCCAGGTCGTCGCTTCCGGCGCGCGAGGCCGCCGTGTTCCTTGCGGGTCGTCCCGCCACTCGGCGAAAAATTTCGACGCAGGTCGCGCGCCGCGCAAGCGCTCGCGGATGCAAGTGCGTTTTGCGGCGAAGCGGGAGCCGGTTCGCCGCAAAAAATGCGACGAAGGCGAAGAAAATAGCGCGCTTCCCGATTCGGTCGAAACGCGAAGCGCGTGAGCCACCGCCCATATTGCCGCGGCGATTTCAATGGGGCGGTCGCCGTCCATCATATCTGCGTGATGCGCCTTAACGCCACGCACGCCACCCCCGGGACGCGATTGACTGATCGCGCGACCGGGCCATAGGGTGGGCGAGCCTGAAATTGCTCCAATCAAGCCTGGCCGATGACACGGCCTTTGCCGGCATCGACATGGGCGGTTGTTTCGGATGCATCACGCGGCGCCGTTGACGCTTCAAGCAGAACCGGCGCCAAACGCTAGCGGGTAGGCGCGCAGACAAGAAATATCACGAAATGAATTCACTCTTGGAGGGGACGCATGGCGACGATCGGATTTACCGTCAACAATAAAGCGGTGAGCGTGAACGCGGAAGCGGACACGCCGCTGCTGTGGGTGGTGCGCGAGCACCTCAAGTTGACCGGCACGAAATTCGGATGCGGCACTGGGCTGTGCGGTGCCTGCACGGTGCATGTCGATGGCAAGGCGGTGCGCTCCTGCCAGACGCAGGTCTCGCAGGTGAGCGGAAAAAAGGTCGTCACCATCGAAGGGCTTTCGCCGGGCGGCGAGCATCCATTGCAAAGGGCCTGGATCGCCGAGCAGGTGCCGCAATGCGGCTATTGCCAGTCGGGCCAGATCATGCAGGCGGCCGAACTCCTGGAGAAGGTCAAGAAGCCGACGCGCGAGCAGATCGTCGCCCATATGGACGGCAATATCTGCCGCTGTGGAACCTATCCGCGCATTGTGCGCGCGATCGAACGCGCCGCGCTGGAGGCCTGACCATGAGCAAATCGATCAGTAACCGCGCCGCGTCGCTGACGCGCCGCGACGTCGTCGCCGGCGGCGCCGGCCTGACCTTTGCCTTCGCATTCGGCGGACCGATGACGGGACGCCCGGACGCGGCCCTCGCCGCCACGGACACGGCCGCGAAAGTCATCGGCGGATGGGTGACGATCGGGACCGATAATTCGATCACCATCGCCGCGCCGATCGCGGAAATGGGGCAGGGCGCGAACACCTCGCTGCCGATGATCGTGGCGGAGGAACTCGACGCCGACTGGTCGAAGGTCAAGC
Organism: Pseudomonadota bacterium; assembly: GCA_016195095.1. Lineage (GTDB taxonomy): Bacteria > Pseudomonadota > Alphaproteobacteria > Rhizobiales > Xanthobacteraceae > JACQAE01. Next base: position 2,583 of record JACQAE010000065.1, read on the forward strand.
CGTTCGTGCCGCCGGCGGTGCCGGGACTGTACGGCAATCCGCAATTCCGCGGCATCGTCTACGTGGTGGCCAGCCGCACCACCGACGGCTACTGGGACAAGGCGCGCGTGCACGGCGCGCAGGCCCGCCGCGTGCTGATGCAGGCGGCGGCGGATAAGTGGGGCGTGGCGCTGTCCGAGCTCGCGACCGAGCCGAGCGTGGTGGTGCACAAGCCGAGCAACCGCCGCATGAGCTACGGCGAAATCGCGCAATTCGCGACCGTGCCGGCCGAGATGCCGAAGGTCGAGCTCGCGGAATTGAAGCAGCCGTCCGAGTACCGCATTATCGGGAACAAGGCGGTGAAGCGCTTCGACATCCCGGCCAAGACCAACGGCAGCGCCAAATACGGCATCGACGTCCAGGTCGATGGCATGCTCTACGCGACACTGCTGCGCTCGCCGCTCGAAGGCGGCGAGCCCGAGCATGTCGACGCCGCCGCGCTCCTCAAGATTCCCGGCGTGACGCAAACGATCGCGCTCACGGATGCCGTGGCCGTCGTCGGCACGTCGGTCGAGGCGGTATTCAAGGCGCGCGATGCGCTCAAGGTGAAATGGAAGGGCGGCGCGACCGCCGGCTACGATAGCGAGAAATCGCTCGGCGACTATGTCAAGCGCGCGCGCAACCTCGGCGAGAAGGGCCTCAGCTACCGCAATGCCGGCGACACCGGCCAGGCCTTCGCCAAGGCGGCGAAGGTGGTGACCGCCGACCTGACGACGGACTACGTTTATCACGCGCAGATGGAGCCGATGAACGTCACCGCCCAGGTCAACGCCGCCGGCGACGGCGCGGATATCTGGATCGGCACCCAGGGGCAAACGCCGGTCGCCGGCGCGGCGGCCGGGTTCCTCAAGACCAAGCCGCAGAACATCAAGGTGCACCAGCAGTTCCTTGGCGGCGGCTTTGGCCGGCGCGCGGCGACCGATCTGCCGGTCTATGGGTTGGCGATCGCCAAGCGCGTCGGCAAGCCGGTGAAGCTGTTATGGACGCGCGAGCAGGACGTGCAGGCGGCGTGGATGCGGCCGCAGACGGCGCATCACCTTGAAGCGGCGCTCGACGACCAGGGCAATCTCATGGGCTGGCGGCACCGCATCGTGGGCGAGGCGGTGACCGGCTACGTGCAGGCGGCGCGCCTCGAGGCGGCCAAGGGCCTCGACCCGCTCACGCTCGAGGGCGCGGAGCACCTCTACGCCGTCGATAATCTCTCGGTCGAGTACCTGCGCGAAATCCACGGCACCCCGCTCGCCGCCTGGCGCGCGATCGGCTCAGGTCCCAACAAGTTCGCCATCGAGTCTTTCATCGACGAGATCGCGCGCGCGCAGAACATGGACCCCGTGGCGTTCCGCCTGAAACTGCTCGCCAAGCATCCGCGCGGCCAGAAGATCGTCGAGACGGTCGCCAAGATGGCGAATTGGGGCGCCAAGCCCGCGCCCGACCGCGCGCTCGGCTTCGCCTACGCGGATATTTGGCGCACGCCCGTCGCCGGCGCGGCCGAAGTGTCGCTCGACCGCAACACCGGCGTCATCCGCGTGCATCGCTTCTGGAACGCGGTCAATCCCGGCATCGTCGTCAACCCCGACATCGTCGTGCAGCAAAGCGAGAGCAACGTGGTCTGGGGCATCAGCCAGGCGCTCAAGGAACGCGTCACGATCAAGGACGGCGCGGTGCAGCAGTCGAATTTCCACGACTACCAGGTGCTGCGCATGTCTGAGGTGCCGGAAATTTTCACCGAAATCGTGAACACGAACCACCACCCGACCGGCATCGGCGAAATCGTGCTGCCGGTGGTCGCTCCGGCGGTGGCCAACGCGGTGTATGCGCTCACCGGCAAGCGGCTGCGGCATATGCCGTTCACGCCCGAGCGGGTCAAGGAGGCGCTGAAGGCGTAGCGTCTGATTCAACCGCGCTGTGTCGGGCTCTCACGCGCTGGTCCACGACGTGGATGCTCGGCGCGAGACGACGTCGCGGGCGAAATTGCATATGGCCCGGTGCATCGGCCGGGCCATAAGCGCTCTTCGAACGGGGCGCGGCTGTATTAGTGAACGCCAAGCTTTTCGGCGGCCATTTTCGTTCCCGTGACGCGGTTCGTTATCTTCTGGAACGCAATGTCACGCGCATAGTCAGGACTGCCATAATTGGGCTTCTGGTCAATGCTGAACGGGGAGAAGCCGCAATCGTCCGTCGATCCGAGACGCTGTTTGTCGATGTATTTGGCGGCGGCAACCAGCTGATCGCACACTTCCTGCGCCGATTCCGGTCGCGGGCTTTGCGTGACGATGCAGCCGATATACGCCATCTGGGCGACGCCCTTCGCGTCATCCCGCAGGTATTTTCCGACCAGCTTATAGGCCGATTCCCGGTCGCGCTCGCTGGCCATTTGCATTTGGAAATAGCCGGCGTTGAGCTTGAACAGAAGCTTCAGTAACTCCTCGTACGGCACGTCGGCGCTGTGGACGGAGTCAACGTCGCCGCCGGGGCAGACGTGGACGCCGATGTTCTTGCGCTCCCCCGCCGCGAAACGATCGAAGACCCGGTTGTCGAGGTCGATGAAATGCGGCAGCAAGTTGCGGGTCGTCCAGGGATTGCGCGGGTCGTTGCGTGACGCCAAACGCCCTTCGGTGAAATCCACGACCACGTGCGCGGCGCCGGCGTCGAAGCAGGAGCGGATGTCTTTCTCGCACTCGTTGACGATATCGTCCTCGAACTGCTTGCGCGAATAACCCGGCAGATCGCCGTCGAGCGGATACAGGAGATACATCATGGAAGGCGCGATGACCGCCTGATGCAACGGTTTCTTGGTCATTGTGACGGCTTTCTTGACAAGTTCGCCGGCATAGAAGTTGTAGCGGAACGGGCCCCCGGTAATTTTCGGCAGCTGGCGATTATGGCCGTCGGCAAAGATCGCGAAATATTGCCCTCCAGGCGCGAGGTTCGGCGCCAGTCTCGCGCCGGCGAGCGTGTCGGCGATCGGATAGGTGGCGAAGCTGGAGACGCGCTGCTCGCAATCGGTGATGATCGGTGACCCAGTCGCCTCGAAACGCTTGATGGTATCGGCGACCGCCGCGTCCTGCGCCTGTTCCAGCTGTGCCTTGGTAATCTTCTTCGCATCGAAATCCGCGAAGGCCTGCTGCAGCTTCTGCGGCCGTGGGATCGAACCAACCGGCTCCGTGGGAATGCCGGTAGTGGCCCTTGGATCGTATGCCATCGTGAGACCTCCCATTGCGAATGTCTGGCGTTCTCCGACAAGGAATACGCCCAGGATATATGAACAGACCAGTCTGTCTATACAGCATTCCGAATGTCGAATCCGGTCAAGTGGGAATCGGGCCGCGATGCAGGATTTAGGCGCCAACGCGGACGGCGCGTTGATTCCGTGCGCCTTGAGCGCATTTCGCCCGCGCGCGCGCAATGCGCGCTGGCGCTTGGAAATCGGGCGTTTGCGTCGCTCATGCGCTCGATGGTAGGCATGGATTTGACGCGGTCCGGAGCGACTTGGACAAGAAACGCCGCGTCATGCGGGGGAGCCGAGCGTGACGAGGACAAATACCAGGGCCGCCATCAAACCCCGCGAGCGTCTCATCGACGCGGCGTATGACCTTTTTTCCACGCAAGGGGTCAATCAGGTTGGCATCGATGCGATTCTCTCCAAGTCGGGCTGCGCCAAGGCCAGCCTTTACGACAATTTCGGTTCCAAGGTGGACTTGGCGATGGCATTTCTTGACCGACGCGAAGCGTTGTGGACGCGCGCGTGGCTCGAATCCGCGATCAGGCGCCGTGCGACCGATCCGAAGGATCGGCTCTTGGCGATCTTCGATGTCTTCGACGGCTGGTTCCGCAAGAAATCCTTCGAAGGCTGCTCATTCATCAATGTGCTGCTGGAGTCGAAGTCCGACAGTGCGGTCCACCACGCGGCCGCGATCCAACTCGCCAAGATTCGCGCGATCCTGTGCGCCTTGGCGCGCGACGCGAACCTGCGCGAGCCCGAGAAATTCGCGCAGGCTTGGCACATGGTGATGAAGGGCTCGATCGTGTCTGCGTGCGAGGGCAACCGCAACGCGGCGCGCGAGGCCAAGGCCGCCGCACGCCTGATCCTCGACGGCTGGAAGCGCGGGCGCAACTCCCGGCGGCCGCGAAGACCCGCGAAGCCGTAGATCGATCGGCAGCCGGCACACTTCCTTGCGCATTTGGCAATTATCCTAAGTGGCGTCCGTCCTTCGATCAGGCCGGACTTGGACGCCCCGTGGATGAAAAACTCGGCGCCAGATCAATGTTCCCCTCGCAGCTTGGTCACCCATCCTTGCTTGCCTCGTCGGCGCAGTCTTGGATCGGTCCAATAGGCTGAGCACCGAAATACATATGGCCGTTCGCGGCTTGGGATGCCCCGTTGGGTTCACGCTTACCGCGGGTCAGAAGGGCGATGCACCGCAAGCCGCCGCATTGATCGAGGGATTGCCCGCCGCGGTCGTCATCGCCGATACGGCCGACGACGCCGATCACCTGCGCCAAGCCATCGCCGCCAAGAGCGCGCTCGCCGTCATTCCCAACAACCCGTCGCGGGCGCTCAAACATCCGCTCGACGAGCAACTCTATGCCTAGCGCCATCTCGTGGAATGCCGCTTCTCAAAACTCAAGCAGTTCCGCCACGTCGCAACCCGCTTCGAAAAGACCGCCGGAAACGACCGCGCCGTCGTCACTCTCGCCGCCATCATCTTATGGATGCGATAAGCGTCCACTCCACCGAGCGCCGCCTTGCTCGGATCAATGCGAGGAACTTCCGACTCGCGTTAGAAACGCGCACGACGCGCGCCGATCCCTGGTCCGGCTCACGGCCTCAAGCGGAACTCTCGCGTAAACACGCTTCGCCGTCGCATGATGACCCTCCGATCTCACTAAAACACCTCGACTCGGTGTCCGTGAAACCGGCGGCAACTCAGTCGCCGCAAAATTCGCCGCCAGCTTCTCCCCGCTCTGGCGGCGCGCCAACTATTGCTTGTACGGGTGGACTTTAATGGTATCCCCGATTTCAAATGACATGAGATCCTCGCCGACCTCGAGAGGACCCTTATAAGTCTTCCGCGTTTCGGCGACGAGATCATCGATCGTTGGCTCTGAAATTTTTTCGTTGCTGAGCAATATGATGTGTGTGTAGACCGCGAGCTTCGGCTTGGCCTGAGAGAACACCTCGCCGGCTTCGAGAGGGCTTATGAAATGCCTCCGGATTGCCTGTGCGAAAGCGTTTGCAAATAGTTCGGGTTTCGCGGTTGCGACCGAATGTATCAGTACGTCAACGCCGGTCCCATATTTGATGACGTTTTGGTTGAAGCGGGTGTCGCCCGAAATCACGATCGCGTGGCCCCTATATTCGACGCGATATCCATATGCGGGCTTGACGACAGGCCCATGGTCGACCTTGAAGGCGATTACCTTGACGCCGTTCTTCTCAAAGACGACACCGTCATCGTCGAACTCCTCTGTGACGATCGCGATACCCTGCGGCGGGAGCTTCTCGTCCTCGAGGCGGATCTTGACGTCAAGGGCAAAGGCCCGTTCGAGGTTGGACATCAGGGATTTGGCCCCGACCGGGCCGATGACGCGAAATGGCACGGTACGTCTGCCGTACACCGGGGGCAGCCAGCCCGTAAGCCACAGGTCTGGAATCCCAGATATGTGATCCGAATGAAAGTGAGTGAGGAATAGAACATCGACTTTTCCAATCGGCACCTTGAGCTGCCCCAAGCGAATGGGAACGCCGCGGCCTGCGTCGAAGAGCAGCTTTTGGTCCCCAGCCTCGACGAGCGTACTTGGGCCAAACCGATTGGGCCGTGGTGCGGGCGAGCTGGTACCCAGCAGCGTAACTTTGAAGCCACCAAAATCACTTTCGGCTCGGCTTTCGGTTCCCCCGACAAAGACAAAAACCAGGCACGATAACGCAACGAGCCACTGCGAGACGTTGGTTTTTCCGAGCGTCCCGAGATTGCAATCACCCCTGGCATGCCCGAATTTGACGCAAAACGTGCTCATGACGACCCCTTTTGACAGAAAACACGCGCATGGCGGCGCCGCTGCGCGGCGGGATTTAGCGGTCATTCCCAAACCCTCGGCAACAATCGAAGCCCCGCCGCCTCAAGCCCATTCTCCTGGCCCGGCGCCATGAACGAGCGCATCGGTACGGGGCGTGGATTGGGGGGCCGCCAGAGACCGCCGCGAAGGATCGCGACAACAACCGATATTGGAGCAAACACCATGAAATTCTAAATGTCAAAAAATTTATAGATTAAATCATTCTTCGGAATCTGGTCGTGCAGGCCGAATTGCCGTCGAGCGGCGACAGCCTGTCGCTGCAGCGAATGACATTGAGACCATGGCGGCGAAGCTCGAGGTCCTCGATGGATGCAAGATGCTCGTGAGAAACGAACTAGTCGAAGAGTGGAAGCTCGGAATGATTTCCCTCCGTGACGGCCGCTCCGCCCAGGAATCCGCACCGCTCCTCGACCAGCGGTGCGAGCCCGCTCTTGGCCAGCAATGCTGCCCATGCGAGCCCGTTATGACCGCCGCCGATTGCGAGGCGTCGTGAGTTTTCGGCCCAAGCTTCTCGGGTTTCGGCAGGGTCGGTTCATTCGTTCTCGAGCGTTTTCGAGCGAAGTGGGTAGCGGCTCGCGTGGCGAAAACGCGTCACTACAAAAAGTGAAAGCCCCGGCTTTGATTCCATCAAAGCAGGACAAGGCTCGAGCCGAACCTGGTTGTCGGCCAATGCATTTGGAATCATTCCTCGACGGCGCCGCGCACCCCGGCCTTCTTGGCCGCCGCCTTGACCAGCCCGTCGGCCTTCACGTCCTCGATAAACTTTCTGACGTAGGGCATTGCGGCTTCGCGTTCCTTCGGCATGCCCAGGGCAAATCGGTCGACCGAAAAGCGGCCGTCGAGAACCCGCGAGCCGGGCAACGTGTCCGATATGGCGAAAAGGTTTGCCTTGTTGGCGGCGAATACATCGACTTTTCCCGATTTCACCAATTCGGCGGCCTCCGGCATGCCGACCCCGATGATCTCGGCGTTTTTCAGCGTGCGCTTCAGCGGTATAATGACCGATCCTCCCGCCGGGACCCCGACCCGAATCCCCGGCCGATCCACGTCGTTTAGAACCTTGATGGGAGAGCCGCCGGGGACGAGATATCCATGCTCCAGGCTGAGGTAGACCCCGGAAAAATTCATGATTTTTTCGCGTTCCGAATCTTGCGCGACAAAAGCAACGTCCCATTTGCCGGAACTGACATCGTCGACGAGGAGCTTGGGCGTTTTGTAGATCACCGGCTCGTATGGGACCCCCATGCGCTTGGCCAGCTCCTTGCCGATTGCGTATCCCACGCCTTTCATCTCTCCCGACACGGGATCGACGATCACATTCGTGGGGCCACCGAGATAAAGCGCGGCGCGCAGTTTGCCGGTTGGCGCCAGGGCCTGTTTTTCCTGCGGCGAGGGCGCGGGTTGGGCGCGCGCGGCGCTCGCGAACACCGACCCAAGCGCCGCGATCAACATCCATTTGGCGACATCCTTCGCCACGGCCGCCAAAAATGGCCGCCGCGAATACGACGCAAAATCGCGCCGAGCGAATGCGATCGCGGGCTTGTGTTTCACGGACATAAGATCGGACCCTCCCCTTTTTTGACGTTCAACAACATGACGGCCGGCGCGCTGGACCGTTCCATTGCGATTGGCCTTCGCATAAAGCCTCAGAGCATTGTCACTGTCCGGCGTGCAAACGACCGAATTCGCGTCGCGACCTTAGCCACACGAGGAGGGAATCAAATATGATCGCGGTCATATGAAGGATAATCTTGTTTCGCGTCCGGACTGGAAAGCCCTGGCGGCCAAGCATCCGGAATTGCTGCTGCTGCTGCCGCAGGCGGCTGGCGTCGCGAAGTTCAAGAAATTGTCGCAGGGGGGATTATTGTTCCAGCAGGGCGAGCAGCCCCGCGATATCTATTATCTTCTGGCGGGAGACATCCAGATCGTGCGCCACGCCAGCAACGGCGAAATCGTCGTTGTGCATCGCGTTCACGGCGGTTTTTTCGCCGAGGCCAGCCTGGAATTTCCCCGCTATCACAGCGACGCCTTCGCCTTCACCGACTGCGTCGTGCTGGCCATACCGCTATCGGTCTACGGCGATGCGCTGGACAACAACGCCGCGTTCCGGCGCGCCCACTTCGTCGCCCAGGCGCGAGAAATACGCAAGCTGCGCAGCCGGATCGAGCGCCTGGCCCTGCCCACGGCGCGCGCGCGGCTCGTCCACTATATCGTGACCGAAGGCGTCGATGGCAGCGTCGAACTCGACCAACCGCTCAAGGCCCTGGCCGGCGAACTCAACCTCAGCCACGAAGCGCTCTACCGCACGCTAAGCGGGATGGCGAAGGGCGGGGTCATCGAGCGTCGCGGCAATGTGCTGAGATTGCGTTGAACCTCCCATCACGCGCGGCCGCACGATCCCGACCGTGCGGCCGCGGCACCGCAACCCGCGGCGATGGCCTTGAGCGGACGCGATTCTGATCCCGAAAAGCAGTCCCCGCCATTCGGGATCACATATTAGCGCCCCGCCGCCTTGATCTGGGTATTGACGATCTGCACGCGGCGGTTCTCGCCGGCGAGCGGATCGCGCGCGTTCTTGAGCTGCTCCTTGCCGAAGCCCGCGGCAATGAGCGAGTCGGGCGCCAGCTTGAACTGTTGGATAAGCACGTGGCGCACCGCATCCGCGCGGCGATGCGATAGCGCGAGATTGTACTCGGCGCCCCCGGCGGCGTCGGTGTGGCCGTTGATGAGGAACACGGTGCCGCGGAATTCCGGCTTGGCGAGCACGCTGCCGAGCGCGATCAGCGACGGCAGGGCACGCGGGCCGACGACGGCGGAGTTGTAGTCGAAAAAGATCTCAAGATCGATCTTGGGCTTTTCCTTGACGATCTCGGCGATCTTGGCGCGGTCCTCCGCGGCAATCGGCGCGCTCCCCGGCGCACCGCCCGGAGTGACCGGTTCCACCGCGATCGCGCGCGTGCGCAAGCGGTTGATGAACTGCTGCTCGGACGAAGCCTTCGGGTCGACGGCCGATGGCCCGCCCAGGCCGCGCGTCAATCCACGCGTTTCCGGCTTGGTCGTGGGCGTGAGCGCGTTGTTGATCTGCTGCTCCAGCGACTGGGAAGACGCCGGGCCCGTGCCCAGCGCCAATCCGGCCGCGACGACAAATCCCGCGAGCAGTGATGCAAGTCGTTCGACATTCCTGGTCATGGCATGCCTCCAAGTTAGCAACGAACGGGTTGGCGACGAATGCGCAAACGAAAATCCGTGCGAACACCTATCCGCGCGGATTTTTCCGGCGCGGCGTGACGCGCGGCGATCGGTGCCACAAAGTATCACCTTTCGCCGCCGTTGACAGCGCCCGGCGGCGCCCCTGGTATTGGTCGCGGCCGGCCGGCAGGGGGTTCAAAGGCGGCGTCATGCCCCAATAGCGGCGCGTTCGGTGGGTGCAAAAGCCGCCTCCATCTCGCGCCGCGCGCGCACGGCCACGTCGCCGGCGTCATAGCGCACATCCGTCCACCGCAACGGCTCGCCTGGCGCGATGTCGCGCAGTAGCGCAACGTCGGCGGCAAGTCCGAGCGGCAAGTAGCCCTCATTGAGCGAGCGCGCGGCCGGGGTCTGCTTGCCCCAGACGCAGAAACCGCCTTCGCCGTCGAGCACCTCGCCCATTTTGAGCGCGCGCTTGGCGGTTGCCACCACGTCGGAGCGAAAGCCGGTCGGCGACCCGGTCGGCTCGCCGCGCAATGCCGCGCTGGCGAGGGAAATGCCAAGCTCCAGGCCGATCATGTGGATCGGCCGGTAAAGCGCGGCGTAGCGTCCGCTGCGATCGGGCAACATCGCGTATTCGCGAAAACAGCGGCGCGCATAGTCGCTTTCGCCCTCGATGACGACATAGGTGCCGAGCGCGAGGTGATGCGGCACGTCGCGGCCGTCGCGGTCGACCGAGGAGACGACTTCGGTGACGCCCTCGCGCTCGCATTGCCCGCCGGCGGCGCGCGGCTTGAGCACCTCGGCGAGCTCGAAGCGCGAGGCCGGGGGAAAACCCAGCCCCTCGCTCTGCGGCACGAGCCCGGTGGCGTTGCACACGGCCGTCATCTCGATGCCCGACTTGGTTCCGTCAATGAAGCTGTTGAACATCTTGGCGTTGATCGAGCCGCGATCCTTGATCTCGAGATAGCGGTCGAGAATTTCCCACAGCGTGTCCGGCGTGGACTGGTGGTAGCGCGGCTCGTAGCGCGTACCCTTGCCGGCGGCGACGACCTTGAAGCCGCAGGCGCGCGCCCAATCGACGTGCTCGCAGATGAGCGCGGGTTGATCGCCCCAGGCGAGACTGTAGACGACGCCGGCAGCCGCGGCTTTGCGCGCGAGCAGCGGGCCGGCCAGTGCGTCGGCCTCGACATTGACCATGACGACGTGCTTGCCATGCGCGATCGCGGCCAGCGCATGCACGATGCCGGCGGCGGGAATGCCGGTCGCTTCGATGACGACCTCGACTTCCGCGCAGGCGATCAGCGCGCGCGCGTCGGCGCCGACATGCGTGCGGCCGCTTTTGACCGCGTCGCCAAACGACGTGGCGGCGAAACGCTCGTCCTCCCAGCCGGCCTCGCGCAAGCGCGCGCGCGCCCGCGCCGGGTCGAGATCGACGACGCCGGTGAGATGCAGGCCGCGCATGCGCCGCGCCTGCGCCAGGAACATGGTGCCGAACTTGCCGGCGCCGATCAGTCCCGCGCGCAGCGGCCGTCCGGCGGCCTCGCGCGCCAAGAGCTTCGCGTGCAGGTTCATGGCTAAGGGTCCGCAAAACTATTGGCACATCGCGCGGGTAACGAAACTCTCAAGCGCGCACTCGTTGGCGTCGCCGCGGCGGCCGCTGATATAAACGTGAGCGGGACATTTTTCGGCGCTCTGGATATCGACGCTGCTGCCCTGGCGATAGCCGCCGGCCTTGCACATGCGCTCGGCGGCGGCGCGGCAATCGGGCGCGCCGCCCGCCAATTCCACGCAACGCTCGCGGCCCTCGATGAGCCGCGTCGCCGGCAGCCGGGTGATGGCGTTGGTCGCCTCGCCAGCCGCGCCAAGCGTGGAGCCGGCGGCGCCCTTGGCGAGGCCGGCCGCGGCGCCGGCCGCGCCCCTCGCCGCGTCCCCCGCCTGGTTGCCGATGCCGCCCAGCGACTTCTGCGCCATGCCGAGCCCGGTTCGCATGCCTTCCACCGAGCCGGCGAAGAATCGGCCGAAGGCGTCGAGAAAGCCGGGACGAAACGGCACCGGAGTTGGTGTCGCCGTCGGCGTCAAGGCTGCGGCCGGCGGCGACGCCTGGGGCGCAGGCTTGCCGGCGGGCGCGGCCTCGCCCATCCGCGCGGGCGGCGGTTGCGCCACAGGAGTTTGGGCGGAGGGTGTTTGGGCGGAGGGCGTTTGGGCGGAGGGTGTTTGGGCAGCGGGTGTCTGGGCAGCGGGTGTTTGGGCCGAAACGCCGCCCTCGCCCGCCACGACAAGGCTCGCCATGACGAGCCCGGCCAATAGCGCAAGCCGCGCCGCGATCACCGGTTGCCCGATGGTCATCGGGGCGGAGGTTCTATCCATGGCCTCACCGCGGCGTCCTCGTCCGGCGGCATCGAGGAGAGACGAAATTGCGTGTGGCAACGGCATCGCCGTTCAACGCCAGCATAGCCTATCCTGCCGCCAACGCATGGCAAAAATGTGGGCCTGGCGCCCGCCGATACGCGGTCAGAACACGTAAAGCGCCGCGATAATGCCGGCGACGAGGATCACGACGCTGATCGTGAACCAGAACGTCAGCCGTTCCTCGATAATCGCGCGGATGCGCAGGCCGTAGCGGCTAAGCAGGAACGCGGCGAGGTAAAATCGCATCCCGCGCGCGATAAACGAGCACAGGATGAACATCCAGATATTGTAACCGGCAAAGCCCGAGGTGATCGTCACGATCTTATAGGGAATGGGCGTGAGGCCCTTGAGCAGGATGATCCAGGCGCCCCAGTGATTATAGGCCTCGCGGAAGGATTCGACGCGGTTGCCATAACCGTAGATCGTGATCAGCCACATGCCGATGGAATCGTACAGATACGCCCCGATGAACCAGCCGAGGACGCCGCCCGCCACCGAGGTGAGCGTGCACAGCGTGGCAAAAAACCAGGCGCGCTGCGGCCGCGCCAGCGACATCGGGATGAGCATCGTGTCGGGCGGGATGGGAAATATCGAGCTTTCCGCGAACGAAACCGCGCCCAAAAGCCACACGGCGTATGGCTTGTCGGCGGCCCTGATGCACCATTCATATGCGCGGCGAAGCATGGCCGACCCGCTGCAAGCCTTCTCGAATGCGCCAGATCTATTTTCTGGGGAAATCCGCCCCTAGGCCGTCTTGAGCCGGATTGGGGCGTTCCGGTCCGCGTGACCGCGCTACGCTCTTAGCCGGCGCACCCAGCCTTGTCCACGGGCGCGCGCGCCGACACGCGCGCGACCCTCGATCGCGCGAACCCGCGAGCAAGATCACGAGCGATGCCGCCGCGCGCGGCGAGCGTCCATGACCACCGGCCGCCGCGATTTCGGCGTCGTGGCCGCGCTCTTGTTCACTTTTTCGGCAATGCCGAACAGGCTTTCGCGCCGCTGCATCTCCGCCCACACTTCTTGCGGACTGACGCCCTCGGCGACCCACAGCACGACGAGATGGTAGACAAGGTCGGCGCTTTCGCGCACCAGCGCCTCGCGATCGCCACCGAGCGCTTCGATAACGACCTCGACGGCCTCCTCGCCGAATTTTTTCGCCACTTTCTGGCGTCCGGCATGCAGCAGCCGCGCCGTGCGCGAGGCAGCCGGGTCCGCCCCGCGCACCGCGTGGACGGCCGTGAACAGACGCTCGAGCGAATCACTCATGCGCGTAAGAATAGCGCGACTGGCATCGGCAATTGTTAACGCATTCGCCGCGCCACGCCATGACCGCCGCTCAGCGCCGGTGATGGCCACGCAGCGATGGCCGCGCATGGCCGCGCGCGACCGGATGCAGGTGGCGCACCGGCGCGCGATAGACCGGCGCGCGATAGACCGGCGCGCGATAGACCGGCGCGCGATAGACTTGCGGCGCGTGGTAATGGCGCCGCGCTGGATAGGCCCGCGGCGCGTAATAGGCCGGCGGGGCGTAATAGGCGGGTGGCGCGTAATAGGGGTCATAGGGAGCGTGACCGTAATAATATTCGTCGCGGCGCCGGTTGGCGGCGGCGATGGCGGCGATGGTTCCGGCAACCGCGGTGAAGGCACCGAGCGCGGCGGCACCACCGCCATGGCGCCGGTGGCGCTTCTTATGACGCCGCTTGCGCGCGCTGAAATCGCTCGCCATGCCGGCCGCGTTCGCCATGGTGTCGGCGCGCAATTGCGTGCTCGATGCCGGCGCGGCAAGCGCGGGCTCGGCCATGAACCCAGCCGCCATCATAGCCGCCACGGCCGCGATCAATCCCTTGCTCTTTTCACGCATGATAGCCTCTCTCGATAGCCGCTCTTGGCTGGCGATGTCCCACATTCTTGTTCCGCGCGAGCCGCCCGAAACGAAGTCAAACCCGGATCGCGCCCGACACCTCCGACGTGTCCATATCTTGGCGTAACCATTCTCGACGTATCCATATCTTGGCGCCGTCTTGGCGCCGGCGTCCGCCGCGCGCCTACTCATCCTGCGCCAATAGGCTCGCGTTTCCTCCCACCGCCGCGGTATTCACGCACAGCGTCTGCTCGAGCGCGAAGCGTTGCAGATAGTTCGGGCCGCCGGCTTTGGGGCCGGTACCCGAGCGGCCGCTGCCGCCAAACGGCTGCGTGCCGACGACCGCGCCGATCATGTTGCGGTTGACATAAATGTTGCCGACCGCAAGGCGCTCCGCAATGCGTCCGATCGTAGCATCGATGCGCGAATGGATTCCAAGCGTGAGGCCGAAACCATTGCCGGCAATGTCGTCGATGAGCGCTCCGAGGTCCGACGCGCGCCAGCGCATGACATGCAGGACCGGCCCGAATATTTCCTCGCGCAGGTCGCTGGCGCGATCGAGCGCGATCATCGCCGGCGCGACGAATGTCCCGCCGGCGCGCGGCCGTGCCGCGTCAGCGTGGCGAAAGCGCAGCCGCCCGCCGGCCGCATGCGTGGCGATCCAGGCCTCGAGCCGCTCGCGCGCGCGCGCGTCGATGACCGGGCCGACATGGGTTGCCGGGTCGCGCGGATCGCCGACGCGCAACTCGCCCGCCGCGCCCGCGATCATGGCGAGGACGTGGTCGGCGACATCCTCCTGCACGCACAGGAGCCGCAGCGCCGAGCAGCGCTGCCCGGCGGAGCGGAATGCCGACGCCATCACGTCGTCGCAGACCTGTTCGGGCAGCGCGGTCGCGTCGACGATCATGGCGTTGATGCCGCCGGTCTCCGCGATGAGGGGAACGATGGCGGCGTCGCGCGCGGCAAGGCTGCGGTTGATGTCGCGCGCGACCCGCGTCGAGCCGGTGAAGACGACCCCGGCGACGCCGGCCTCGGCAACCAGCGCCGCGCCGATGCGCCCGTCGCCGGGCACGAACTGCAGTGCCCCGGGCGCCACGCCGGCGGCATGCAGGTGGGCAACCGCACGCGCCGCCACGAGCGGTGTCTGTGCCGCCGGCTTGGCGACGACGGCGTTGCCGGCGACGAGCGCCGCGGCGACCTGGCCGGTGAAAATGGCGAGCGGGAAATTCCACGGGCTGATGCACACGAAGGCGCCGCGCCCGCGATAGCGCAGGTCGTTGGCCTCGCCGGTTGGACCGGGCATCGCCACGGGAGATAGCGCCAAGCGCGCCTGCTCGGCATAGTAGCGGCAAAAATCGACAGCCTCGCGCACCTCCGCCACCGGCGTCGCCGACCAGGCCGCAAACCCGCGTTGTGCCGCCGCC
>JACQAE010000066.1 GCA_016195095.1 Pseudomonadota bacterium
GCGTCGCACCGCCGCCGCCGACGAGCGCGCTATATACGTATTGGGCAAGGCTCACCGCGAGCAGCGTCATGGCGAGGCCGCCAAACAGCGGCGGGAGCCGTGCCGCGAGCGCGCCGTGCAACACCCCGAGGCCCATCCCGGTCGCGATCGCGGCGGCAAGGCCCGTCCCTGGTCCACCGCCAGCAAGGACGGTGACGAAGGCCACGAACGCGCCAGCAATATAGGCGCCCTCAGCGCCGAGATTGAGAATTCCGGCGCGGCCGCATACGAGCGCGCCGAGCACCGCATAAAGCGTGGGCCCGGCGGCGACCAACGCCGCCGCCCAGAATTCGGGTGTGGCGAGAATATTGGCGGCGGCATTCATCGCGCGCCGGTGTCCGTCGCGGCCCGCCGCGCCGCCGCGGGCGGCGCCATCGACGCCGCGAGCGCGAACAGGATCAACAGTGCCACGGCAAGATCGCCGGTTGCCGCCGGCAGCGCCGCGACGCGCGCGGCCAAATCGGCCATGGCCATGATCGCGGACACGCATGGCGCCCAAATCAGCACCGCCAGCGCCGAGCGGCCGGACAACAGCGCGACCGCGATGCCGGCATAGCCGAGGCCCGTGCTCACTCCCGCGGTCGTGCCGGCGCCAATGCCGACCGCCATCATCGCCCCGGCGACGCCCGCGCACGCCCCCGCGACCACGCCGGTGGCGAGCCAATAGCGGGCAACGCGGACGCCGGCAAAGCGCGCGGCAATGGCGTTGCCGCCCACCGCGCGCAATTCCAGCCCCACGACCGTGTAACGCAATATCGCCGCCGCGGTGACGCAGGCGAGGCCGGCCAGGAGGGCGCCGCTGGCAAGCGCCATGCCGGCGTCGAGCGACAGCAGTGGCAGGCCCGCGAACGGCACCGTTTGACGCAACCCGCTCGCCGGCAGCAATTGCAGCGGCTGGCCGGCGGCGGCGGCGGCGGCGAACGTGGCGATCACATTGAGGATCAGCGTCACGACCGCTTCCTCGGCGCCGAGCCACGATTTGACGACCGCTGCAAAGCCCATGAGCAGCGCGCCCGCGAGCGCGCCGGCGAGGATGGCGGCCACGACCAGCGGCACCGACACCGCGCCCGACGCCGCCGTCGTCACGGCAATCGCCGCCAGCGCGCCGGCCAATAATTGGCCCTCGGCACCAAGATTGGTGAGCCCGCATCGCAGCGCGATCATCGTGGCAAGCCCGGTCAGCGCCAATATCGGCGCATTCGCCAGCGCTTCAAACGTCGGCTGACTGGACGCCAGCGCGTCGCGCAGCGCCGACAGGGCGGCCGGACCCGCGGCCATCGCCGCCAGCACCGCCGCGACCGCGATCAGCACGACCACCAGCGCCGCCGCGCCGATCGCGGCCATGGCGCGGCGCGCAACGTCGGACGCGCGGCGCGGCGCGGCATTCACGTCACACTCCCCCAGCCGCTCCAGTCATGCGCGACGCTGCCCTGGCCCCCCATCATCAGCCCGAGATTGTGGTGATCGAACGCGCCGGCCGGCTGCGGCACGCTCAAGCGTCCGCGATAGAGCACGCCGATATAGTCGGCAAGCGAGAGGAGTTCATCGACATCGTCGGAAATCATCAGGATCGCGGCGCCGTCATCGCGTTCCGCGATCAGCCGCCGGTGCACGTCGGCGCGCGCGGCGAATTCGAGCCCGGCGGTGGCGCCATGCGCGAGGATGAGGTGCGGCCGCAGCGCCAGCGTTCGCGCGATCACCAGCTTGCGCGCGTCGATATCGGAAAGGGCCGCGCGCGCCGGCGCGTCCACGTTCGCACCGACGATATTGCAGGCCGCGAGCATGCGCCTTGCGTGGTCGCGGATCGCCCCGCGGCGCAGCAGCCCGAAGCGCGAGAACACGTCTGCGCGCACGCGGTCAAGCACCACGTTCTCTGCCGTCGACATCGTGCCGACGAGGGCGTGGCGCCAGCAATCCTCGGGAATGCCGGCAACCCCGACGCGCGCGAACAGCCCCGGGTCGGCGACACGCGGCACCCGCCCATGCAACTTGACCCAGCCGCTCGATGGCGCGATCACGCCGGCGACCACGGCGGCCAGCGTGTCCTGGCCATTGCCCGGGGTGCCGGCGACGCCGATGATCTCGCCCGAGCGCACGTCGAGGGAAACGTGATGCAGGCTCGCGTGCTCGCGCAGGCCGTCGGCCTTGACCAGCGACAGTTCGAGCACGCTGCGGCCGGGCGCCGTCGGCGCCGCTTTCGCCTTGGCGACGAGGCGGCCGGCAAGTTGCGCGGCGAGCGTGCCGCGGTCGGTGCGCCGCGGGGCGATGTCGGCGACCACACGCCCCTTGCGCAGCACGACGATACGATCGGCGGCGGCCAACGCCGCCTCCGGCCGGCGCGTCGAGAGCACGATCGAGCGTCCGCTTGCGGCGATCAGCTTGAGCGTGCGCAACAACTGGTCGGCCTCGATCATCGTCAGCGACGCCAGCGGATCGTCGAGCGCGATGACGGGGTAGTCGCGGTAGATCGCCTTGGTCAATTCGAGCAGCAGCCGCTCGCCGGCGGACAATTTCCCCGCCGGCACGTCGATCGGGAAGCGATATTCAAAGGCCCGTTGCAGGGCGTTGAGCTGCGCGCGCAGGGCGCGGCGACGCAGGCGCAATTGCCACAGGCCGTGCGCGCCGGCCACGATATTCTGCAATCCGGTCAGGGTGTCGGCCAGCGCCGGGCGGTGGCGCACCATGCCGATGCCGGCGGACAGCGCCGCCGCGCGCGAGCCGCTCGCCATCGGCGTCAGCACCGACGGGCGGCGCTCGTTCATGCTCACGAGCACGGAACCGGAATCAACGCGCACGTCGCCGGCCAGGATGTCGATGAGCGTCGTGACGCCGGAATCGGCGTCGCCGATCAGGGTGAGTATTTCGCCGCGGTGCAGTTCGAGATCGATATCGGCAAGCGGGACCGCGGCGCGGCAGGCGATCGACGCCAGCTTGAGGACGACCGGCAGCGCCGATTCCGGCGCTTGCGCGCCTGGCGCTGGACGCCGCGTCGTGGCGTCAAGATCGATCGGGACAAACGGCAATTCGCGCAGCCCCGCCGCTGGCGTATCGCGGCGCGCGGTCGAAGCGAGGAAACTCGTGGATCGGACCGACGCGGCGACGGCGCCGGCAATTGGCGCCGTCGCTTCGGCTGCGCGGCCGGCGGGCGGCATCGAGGGCTCGACGCGCCCGGCCGCGTCCAAATCCGCGACCGGCGCGTGCCGCCTGCCCGCCGCGATGACGCGGTCGGGCGGGGCGTCGATGGACGGGCGCGCGGCGCCGGGATCATCGCCGGCGCGACCAGTCGGCGGCGGCGGCACGGCGGCGGGTTCATGCGCGAGCGAGGCAATCGCGGACGGTGGCGCGGTATCGGCCACCGGCACGGCGGCAGGCGCGTTCGCCGGCGCGGCGGCGGGCGGCCGCGCCAAACGCGCAAGGGAAGGGTCGTCCGCCGTTGGCGCGCCGGTCAAGCCTGCGTCGGGCAAATCCGTGCCGACGACAGGCGTGGCGGTCACGGCGGCATCGGCAATGGCTGCGTCGGCCATGGCCTTGTCGGTCAACGCCGCATCGTCCTTGCCGGTGTCAACCTCGCCCAGACCGGCGACCGGCGGCGCGGCGCGGCGTGGCCGCGGAAATTCGACCGCCGGCAATTGCGGGTCGATTTCGTCAAGCAGCATCTCCATCGTCAGTTCGGCGCGTGCAATCGCTGCGGCGACCGCCGCGTCGATCGCGCGCCGCGCGTTGCGTGCCGGCGGCACGCTGGCCGGGCGCGCGGCGGCGTCTGGCGCCTGGGCGAGGGAAGGATCCGCGGAAGCCAGATGTTTGACATCCAGCTCCTTGAGGTCAGGCACCTTGAGGTCAGGCACCTTGAGATCGGGCGCCTTGAGGTGATGTTCCTTGCGGTCGGGTTGCCTGGCGTCCGTTTCGTCAAGGCCTTGGCCTTTGAAATCGAAGACGATGATCGGATTGACCGGCGCGGCGACGAAGCGCACCGGCGGATCGGCCGCCGGCGGCGGCTGGCGTTGCGTGGGCGGTGGCGCGGCGGCGGGCGGCGCGGCGGCGGGCGGCGCGGCCGGAATGGCGGGGGCGATATCGGGCGGCGCGAAATTCCACTCAAATTCCGCTTCGCCGCCGGCCGCGACATCGCGCATGGCCGCTTCCGCGCGCGCGACCTCGGTTGCGACCGCTTTCGCGCCGGCGGGCAGTGCCGCGGTGTCGCGCGCTCCCGCCCCGCCCTGCGCTTGACGCGCGGCGTCCCCGGCGCGTGGATTGTCAGGATCGACGGTCACGATATCAAGGCAGCTCCGAAACTCGCGCTCAAATGCGCTGAATAGTTTACATGCGGCGCGCGCGGCGCGTGCGAACCTCGTCTTTGCGCAATCCTTCCTGCGGCCAGGATGTCAGCATAGTCCAGTGTCGCAGGCGTCGGAAGGCGCTCGGCCGAAGCTGGGTCTTATCGATTGAGTCTTATCGCATCATTCGCGCCGGCAATTGCGAAAAATCGCAGGCTTTTCATTATCATGGCCCGGCGCTACCGCTGTTGCGCGCGCCATTCGGCCATGATCGCGCATAGGCCCTCGAGCCCATCGGTCAAGGCGGCTGGTCCGGGCTGCAAGATCAATGGAGATTTGATTTCGCGCAGCCAGCCGCCGCGCACCGCCGCGATATCGGCAAATCCCGGACGCGCGGCAACCTTGGCGGGAACGAACTTCTTGCCGCACCAGGACCCGATGATGACGTCGGGCCGCGCGGCAATGACCTCGTCGCCGGTGACGATACGCCCGCGCGCGCCCTTTTCCTTGGCGCGGGTGGCGAACACGTCGATCCCGCCGGCCGCCTCGATCAGCTCGGACACCCAGCCGATACCGCAGATGAGCGGGTCGTCCCATTCCTCGAAGAAAACGCGCGGCCGGTGCGCCAACCGCGCCGCGCCTTCGCGCGCGCGCGCCAGTCGCGCCGCCAGGTCGGCGATCAGGGACGCGGCCCGCGCCTGCGCGTCGACAATGGCGCCGAGCATGCCAATCATGGCGAAGATACCGGCAATGTCGCGCTGGTTGAAGGCGTGAACGGCGACGCCATGGCGCACCAGTTCGGCCACGATATCCGCCTGCAAGTCCGAGAATGTCAGCACCAGGTCGGGCGCCAGCGCCAATATCTTACCCGTATCCGCGCTGGTGAAGGCGGCAACGCGCGGCTTTTCCTTGCGCACGCGCGCCGGGCGCACCGCATAGCCGGAAACGCCGACGATGCGCGCGTCCTCACCCAGGAGGTAGAGCGTCTCCACCGTTTCCTCGGTCAGGCAGACAATGCGCGCGGGCGCGAACATGACGGAAATCGTCCTTGTGATATCCGGTTGCTGCGACATCGGCGCCGCTTTACCGCATTCGCCGCCCGCATGCCGCCATCCTCAATCATCCGCCCGCCTGCGCATCATCCGGCGCGAATGCCGCCGCCCATTTTTCGGCATCGTGGTCGAGCAGGCGCGACGCGTCGCCAAGCGCGACCACGCGGCCGCCGTCGATCATCACCACGGTCGTCGCGATGCGTTTGACCTCCGGTGCGTGGTGGCTGACATAGATCATCGGGATGCCTTCGTCGCGCAGGCGCACGAGATAGGGCAGGATCTCGCGGCGGCGCGCGGCGTCGAGCGAGGCGAGCGGCTCGTCGAGCAGCAGCAGGCGCGGCCGCGTCAAGAGCGCGCGCCCCATGGCGATGCGCTGGCGCTCGCCGCCGGACAGGCGTCCCGGCCGACGGTCGAGCAGCGCGCCGATGTCGAGAAGTTCGACCACGCGGCCAAACGCGCCGGCGTCGCGCTCAAGCCCGAGCATGAAGCGGCCATAGTCGAGATTCGCGCGCACGCTCATGTGCGGGAATAGGCGCCCTTCCTGGAACACATAGCCGATATGGCGGCGATGCGGCGCCACGTCGATGCCTTCGGCGGCGTCGAACAACACGCGCTCGTCGAGCACGATGCGCCCGCGCGCCGGCGTGACGAGGCCGGCGATCATGTTGGCGACCGTCGTCTTGCCGGCGCCCGAGGGTCCGAACAGCGCCGTCGTTCCGCCCGCCGTTGCGAAACGGACGGCGAGCCGGAAATCGCCGAGCTGGCGCGCCACATCGACGTCGAGCATGCTAATCCCCGTGCATGCGCGCGGCCGCGCGCCGCGCCAGCCATTCCGACGCGATGAGCGCGACGAACGAAATGAAGATGGCGACGAGCGCCAGCCGCAGCGCCGCCGCGTCGCCACCCGGCGCCTGCAAGGACGTATAGATCGCCGCCGAAATCGTCTGCGTCTCGCCCGGGATATTGGAGACAAAGGTAATGGTCGCGCCGAACTCGCCCAGCGCCTTGACGAAGCTCAGCACGGTGCCGGCGACGATGCCGGGCAGCGCCAGCGGCAGCGTCACCGTGGCGAATACCCAGCGCGCGTCGGCGCCGAGCGTCGATGCCGCCTGTTCGAGCCGCCGGTCGACCGCCTCGATCGACAGCCTGATCGCGCGCACCATGAGCGGAAACGCCATGACGCCGCAGGCAAGGGCCGCGCCGGTCCAGCGAAACGAGAACACGATGCCGAAATTATCGGCAAGGAAGCCGCCGATCATGCCGCGGCGGCCGAACGCCGCCAGCAGCAGGTAGCCAGTGACGACCGGCGGCAGCACCAGCGGCAGGTGCACGATCGCGTCGAACAGGATCTTTCCGCGAAAATCGCGGCGCGCGAGGAGCCAGGCGACGGCAATGCCCAGCGGCAGCGCGGCCACGGTGGCCACCAGCGCGATGCGCATCGAGAGGCCAAGCGCGGTCCATTCGTCGGGGGTAAGGTCGAGCACGTCGCTCCTTGCGCCGATTCAGGCCGCCGGCCGCGCCAGCATGACAAAACCGAAATCCTCGAAGATCGATTTCGCCGCCGGCGTGCGCAGGAAATCAAGATAGGCCGCGACCAGCGTCGCCATACCCGCGCCGGCGGCCCGCGTCGCCGCCACCTGATAGATCACCGGCGGGTGCGACCATTGCGGAAATGTCCCGATCACGCGCACGCCCGGGTCGCGGCGCGCGTCGGTCGCGTAGACGATGCCGACCGCCGTCTCCCCGCGAGCGACATAGGCGAGCGCGGCGCGCACGTTCTCCGCCTGCGCCAGCTTGCCGCGCGCCGCCTGCCAGGCGCCAAGCGATTCGAGCGCCGCCTTGGCGTAGCGCCCCGCCGGCACCGCCTTGACGTCGGCGAGCGCAATGCGCCCGTCGCCGGCGAGCGCGGCGATATCGACGCCGACGCCGATGGCGACCGGGCCGAGCGCCGCATCCTTGGCGGCGATCAGCACCAGCCGGTTGCCGAGCAGGCTCGCGCGCGTTGCCTCCACGATCAGCGCGTTGCGCGCCGCGTAGTCCATCCAGTCGATATCGGCGGAGATGAAGACATTCGCCGGCGCGCCCTGCCCGATCTGGCGCACCAGCGCCGAGGTCGCGGCATAGCTGACCACGACCTTGTCGCCGCGCGCGCGGGTGAACGCGGCATTGACCGCGTCGAGCGCGTCGCGCAGCGAGGCGGCGGCGAAAACGGTCAGGCCCGGCTGCGCGCGCGCCGGAGTTGTGCCCACGGTAAAAAGCGCGGCGCAGAGCGCGAAAGTGGCAAGCGCGCGAACGCGCATGGCGGCTCTCCCGGCGGCGGCGCATGCCGCGCCATCGCAAACACATTCAATCGTTGGATCGCGACGCACCGGGAACCGCCGTTCCGAATTGCACGGGCGCGCGCGCAGCGCGCCGTGTGTCGCAATCGCGACCCTAGCAAATCCCGCCCGGATCGGTCAAAGCCTCACTGCGCCAGCACGATCTCGCCGATGAGCGAGGAGTGATCCCACGGCACCTGCTTCTGCCGCGTCGCCTCGATGACATCGGCGCGCACGCGGCGCATCATCAGGCCGACATCGACCCCGCGTTCGGGCAGATGCTTGAGCAGCGCGGTCG
This sequence comes from Pseudomonadota bacterium, assembly GCA_016195095.1. Taxonomy (GTDB): domain Bacteria; phylum Pseudomonadota; class Alphaproteobacteria; order Rhizobiales; family Xanthobacteraceae; genus JACQAE01. Next base: position 7,979 of record JACQAE010000066.1, read on the forward strand.
TGAACGGGCTGTTGCGCCCGGTCCCGTCGAGCGCAACGTTGTCGGGCTGGGTGGCGTAGACGATCATGGTGCCGATGCCGCTCTGGATCGACGCCAGTCCCGAGCCCACGGCCGCGGAGCGCACGCCAAGCGAGCGCGCCAGGCTGCGCGCCAGCGGGTTGTTGCGGCAGGCATCGAGAAACACGAGATTGGCGCGCGAGGCGTTCTCCATCTGCGCCAGCACGACGCTGACATCGATGGCCTCGAAGCTGAGGTCGCCTTCGCGCTCGAGCTTGGCGTCGATGGGGACGAGATAATTCTTCCCCGTCACCTGCAGGCCATGGCCGGCATAGAAGAACAGCGCCAGGTCGGCCTGGTCGATCTTGCGGCTAAACGCGCGGATCTGCGCCTCCATGCCACGGCGGTCGAGGTCGCGCCCTTCGACCACGTCGAATCCGAGCCGGCGCAGCGCCGCGGCCATGTCGGCGGCATCGTTGGCGGGATTGGGCAGCACCGGCGCGTTGGCATAGGCGCCGTTGCCGATCACCAGTGCGACGCGCCGCAGGCTGCCCCCCGCCTTGGGCGCGTTCGCCGCGGAAGACGGAGCGGCGGACGGCAGCGCCGCCAGCGCCGACCCAGGCGGTGCCGGCCTGACGGTGGGGTTGACGGCGGCATTGGCAACGGACGTCGTGGCGGAAGGGGTGGGAAGCCGGGGCGCCGTCTTCTGGTCTATCCGTTTGATATCATTTGGAATTTCACGATTGTCCGGAGCCAGCGCCAGGACGCGGCGGAAATCCGCAAGGGCTTCGGCATAGCGCTGTTTCTTTTCCAGCGCATAGGCGCGGTTGGTGATGGCCAGGGTCGAGTCCGGCTCAAGGCGGATCGATTCGCCGTAATCCTTGATGGCGCGGTCGTGGTCGCCTTTCTGCGCCCAGGCGACGCCGCGGCTGTTATAGGCCGTGGCGTAGTCGGGTTTGATGCGGATCGCCTCGCTTTCGTCGGCGATGGCGCGGTCGGAATCGCCCTTGTTGCGCCAGGCGACGCCGCGATTGTTATAGGCCTCGAAATATTTCGGATTGAGCCGGATGGCCTCGGAATAGTCCTCGATAGCGCGGTCGAATTGGGCGCGATCGCCAAAGATCACGCCGCGATTATTGTAGGCGCGCGAGAATTTCGCATCGACGCGGATGGCGGCGCCATAATCGGCGATGGCGCCGTCCTGATCGCCTTTCTGGCTGCGGCTGATGCCGCGATTGTAATAGGCGTAGACATTTTTCGCATTGAGCCGGATGGCCTCGCTATAGTCGGCGATGGCGCGGTCGAGGTCGCCGACCTGCTTCCATGCGATGGCACGGCTGTTGTAGATGTTGGACAGGCGATCGCCCGCATAACGGCGGCTGGAGATGGCGCGGGTGCAGGCGGTGATGGCCTCCTGACGCGCCGCCTTGTCGCATTCGGCATAGTCGTCGGCGGCGCGCGCCGGCGCTGCCTGGCCGACGGCGGCGGCGATCGCGGTCACACAAAAGACGGCCAAAAGCCTGTCGCGGATCATTTTTGCCTCCACACCATCGCTACCGCCTATCCGATTTCAACGTTGCGATTCGCCGCTGGCGGGCGTGCGGGTTGTCACGCCGGCCGCGCTGCGTCACACTTTGTCGCTCAGCTTGCGCCAGAGCGCAATCGGCCGCAACCGGGGTGGGCGCGCGCGCAGGCGGATTCGGGACGGGCGGACAATGGCGGCAGGCGTTGGGCTCGACGGCGAATATGACTATATCGTCGCCGGCGCCGGCTCCGCCGGCTGCGTTCTCGCCAACCGGCTGTCGGCCGACGCGAGCAAGCGCGTGCTGCTGCTCGAGGCCGGCGGCAATGACAGCTGGATCTGGTTTCACATTCCCGTCGGCTATCTCTTTGCCATCGGCAATCCGCGCTCCGACTGGATGTTGCGCACCGAGGCGGAGCCTGGCCTCAACGGCCGCGCCCTCGACTATCCGCGCGGCAAGGTGATCGGCGGCAGCTCGGCCATCAACGCCATGGTCTATATGCGCGGCCAGGCCGCCGACTATGACCACTGGCGCCAACTTGGGCTCACCGGTTGGGGCTGGGACGACGTGCTGCCGGTGTTTCGCCGGCAGGTCGATCACTTCCTCGGCGAAAGCGCGTTTCATGGCGTCGGCGGCGAATGGCGGGTCGAGGCGCCGCGGGTCGAATGGGAGATTCTCAGCGCCTTCCGCGACGCCGCCGCGCAGGCTGGCATCCCACCGATCGCCGATTTCAACACCGGCGACAATGAGGGCTCGTGCCTCTTCCACGTCAACCAGAAGCGTGGCCGGCGCTGGTCGGCGGCGCGCGGCTTCCTCAAGCCGGTGCTCGGCCGCGCCAACCTGCGGCTTGAAACTTCGTGCCTGGTCGAGCGCATTGAATTCTCCGGCCGGCGCGCCAGCGGCGTTACGTTCCGCCGCGGCGGCGTCAGCGTGACCGCGCGCTGCCGCGGCGAAGTCATCCTTGCCGCCGGGTCGATCGGCTCGACGCAGCTCCTCCTGCTCTCGGGCGTCGGTCCGGCGCGACAAATCGCCGACCATGGCCTGCCGCTGATACTCGAGCGGCCGGGCGTCGGCCGGAACCTCCAGGACCATTTGCAAGTGCGCCTGATCTATCGCGTCACCGGCACGAGGACGCTCAATACCATCTATCACTCGCTCGCCGGGCGCGTCGGCATGCTCGTCGATTATGCGCTGCGCCGGCGCGGGCCGCTGACCATGGCGCCCTCGCAGCTTGGCCTGTTCACGCGCTCCGATCCCGCGCGCGCGCGCGCCAATATCCAGTACCACATCCAACCTTTATCGCTCGACCGCTTCGGCCAACCGCTGCACGAGTTCCCCGCCTTCACCGCCAGCGTCGCCAACCTGCAACCGACCAGCCGCGGCCATGTCCGCCTGCGCTCGCGTGACCCTGCCGCGGCGCCGATCATCCAGCCCTGCTACCTTTCCACCGACGACGACCGTCGCGTCGCCGCCGATTCCATCCGCGTCACCCGCCGCATCGTGACGCAGCCGGCGCTGGCGCCATTCGAGCCGGTGGAATATTTCCCCGGCGCGGCGGGCGCGCGCAACGACGACGACGCGGCGCTGATCAGGGCCGCGGGCGACATTGCGACGACCATCTTCCATCCGGTCGGCACCGCCAAGATGGGGCTCGCCAGCGACGCCATGGCGGTGGTCGACGAGCGCCTGCGCGTGCATGGGATCGAGCGCCTGCGCGTCGCAGACGCCTCGGTGATGCCGACGATCACCTCCGGCAATACCAACTCGCCGACCATGATGATCGCCGACAAGGCCGCCGCGATGATCCGCGCCGACGCCGGCGGCGGCTAGAGCATGATCCCGAAAAGTGGGGACCGCTTTTGCGATAAGATCATGCTCAAGCGAAAGCCATGATCGCGAAAAGTGGGGACCGCTTTTCGGAAAAAGCCCACGCGTCGCCGGCGCCAACGGCTGGCGCCGATCAGGGCAGTGCCAGCGACGTCACCGCGACATCGACGACGCCATCGGCCTCCGCGATCACGCGCAGCGTCTTGGCGTCGAAATCGATGCCGACGAGGCGCACCGCCTCGATCGTGGCATTGATGCGCACGCCCTCGGTCTGCTTGCGGAATTCCGCGAGCGCTGCGTCCACGCGCTTCTTGGCGTCGGCAGCGAACGGCTTGAGATCGATCACCGCGCGCTGCGCGATCGCGGCCTGCAATTGCGGCGCCACGATGCGCGCCGCGGCGCCGAGGAGACCGAAGGCGGCCCGCGATTCAACGTCGAGCGCGATGTCGGTGAAGCGCAGCGTCTGTGCCGCCGCGTCGAGGATCGGACGCCCCCACACATGCACCTGCGCCTGCGCGCCCAGGCCAAACCAGCTTTTCTTTTCGTTCGCCGTGACCGCGAGCGAGATCAAAAGCCGGTCGCCGGACGCCGCCAGCGTGGCGCCGCGCACTGTCACTTCGACCGCGCCGCCGCTATCCTCGGGAAACTTGCGGCCCTTGAGTTGCGGCTCAAGCAGCTTGTTGACCTCGCTGAACGGCAGGTCGATCGGCACGCCGACGCTGACGCGGCCCTTGTCGGGCTCGGGAACGATGTCGAGGCGCGCGGGAAACGGGCAGTCGGGCTTGGTCTGCGCCGGCAACACGCGGGTCTGCGCGTCGACGCCCATGACCAGGTGCACCGCCGCCTGGTCGACGCGCGGCTGCGCCGCGAAAATGCGCGTCGGCCGGATTTCGAGCCACAGGCTGGGCAGGCCGGCACCGCCGCCGACGGCGATGGAGCGGCATATCTTCGTCCATTCGCGGCGCGCGGTCTGTTCGATCACGGGATCGTTGCGCACGCGCGTTTCCAGGACCGCAAGTTGGTCGCGCATTGTGCGCTCAAGGAGCGGGCGGATCTCGTTCGACACGTTGATGCGAATGCCGGGTGCGATTGGCAAGGCGAGTTCGGCGACCGTGACCTGGCCGGAGAGATTGGGCGCGAACCGCCAGGACGGCAGGATCGTGGGGCGCGCGGTGACCAGCACGTTGCCGCGCAGTTCCGCTTTCTGATCGAGGGTCTTGCCCGCGAATTGCTGCACCTGCCGGCCGAAATTGCCGCCGACGACGTTGCCCAATACGTCGCCGAGCGCGCCGCCGACCGCCCCGCCGAGCTGCTCACCGAGCTTTCCGGTGGCGCGGAACGTGCCGTTGAGCACCGTGGCGATAGCGAGCCCCTCGGGCCGCCCGCTGACGGTGAACGGGGAACGGTCGATGGTCCAGCCGACCTCGCCCACGATCGGAATATCGCGGCCGTTGCCTTCGCGGCGGCCGACGAGATTGCGCGGCGCCGCCGGCTCGATGGCCTGGCGGATGGCGGCGATGGGGATTGTCGTCGGGGCGATGATGACCGACGACCGCGCGATCGGCTTGAGCGGGGGGACCTCCGCCAGCGCCGGGCGCTTGCTGGCGGAACTGTCCGGCAAAAGCCACAGGACGAGGAAAAACGGAACCAACAGGGCGAACCCGCCGATCCCTGCCAGCATCACGTAGCGCCGCACATTATTGCGCGGACGGGTTTGCGGCCGCTTGCTCGGTTGGCTTCGAATCATGCCGCGATGGTGCCCGTTTGCGTGGGCGCGGTGAAGTGGGCTGGAGCGCCGCCGGCAGGCGCGCGGGCGCGGCGGCGCGGCCCGACCATGGCGCCGCCCGCCCGTCGGCTCACGCGAGGAGCTCGAAAAACCGTCGCCAGCCTGCCACCGACACCGTCGCCGACGCCGGCCGTTCCGGTTCCGGGCCAGGATCGTCGGGGACTTTGACCAAAGGGATGATCGCCTCGGCGATGCGCCCGCCCCCCGATGGCCGGGTCGCCGGCCGGGTCGCCGGTCGGGTCGCCGGCGGTATCGCGGCGGCACGGTCCGACGTTGCTTGCGCGCTTGCGGGCGGCGGCGGCGGCTTTTCGACGGCGAGCGCCGGTGCACCCATCGCGGGGGGCGCATTCGCCCTGCCGGCATCGATCAGCGCGCCCTGCGGCGCGATGGCGGCAACCGGCACCATCCATGTGAAGGCGTCGAGACGCAAGCTGACCGGCGATACCGGCAGCCAGGTGTCCGACACGTAGCCATCGGCGGTCCAGGCCGGATCGCGCGCGGCGGCAAGCGCGCGCGTCGTCCATTCGCGCGCGCGGCCGACATCGGCGTGCTCGGTTTCCTCGAGCTCGGCCATCAGCATGGCCGCACGCCGCGTCGGCTGCTCGGTGAAGGGCGCGAGCGTCGCACGCGCCAGCGTGAATTCATGCGCGTCGATGGCGGCGCGCGCCAGCGCCAGCGCGCCTTCGATATGCGCGGGCTTGGCGCGCACCAGCGTGTGCATGCGGGCAAGACGCTCGCGCGCCGAGGCGCCCGGCTTGAGATAGGCATAGGCGTCGGCGATGTCGGGGTGCGGATTGGCGCTCCAGGCGTTCTCCAGGATGCGCGCGGCCTTGCGCGGCGCGCCTGTCTCGACAAGGTGGCGCGCGGCGAGCACCGCCGCCGGCACCAGGTCGGGCGCGAGCTTGACGGCTTCCCACGAAAGGGCGCGCGCGGTTTCGCGTTCGCCCTCGTCGAGCGCGAGCGCGCGCGCCGTCAGCACGACCGCGCGCTGGCGGCGATATTCGGCCTTCGACATCAGCTTGTTGCGCAGGTTGCGCTCAAGCGTCGCCAGCGCGCCCGGCCAGTCGGCGTCGGCCGAGCAGAATTCGAGGGCCGCCTGCCCGGCCCAGGCCAGCGCCGGCGCCTGCGCGGCCGCCGCCGCGGCGAACGTGCGCGCGCCCGGCGCGTCGCCGCTTCGGCGTGCTTCCACATAAAGACCGTGCAGGCCGAGGAGCCGCGTTTCCGGCGCCTCGAGCATGGCGCGAAACGATTGCTCGGCGCCGTCGCGATCGCCGGATAGCTGCGCGCTCTGCGCGGCCAGAAGCAACGCCAGCGGCTCGCGCGGCGCCAGGCGTCGCGCGTCGGCGGCGAATTTCTTCGCCGCACGCGCGTCACCCGCGCCAATGGCGACGA
>JACQAE010000067.1 GCA_016195095.1 Pseudomonadota bacterium
CGGCGGTTTCCACGCCTTCGGCGGTGATCGCCATTCCCAGCCCACGACCGATCCCGACGACCGCGTTGACGATGGCCGCCGCGCCTGGAGCGCTGTCGAGGTTCTGGATGAAGCTGCGGTCGATCTTGAGCCGATCAAAGGGAAAGCGTCGCAAATATTGCAGGCTCGCATAGCCGGTGCCGAAATCGTCGAGCGCCAGCCGCACGCCAAGCGCCTTGAGCCGTGCCATCGCGACCTGCGTCGTGTCGATCTTGCCAAGCAGCGTGCTCTCGGTGACTTCGAGTTCGACACGCGCCGGGTCGATACCCGTTTCGTTGAGAACGCGCCCGACGGTGTCGGCGAAATCCGGGCGGCGGAACTGAACCGGCGATACGTTGACGGCGATCGTGAGGTTTTTCCACCGCTGGCCATCGGTGCAGGCGCGCCGCAGCACCCATTCGCCGAGTTCGTGGATCAGCCCGATATGTTCGGCGATGGGGATGAAACGGTCGGGGGGGATGATTCCGTGCTCAGGGTGCGTCCATCTTGCCAGGGCTTCGACGCCGCACATCGTCTGTCCCGATTGCGAGAATAGCGGTTGATAGGCCACCTGCAGGTCGCCGGCGGCGATGGTTTTGCGCAGTTCATTTTCGAGCTGCTTGCGTTGGAAGAGGTCGGCGTCCATGTCGGTGTCGTAGATGTAGGCGCGGTTGCGGCCTTCGTTTTTTGCCCGGTAAAGCGCGAGGTCGGCGTGGCGCTTGGTGTCGGCGGCGGTCACCGTGTTGTTGTTGATTGTGGCGATGCCGACGCTGGCGCCAATGACGATGTCCTGGCCGTTAATGCGATAGGGCGTGCTCACGCATGCGATCATGCGCGCGGCGATCGCCAAGAGGTTGTCGGGCGAACAGTCCGCCACAGAGATCACCGCGAACTCGTCGCCGCCGAGGCGCGCGACCAGATCCTCCGCGCGCACCGCCGCGCTGAGCCGCGTGGTGACCTCGCGAATGATCTCGTCGCCGACATCGTGGCCGAGCGTGTCGTTGACTTCCTTGAAATGGTCGAGGTCGATATAGAACACCGCGGCGGTGAGGCCGTCGCGGCCCATCGATTCTATGACCAGTTCGAGCCGCTCGCCGAAGGAGGTCCGGTTCGGCAGCCCGCAAAGCGGGTCGTGCATGGCGAGGTGGTGCATGCGCCGCTCGCCCAAGGCAATCCGCGCCGCGGCGCGGCGCATATGCAGCAGCACCAGCGCGGCCATGACCGCGAAGCCAACCAATGCGAACGCGATATAGGGCATGACGCGGTCGAAAATCTCGGCGCCCGGCCGGCGCGGCGTCCACGCAAAGCGCGCCAGCGCGTCGCCGTCGCGATCATCGATCGTGAATAGCGGCGTCTCGCTGCCCATCGGGCCGGCAAGCTGGCGCAGGTCCTTGATTTCAAGCCGGTCGCCGATTTCCGCCAATTCGAATCCGCCGATCGATTTCGCCGACACGACCAGCATGGCCGGCGGCCCGCCCCCGCCGGTCTGGCGCGACGGCGTGACGACGGCCGCCGCGACGAAGGTGGGTAGTCCGAGGACGTTCTGCATGAGCACGGCGCGCCGGCGGCGTCCGTCTTGGCCGACGCGGTCAAGGGCGTTCATGCTGACGGCGCCGACGCCTTCGCCGCCGCGGCCCCGCATGTAATCGACGATCGGCGTGAGATCGAGCCGCGACGTGACCAGCGACTCCGGCTTGTCGCCCGCATGGGTGAGCAAGCCATGGGTAATGCGGTCGTCGGCGGCAACCACGAACGCGAAGTCGTGATTGAAGTGTTCCTTGAGCCACCCCTCGATCTTTCGATGCGCGTCGGGTGAGCCGCGCCCCTCGCCGAGGTCGTGGGCGATGTCGTCGGAAGTGATGATCGCCGCCACCTCGCGCAGCGTGCGGTCGGCGAGCCGGGTCAGGGCGCGGCTGAACAAATGCTGCTCGTGCTCGCGCGCGACTTGGTCGGCGCGCCGCGCCGAGGTCAGCGCGGCAAACACGATACAGAGGATGGCGACGCCGACAATCGCGACGATCGGGGCGACGACATGGAGCGTCTGGCGCGTTCCAACGGCGCGCCGCCGTTCGTGCCATGCCTTGCCGAAGCGCGCGAACATATCCCACCCCCGACGGCGCAAGCGCCGCGCGCCAAGATGCGCGGGAAAGATTGCGATCCCATTTCCGCGGCGCTATTAACGCCGGGTGAATGCTGGAATTCGCCGCTAGGGTAAACCCCAGGTTACAATCGGGCGCCGGCCACAACCGATCTCACGCCAGCAGGCCGGCGATCGCCCCGATCAGCAATGTCGCCAGCGTGCCGGCGATCACCGACTTCATGCCGAGCGCAATGATCTCGTCGCGCCGGCCTGGCACGATCGTGGACAAACCGCCGATCATAATTCCGAGGCTGCCAAAATTGGCGAAGCCGCACAACGCGTAGAGCATGATCAGCCGCGAGCGCGCGTCCAGCATATCGGGCGGCAATTGCGCCATTTGCAGGTAGGCGACGAACTCGTTGAGGATGGTTTTGGCGCCCATCAGCGATCCCGCGGTCGCGGCTTGCGCCCAGGGAATGCCGATCAGCCAGCACAGCGGCGCCATGACGTAGGCAAGTAGCCGTTGCAGCGTGATCGCGCCACCGGCGACATCTGGCAGCAGCGCCAATAACGCGTTGGCAAGATGCACCAGGGCGACGAATACGATGAGCATGACGACGATATTGAGTAGGAGCTCTAAGCCGACCATGGCGCCCTTGACGATCGCGTCCATCGTATTCGCCGGCGCCGGCAGCGCGGCAACGCGCACGGCCGCGGTCTGTGGCGCCTCGGTCCCAGGCACCATGATTTGCGCGATGAGCACCGCGGCCGGCGCGCCGAGCACCGAGGCGATGATGAAATGCCCGGTGGCATCCGCGATGACGGGTCCGAGGATCTGGGCATAGAGCACGAGCACGGTGCCGGCGATTCCAGCCATGCCGCCGGTCATGACGACGAACAGGTCGCTGCGCGACAGGCCCGCGAGGTAGGGACGGATGAACAATGGCGCCTCGACCATGCCGACGAAGATATTCGCCGCGGTCGAGAGCCCGACCGCGCCACCGACGCCCATGGAGCGCTCGAGCAAGAAGGAAAACGCGCGCACGATCGGCGGCAGGATACCCCAATGGAACAGCAGCGTGGTCAATACGCTGACCACGAGCACAATCGGCAACGCCTGGAACGCCAGCACGAATTCGCTGCCGGGAAGGCGCGGCTCGAACGGCAGCGGCGCGCCGCCGAGGTAGCCGAAGACCAGGGACGTGCCCGCGCGCGTGGCGGCGGCGATGGCCTCAACCGCGTGGTTGGCGGCGGAGAATGCGAGGCGGACCGGGGGAACTTTGAAAAAAATGGCCGCCAGCGCTAGCGTCAGCGCCAGTCCCCAAGCGACGCGCCGCCACGATACCGCGCGGCGGTTTTCGCTCAAGAGCCAGGCAATGGCCGGCAGCGCTAGGATGCCGAGCGCGGACTGCAACATCGGCGTGGTCATAGGCGCTCCCGCCGCGCCGGCCGGCGCGCGTCCCGCGTTACTGGATTTGGAACGCGCCCCAAATCCCCTGCGCCGCTCAACCGCGGCCGACGAATGGCATTTGGTTGGCCATCACGGTGAGGAACAAGACGTTGGTATCGAGCGGCAATCCGGCCATGTAGGCGACGGCGTTGCCGGCATGGGTCGCGTCCATGCGCGCCTCGGTGCGCAGATCGCCGTCCGGCTGGAGCACGCCCTGGCCTTGCGCCATGCGTTCGGTGAGCGGCGTCGCCGCGTTGCCGATATCGATCTGGCCGCAGCAAATATCGTAGCGGCGGCCATCGAGCGCCGTCTGCTTGGTCAGCCCGGTCATGGCGTGCTTGGTCGCGGTATAGGCGACGGCCATGGGTCGTGGGACATGCGCGGAAATCGAGCCGTTATTGATGATGCGCCCGCCGCGCGGCGTCTGGTTCTTCATGATGCGGAACGCTTCCTGCGTGCACAGGAACGGCCCCGTCAGATTGGTGTCGACGACGGCCTTCCACGTCTCGTAAGGCAGGTCCTCGAGCGGTACTGCGGGCGCGCCGATGCCGGCATTGCTGAAGAGCAAATCAAGCCGGCCATAGGTTTCCCGGACCTTGGCGAACAACGCCTTGACGGACCGCATGTCGGCGACGTCGGCTTGCACCACAAGCGTGGTACCCTTGGCCTCGCGCGCCACCGCCTCGAGCTTGTCGGCGCGTCGGCCGGCGAGCACGACGCTCCAGCCGGCATCAACAAGGGCAAGCGCCGCCGCGCGGCCGACCCCGGTTCCGGCGCCGGTGACAATCGCGATCCTGCTCGCGGTCATATGCTTCCCCTCCCGCGCCACGTTCTCCCGCGGCGCGTTCAGCTTCCATTGGCGTAGGGCGGGCGCGGGATCGCCATGTGCGCGGCGCGCAGCGCGGCCGACCAGCGCTCACGCAGATCGAGAAAGTATGGCTCGCCCGGTTCAATGCGATAGTTGAGTTCGGCCGCGCGCGCGTCGCGCCGCGCCACCAGCACGTCGATCGGCATTCCCACGCTCAGATTCGAACGCATGGTTGAATCGACGGAGACGAGCCCGATCTTCAGCGCCTCGTAAAGGTCGATGCCGTGGGTGATGGCGCGATCGAGCACCGGCTTGCCATATTTGTGCTCGCCGATTTGCAAGTAGGGCGTATCGGTCGTGCATTCGATGAAATTACCGGCTGCATAGATCATGAACAGGCGCAGCCGCCCGTCACGAATCTGACCGCCGAACAGGAAGGATACGTCGAATTTCACTTCCGACGCCGCTAGCGCGGCGCCCTCGGTGACCTGGATATGGCGGATCACGCGTCCGATCAATTGCGCGGCGCCAAACATCGATGGCGCGTTTCCCAGCGTGTCGACTTCGCCGCTTTCGGGGTTTTTCAATCCCTCGGTCAGCGTGGTGACGACGGACTGGCTGATCGACAGGTTGCCGGCGGAGGCGATCGCCATGACGCGCTCGCCCCCGTCGCGTACGAGAATTCCGCAGCAATAGGTCATGTCGAATCGCTGATCATGGTCTCGTGCGACTTATAGCGAGGCCTTGTGTGCGGCGGCAATGGTCGCGTGGTCAATTCTGCTCCTGCCGGGCCGATTGGGAGACGCTGACGGCGACGGTGAGTGTTTCTCCCCCGCCGCCGTTGCGCGCGCCACGCACCGGCGCCGCGCCGAGATAGTCGAGTCCGGCGGCGACACGAACATGGCCTTCCATCGCGCAAATGCCATTGGCTGGGTCAAAGGCGACCCAGCCGAGGTCGGGGACGTGGATTTCGCACCAGGCATGGCCGGCGTCCTGATCCACCACGCCGTCGACGCGATGGATATAACCGCCGATATAGCGCGCCGGCAGGCCGAGGCTGCGCGCGCAGGCGAGCATGATGTGGGTGAGGTCCTGGCACACGCCGCGGCGCAGCGCGAAGGCCTCCACCGCCTTGGTGGCGGAATGGGTCGGGTCGGTGTCGAAGACGATGTCGCGGTTGATGGCGCCAAGCAACCGGTGCATGCGCGCGAGCGTCTCGCCCTCGCCGGCCGCCTCGCGCGCGAAGGCGGCAATAGCCGAATTGGGCCGCGTCAGGTCGGTGGCGCGCAGGTAAAGGCTCGGCGGGAAGCGCTCGATCGCGCCGTGCACGATCCCACCGGTGTCCTGCGTCTCCACCGCTCCCTCGACCGCCACGCGCAATTCGGCGAACGGTCCGTCGGCGCTGAATGTATGGACGATATTGCCGAACGCATCCTGCGCTTCACTCAGGCGGCAGTCCTGCGACACTTCCAGGCGCCAATCGACGACAAATTGGCCGTCATGGCTGCGCGGCGTTAGGCGCAGGATCTGAATGACCCCGCCGGCCGGCTCCGCATAGCGATAGACGGTTTCGTGGGAAATTTGGATGCGCATTTGACCTCGTTGCGATGGTGTGGCGAGGATACGCGCTCGTCTCCCGGAGCAAGCGCACATGGTGTCCGGCTGCGCCGACGCGGCGCATCGCTCGGCTTAACGATCGTGAGCCGGAGCGAGCATTCCGTTCCTCAGCGTATCACTAGATCAGATATTGCGAGTTGATGGTATCGCCCAGTCGGCTGTTGTCGGCGAGGAACGCGGTGATGAATTCGTGCAGCCCGCCTTGGAATATTTCCTCCATGCGGCTGTTCTGCAGGCGCGTGCGCACGGCGCGTGTCTGGCGCTGCGCGGCGCCCTGGCGGCCGTAGGATTGCGCGATCAAGTCGAGATTCTGCACGAGATTGCCGTAGCAGGCGGCGAGCGAGCGCGGCATCTGGTCGTTGAGGATGAGCAGGTCGGCGATCAGCCATGGCTTGACGCTCTCGCGGTAGACCCAGTGATAGGCGGTCAGCGCGTTGACGCTGCGCAGGATGGCCGCCCACTGGAAATAGTCGAGCGGGCCGCCGACATGCTCATGCTTGGGCAATAGCACGTGATATTTCACGTCAAGAATGCGCGCGGTATTGTCGGCGCGTTCGATATTGAGCCCAAGGCGCGTGAACCAAAAGGCGTCCTTGCGCAGCATGGTGCGATAGGCCGAACCGTCGATGAGGGTCGATGTCTCCTGCGCCCAGCGCAGGAAGCCGGCGATGTCCTCGCGCGACGCGGCGCCGGCATCGTAGCGGTGCAAGTCGAGCCAGCTGCCGTTGATGGCGTTCCATGTGGCGCTGGTGAGCGCGGTGCGCACGGTGCGCGCGTTTGAGCGCGCGGCCTCGAAGCAGTTACGGATCGAGGACGGATTGTCGGAGGAAAAGGCAAGAAATTCCGTCACCGTCGCCTCGTTGGCGACGTCGTAATGGGCGGAGAATTCATCGACACAGCCCGCCGTCGCCAGGGCCGAATCCCACTCGTTGGTCGGTCCGGCATAAGTGCGCGGCATGGCGCTCAGGCGCAGCGCGGCTTCGAGCACGCGCGCGAGATAGTCGGCGCGCTCGATGTAGCGCGCGAGCCAATAGAGGTTATCGGCGGTTCTTGCGAGCATTCGCCTATCGATCCAGAACCCAGGTGTCCTTCGTCCCGCCGCCCTGGCTGGAATTGACCACCAGCGAGCCCTGCGCCAGCGCGACGCGCGTCAGGCCGCCAGGGACGATGCGCACGCGATCGCGCCCGGCGAGCACGAACGGGCGCAGATCGACATGGCGCGGCGCGATGCCCTGCGCGACGCAGGTTGGGCAGGTCGACAGCGCCAGCGTCGGCTGCGCAATGAAATTGTTCGGATCGGCGATGATCTTGGCGCGGAACGCCTCGATCACAGCCTTGGTCGAACCCGGCCCGATCAACATGCCGTAGCCGCCGGAGCCATGCACCTCCTTGACCACCAATTCACCGAGATGCTCGAGCACATAGGCGCGATGATCGGCCTCGCGGCATCGCCAGGTCGGCACGTTGCGCAGGATCGGTTCCTCGCCGAGATAGAATTTCACGATGTCCGGCATGTAGCTATAGACCGCCTTGTCGTCGGCGACGCCGGTACCGACGGCATTGGCGAGCGTGACGTTGCCGGCCTGGTAGACCGACATCAGGCCGGGCACGCCGAGCGCGCTGTCGGGGCGAAACGCCAGCGGATCGAGGAAATCGTCGTCGATGCGCCGGTAGATGACGTCGACGCGTTTAGGGCCCTGGGTCGTGCGCATGTAAACGACCGCGTCGCGCACAAACAAGTCGCGGCCCTCGACCAATTCGACGCCGAGCTTGTCGGCGAGGAACGAGTGTTCGTAATAGGCGGAATTGTACATGCCCGGCGTGAGCAGAACGACGGCCGGATCGGACGTGGCGGAGGCGGGCGCCACCGATTTGAGCGAGGCGAGGAGTTCGTCGGGATAATTCTCCACCGGCGCCACACGATGGCGCGAGAACAGCTCGGGAAACAGCCGCAGCATGATCTCGCGATTTTCCAGCATATAGGACACGCCCGAGGGCGTGCGCGAATTGTCCTCCAGCACGTAAAACGTGTCGGCATCCACGCGCACGATGTCGATGCCGGCAATATGCACATAGATGTCGTGCGGCACCTTCTGCCCGTTCATCTCCGGGCGGAAGACCGGATTCTGGAACACCAGCTCTTCCGGAACGATTCCGGCGCGCAGGATCTCGCGGCGATGATAGATGTCGCGGATATAGAGATTAAGCGCGCGCATGCGCTGTTCGAGGCCGCGCGCAAGCAGTTTCCATTCCGCCGCCGCCAGGATGCGCGGAATGATATCGAATGGAATGAGGCGTTCCGTTGCCTCCGCCTCGCCGTAGACGGCAAACGTAATCCCAATGCGGCGAAAAATGAACTCGGCCTCCTTGTGTCGCCGGATCAGGAGGTCGGGGGGGATCTCGTCAAGCCAGCGTTTGAGTTCGGCATAGGCGGGACGCACCGCGCCGTCGAGCCCGCTCATTTCGTCAAACGCCACCGCCACGATTGCCGCCTCCGGGCGCGATCAAACACATCGATGCCGCGATCACGCCCGCAAAGCTTATCCGCAAGTCGTGCGAATGCCAAAATGCCGGTTGCCGCAGCCCTCACATGGAGCCGCGTTCAGCGCTCCCAGAAAAAGAAGTCAGGGCGCTCGCGCCGCCATTGCGCGCGCCGCTCGCGGTTCTCGCCGATGATAATGCCCAATCGCACGCAAGAGCGCCGGTCGCCGGCTTCGCAACCGGCGCGCAGGTCGGACATCTGCTCGCGCAGGTCGTCGCGGCCGTGTCCGTGATCGCGGCCCCGGTCGCCGAATTCGGGAGCGCGCGGCGGCGGCGGGTCGAAGTCGCGACCGCGCGCATGGCGATCGCCGAAATCCGGCCGATGCGGTTGTGGCGCGGCGATGGCGGGCGGGTGATGTCGCGGTGACTGCTCGGCGTGACCTGGCGCGCCGATCATGTCGGCGGCGACGGCCGTGACGATGTCGTTGAAGCCGATGGCGACGAAATTGGGCGTCGGGCGGTCGAGTGTGATGCAGCGACCGGTGAAATTGGCGTGTTCGCACATGCGCACGCGCACCCCCGGCGGGATATTCACCGAGGAAAACTGGTCATTGAAGCCGCCGACGTTAGGCACGCTTTGGCCCGGCGCGATGCAATAGGGCCGGCCTTCATAGTTGATATGCTCGAAAAAGCACACGCCCCCGGCCGCGGCCTGGGCGGAGGCTGGCGCCGCTGCGCAGAGCGACAGCAGCGCGGGAGCGGCGAAGCTCGCGATCGCACGAACCGACAGCATGGGAATTCCTCCAATCGACCGCGGCGCGCCGGGCGCCCGCGGTCGTTCACGATAATGCCGAGCGTTCGCGGCGCCGGCTGGAGCATGATCCCGAAAAGTGGGAACCGCTTTTCGGAAAAGATCATGCGCGAACAAGGTTGGGGCCGTCGCACGATTTAACCATAAGCGATAACGCTCTAAGGCAATGCCGCGCGCGGCGGAGGCGGCGAATTTCCATATACGCATGCGCGTGATTCTATGCACGCACGTTCTTGCCCAAAATACGGCGGCGGTCGCGTGTCGCCGCGTCCGGGCGGCAGCGCGCCGGGCCGGATAAATGGCCGCAGGTCACGCCCACGACGCCGGGTCGCGCGCGCGGACCGTGGCGCGCTCACGGCAGCGGAATTTCGCCCGCGTCCTTGGGCACCTTGTAGCCCTTGCGCACCGCCGGACGGGCGGCGATGGCGAGGTACCAGCGCTTGACGTTGGGATATTTGGCCATATCGATCGTCTGCCATTCGAAGCGCGAAATCCACGGCCATATGGCCATGTCGGCAATCGAATATTCGTCGGCGACGAAATCGCGCCCATCGAGGCGGCGATCAAGAACGCCATAGAGCCGATGCGCCTCCTTGAGATAGCGCTCCTCGGCATAGGGCGCCTTGCCCGGATTGTATTTGACGAAGTGGTGCACCTGGCCGAGCATCGGGCCAGGCCCGCCCATCTGCCACATCAGCCATTCGAAGGTGCGATAGCGCGCCGCGCCGGATTTGGGCAGGAACTTGCCGCACTTATCGGCGAGGTAGATCATGATGGCGCCGGACTCCATCAGCGAAAGACCGTTGTCGCGATCGACGATGGCGGGGATGCGGTTATTGGGCGCGACCTTGAGGAACTCCGGCTTGAATTGCTCGTCCTTGCCGATATCGACCGCGTGCGCGGTATAGGGCAGGCCCATTTCTTCAAGCGCGATGGAGACCTTGCGGCCGTTCGGCGTGGTCCAAGTGTAAAGATCGATCACGGGTTAGGTCCTTGCGTTGCTAATATGCGGCGTGCGGCGGAAAGTCCCGGGCTCGTCGATATGTGGGATGCGGGGCGAAACGCCCAAGGGAGGCGGCCGCTTTTAAGCGCAAAATTCGCCGCCGTCGATGGAGAAGTCAGCGGCGTCGCGGCCGCTCGCCGTGAGGCGCTGACGCGCGCCCTTCAAATGACCGTGATGTCATCGTGCGGCATTGCCGCGAACAGGCGTTCGACGTCGGCGCATCGATGTTCGAGCGCCAGCCGCTGGTTGACATAGCCCTTGTCGGTGATCTCGTTGGCGTCGATGGAGGGGGCGTCCAAAAGCAACAGCACGCGCGCGACGCGCTGCGATGAGCCGGCATGCGCGGCATTCCATCCCCGTAGCGCCGCGCCCACATGCGCGCGTACCGCCGGATGCCTGGCCAGTTCCGCGGTGCTTTTCGGCGCGCCGTCGCCCACGAGCTTCTGGCAGCCCGCGACATTGAGCCAGGCGAGGAGCGCGACGAAATCGCGATCCGCCCCCGCGACGATCGCATCCACGAGCGCCGGCGAGGCGGCGGCGAGTACGCCGACGCGCAGTGCGCCGGCATGGACCCAGGTGCCGGTGGTGAGCTTGAAGTCCTCCGCCAGCCTTCCGTCGAACACCAGGCCCTTGCTCGCGTCACCCTCGTCGGCGAGCCGCACCGCGTCGCCCGGCTTGTAGAAGCCGTCCGCGTCGAACGCCGCCGCCGTCAGGTCTGGCCGCTTCCAGTAGCCGGGAGTGACATTGGGACCGCGCACGCGCACCTCGCATTTGCCGCCGGCCGGGACGAGCTTGATCTCGACGCCCGGCGCCGGCACGCCGATGATTCCGGCGCGGTCGATGGGAAAATGCGCGGCGGTGGCGAGCGGCGAGGTTTCCGTCGTGCCCCAGGATGAGGTCATCGGGATGCGCTGGCCCGTGGTTTTCACGGCGACGGCCTCGAGGCGCGTCCACAGGTCCTGCGGCAGCGCCGCGCCGGCGTAGAAGATCAAGCGCAGGTCGCGGAAGAAGGAGCGCGCCAAAGCCTCGTCGCGCTCGAGGAAGGGAATGAGCGCGGCGTAGCCGGCGGGCACGTTGAAATAGATGGTCGGCGAGATTTGCGACAGGTTGCGCACGCTCTCGCCGATGAGCTGGGGCAGCGGGCGGCCATTGTCGATCCACAGCGTGCCGCGGTGGCGCATGACCAGGTTGAAATTGTGGTTGGCGCCGAATGTGTGGCTCCACGGCAGCCAATCGACCAGCACTGGCGGCCGCTCGGCGAGGAACGGCCAGATTTGCGCCAGCATCTGCTGGTTCGCCGTGAGCATGCCATGCGTGTTGATGACGCCCTTGGGCAGCCCGGTCGAGCCCGAGGTGAAAAGAAATTTCGCCACCGTGTCCGCGCCGATGGCGGCGAGCGCCAGGTCAAGCACGGGTCCGGGAACGCTCGCCGCGAGGTCTTCAAAGCGCGTCACCCGCGCGCCACGCGCGCCTTCGTTGCCGGCGAGAATTTCGGCGTCGTCGGGCAACGCCGCAAGCGCCTTGGCGAAGGCGCCGGTGTCGGCAACGTAGACAAGGCCGGGGGTAAGATGCGCGTGAATGTGCTTGAGCTTGCCGTGGTCCTGGCTTTGCAGCGAATAGGCGACCGATATGGCCGCCACGGGTACGCCGGCGGTGTAGCCGGCGAGCATCAGCAGCGCATGCTCGATCGAATTGCCCGAGAGGATCAACACCGGCCGGTCTGGCGACAATCCACGCGCGAGCAGCCCTGATGCAAGGCCGTCCACGTGGCGTCTAGCCGCTTCGTAGGTTAGTTTGCGCCATCCGTCGCCGGCACGCTCGGCCAGGAAGACGCGCTCGGGAGTGGCCTCCACCGCGGCACGGAACAACCGCGCAAGGCTTGGATCATATGCCTGCAACGCCATATCCGCGGACAGATGCACGTTGCCGTCCGCATTCTTGTCCATGCGCACCTTTGCCGGAGCGTATTGGATCATGCGCATCGGCGCGGTATTGACGTGTATTGGCGCGGAATCGGTCATCGATTTTTTGCTCCAGGATATGGTCCGGGACGGGCCGGCTTGTGCATTATATCGGCTAGAATAGTAATGCGTCGGCCGCTGCGCCGGCGGTATCGGGCCAACGAGGGCATTGCATGACCACTGCGCCAAACGGGCAGAGCATCGTGACCGCCGCCATTGTGGTGATCGGCGATGAAATCCTTTCCGGGCGGACGAAAGACAAGAACATCGGCTATATCGCCGAATATCTGACCAATATCGGCGTCGATCTCAGGGAGGTGCGCGTGGTTGCGGATGCGCGGGCGGATATTGTCTCCGCCGTCAATGCGCTGCGCGAGCGCTATACCTACGTGTTCACCACGGGCGGCATCGGTCCAACGCATGATGACATCACGGCGGAGTGCATCGCCGAGGCATTCGCCGTGCCGATCGATTACGACCCGCGGGCGCTCGCCATCCTGCAGGAACGCATGACCGCCGTCGGCGCGGAAATGAACGAGGCGCGAATGCGCATGACGCGCATTCCCGCCGGCGCCGAACTCGTGCCCAACAAGATATCGGCCGCGCCGGGATTCTGGATCGGCAACGTGATCGTCATGGCCGGCGTGCCGGCGATCATGCAGGCGATGCTTGACGAGGTCGCGCCGAAACTCACGACCGGCACCAGGGTCATGTCCGAAACCGTCCGCGCCGACGCGCGCGAGGGCGACATCGGCACGGAGCTTGGCGATATTGCCAAGGCGTTCCCGGATGTGTCGTTCGGCAGCTATCCGTTCTTCGACGAGCAACGCGGCCCCAATACCAACGTCGTCATCCGCGCCCGCGACCGCCAGCGTCTCGGCGAGGCGAAGGCGGCGGTGGAGGCGATGCTCGTGACGGTGCGCGCCGCGCTCGGCGCGCCCGCGTAACGGTCGCGCCAATACGACGGCGAGGGCAACAGGGAGGGCAGCATGACACGCCGACGCGTTACCTATGCCGGTCTGGCGGCCGCCGGACTGGCGATGGCTTATGGCCCAATCATCGACGTCTCGCGCGCCCGTGCCCAGGGCCCCGAGCGGCCGCGCTGCGCTGCCCCGGCGGCGCGCACGCCGGCGCAGACGGCGGGGC
>JACQAE010000070.1 GCA_016195095.1 Pseudomonadota bacterium
CGCCGCCGCGCTCGGGCCGGGCGAATGCGGGCCGTCCTCCTTCATGTTGAGAAAGGCCGGGGAATCGCCGCGCGTCGACCAGCCGGTGCGCATCAGAACCCAGGCGCCGGCGGGAATCTTGCCGTTCCGCCTCTCCCAGGCGGCAATGTGCGGCACCTCCAACACGAATTTCTCGTCGGCCGCGACTTCCTTGGTGCAGTCGATGACGCAGGCCGGCGCCATGAAACGCTGCGCCGGAATGGTGTCGGTATAGCCGTCGGCGTAGTGCTGACCGGTGACCCAATGCACTGGGGCGTCGAAATGGGTGCCGGTGTGCTCTCCCATCGAGAGGTTGTTCCAATACCAGCCCGGGCCGCGTTCGTCATAATGCGAGATTTCGGAAATGGTGAAGGGATTGGACGGCGCGAAAGGCAGCGGCAGTTGAATGACCGGCGTCGAGGGTCGCAAGGTCTGCGTCAGATCGATAATGCGGACCGTGCCGTTGGCGATCGCCGCCGCCAGCTGCGTCAAAAGAGTAGCGGACATCGTCTGCTCCTCGCGGGTTGCGTCGGGCCGTCGCCGTCCCCGTGCGATCGGCGCGCGGCCAGCTATTACTTTAAGATTGAAATATTATCGGCGCGCGGAAAAGTGTCAATCGCCATGCCGCCCAAACCCGCGTCGCCGGTCGGATGCCTCGGTGAATTGGGCGCCTTGACGCCGCGAGGGTTGTAAACATCGACAGGAAAATTCTTTATGAATAAAATAACGTCGGAGACTCATCTGCGACCACCGCAAGGGTTGGCCGTCTGTTAAAGTCATTCGGTGGGTTGGCGGGGCAGCGCTGAACGGAGCGTATCATGGCTGAACGATCCTTTGCCAAGGAAGTGCGGGATCTGGAACTCGGCGCCGGTCAGGAATTCCGCGGCGAAGGCATCCTCGCGATCACCAAGGCGTTGCTGCAATCCGGCGTCGGCTATGTTGGCGGCTATCAGGGCGCGCCGATCTCGCATCTGATGGATGTCC
This sequence comes from Pseudomonadota bacterium, assembly GCA_016195095.1. GTDB lineage: Bacteria > Pseudomonadota > Alphaproteobacteria > Rhizobiales > Xanthobacteraceae > JACQAE01. The sequence goes on from JACQAE010000070.1 coordinate 1,003, forward strand.
TGGCCGACGCGCAGGATACCCTGGCCAAGCTTGGCGTGCAGTTCTCCGCTTCCGCTTCGGAGGCAGCCGCCGCCGCGTCGCTCGCCGCATCGGTCATGTACCCGATTCGTGGCGCGGTGACGTTCAAGTCCACCGTCGGCACCAATGTCGCCTCCGACGCCTTGGCGAATCTCGCGTCCGGCGGCGTCAAGGGTGGCGCGCTGATCGTCGTCGGCGAGGATTACGGCGAAGGCTCCTCAATCATGCAGGAGCGTTCCCATGCCTTCGCCATGAAATCGCAAATATGGCTGCTCGATCCGCGACCCAACCTGGAATCGATCGTTAAGGCCGTCGAGGACGGCTTTGAGCTATCGGAAGCCTCCAACACGCCGGTGATGCTGGAAGTGCGCATTCGCTCCTGCCACGTCCACGGCAGCTTCATCGCCAAGGACAACAAGCCGCCGCCGTTCACGCTCAAGCAGGCGCTGGAGAACCCGTCACGTGACACCAGCCGGATCGTGTTGCCGCCGGCCTCCTATCTGCACGAAAAGGAGAAGATCGAGCAGCGCTGGCCGGCGGCCGTCAAATTCATCAAGGAGCGCAAGCTCAACGAGGTTTTCGCCGGCGATCTCGCGGATATCGGCGTCATCATGCAGGGCGGCATGTATAATGGCGTGATCCGCGCGTTGCGCCGTCTCGGCCTGGCCGACGTTTGGGGCGCGACGCGGGTGCCGCTCTATGTCATGAACGTCACCTATCCGCTGGTCGACGACGAGGTTGCCGCGTTCTGCACCGGCAAGAAAGCGGTGCTGATCGTTGAGGAAGGCCAGCCGGAATATATCGAGCAGGCGATCAATACGATCCTGCGACGGCGCGACATCAATACCAGGATTGCCGGCAAGGACGTCCTGCCGATGGCCGGCGAGTACGTCGCCGACGTGATGCTCAAGGGCGTCCGGGAATTTCTGGCCGTTAACGCGCCATCGGCCCTGTCCGATCAACTGCGCGCGCCCAACGTGCCGAACATCCACGACGATGAGCGGGTCAAGGCGTTGGCCGGCGCTGTACCGGCGCGCCCGCCGGGCTTCTGCACCGGCTGCCCGGAGCGGCCAATCTTCGCGGCGATGAAACTTGTCGAGCAGGAGTTGGGCCCGCATCACGTTGCCGCGGACATAGGCTGCCATCTGTTCTCGATCCTGCCTCCGTTCAATATCGGCGCCACCACAATGGGCTACGGCCTCGGACCGGCCTCGGCCGCAGCCTTCAACGTCAAAGCCGACAAGAAGTCGATCTCGGTCATGGGTGATGGCGGCTTCTGGCATAACGGCCTGACCAGCAGCATCGGCAATGCCGTCTACAACAAGCATGACGGCGTTGTCGTCGTCGTCGACAACTACTACTCCTCGGCGACGGGCGGTCAGGATATTCTGTCGTCGCGCGCCGACAGCGAGGTGCGCTCGACCCAACATCCGATCGCCAAGGCGGTCGAGGGCGTCGGCGCGACCTGGGTGCGGCAGATCGATCGCACCTACGACGTTGCCAAGTTGCGCGATACGCTGAAAGAGGCGCTGACTGACAAGACGCCCGGGCCCAAGATCATCGTCGCGTCCTCGGAATGCATGCTCAACAAGCAGCGACGGGTGAAGCCCCTGTTCAACAAGGCGGTGAAAAGCGGCCAGCGCATGGTGCGCGAGCGCTTCGGCGTCGACGAGGACGTCTGCAGCGGCGATCATGCTTGCATTCGCCTGTCCGGCTGCCCATCGCTCTCCGTCAAGCGCACTGACGATCCGCTCAAGGACGACCCGGTTGCCGCGATCGATGACACTTGCGTTGGCTGCGGTAATTGCGGCGAGGTGGCGGAGGCGGCGGTGCTCTGCCCGTCGTTCTACCGCGCCGATATCATCCACAATCCGACGCGCATGGACGTTTTCCTGGCCAAGATACGCAAGACGGTGATCGGCGCTCTGCAGCGCCGCCGCGCACGCCGCCGTATCGCCTTCGCCTGACACGCGGAAACCTCGATGACGATCGCGCCATCCGCCTCTCCCGTTCTCGACACGACCAAGCCGCTGGCGATCGCGGTGATGGCGATGGGCGGCCAGGGCGGCGGCGTGCTGGTCGATTGGATCGTCGCGTTGTGCGAGAGCCAACACTGGGTGGCGCAATCGACCTCGGTGCCCGGCGTCGCCCAACGAACCGGCGCCACCATATATTTCATCGAGACCCTGCCGCTGCCGAAGGACGCGCCGCGCGTCCTGCGGCCGGTCCTTTCGCTCATGGCGGAGCCGGGCGAAGTTGATATCGTCATCGGCGCCGAATTGATGGAGGCCGGCCGCGCCATCCAACGCGGCCTGGTGACGCCCGACCGCACCACGCTGATCGCCTCGTCACACCGATCCTATGCGGTCGTCGAGAAGCAGGCACCCGGCGACGGCATTGGCGATGCGGAGGCAGTCTATGCCGCGGCGGGAGCCGCCGCGAAAAGCTTTATCGCCTTCGACATGGCGGCGCTGGCCGAGCGATCGGGCAGCGTGGTTTCGGCGGTGTTGTTCGGGGCGCTTGCCGCGACCAGGCAACTGCCGTTCGAGCGCGCCGCCTTCGAGACCACGATTCGTGCCGCCGGCGTCGGCGTCGAACCGAGCCTGCGCGCCTTCGCGCTTGGCTACGACCAGGCGAGCGCCGACTTGGCCGCGGGGCAAAAGCCGGTCGCGCCGATGCCCGCCGCCGCGAAACGTTTCCCGGCGCTGGCGCCGCTCGGACATGGCGCCTATGACGCCCTGGTTGCCCGCGCTTCGGCCTCTTTCCCGGCCCCGACCCTCGACATGATCAGCGCCGGGCTGCAGCGGGTGGTCGACTTCCAGGATGTGGCCTATGGCGGTGACTTTCTCGATCTCCTCGCCGACATGCTAGCGCGCGACAAGGCCGCCGGCGGCGAGGCCAAGAGATTCGCACTCACGCGTACGGCGGCGAAATACCTCGCCGTCGCGATGGCCTATGACGATGTTTTTCGTGTCGCCGATCTCAAGACGCGTGGTAGCCGCTTCGATCGCGTGCGCGCGCAGATGGCGGCCACGCCCGATCAACTCGTCTACATGACCGAGTTCATGCATCCGCGCATGGACGAGGTCGCCGGCTCGCTACCGGCGGCGATCGGTCGCTACATCGAGCGCAGTCCGCGCCTGCTCAAGTTGCTCGACGGTTTCGTCAATCGTGGCCGCCGTGTGAAGACCGGCACCATCGGATGGTTCCTGATGCTCTACCTGCTTGGCGGTCTGCGACGTTTCCGCCGCGGTACGTTGCGGCACGCCAACGAGGTCGTGCATCGCGACGCTTGGCTGGCGAATGTCAGGGCCGCGGCGGCAAAGGACTATGCGCTGGCGGTCGAACTGCTGCAGGCGCGCCGGCTGGTGAAGGGCTATTCCGACACCCATGCGCGCGGCCGGTCGAAATTCGACAAGGTGATGACCGGCGCCGAGAAGCTCGATGGCCGGCCCGATGCGGCCTTATGGGTGCGCCGTTTGCGCGAGGCAGCGCTTAAGGACGAGGACGGCGTTGCGCTGTCCGGTGCGCTGAAAACCATCGACAGTTTCGTGTAGGCCTCCCGCCACCGGGCGCGGCCCCGCGCCACGTTGCCGCGCGCGGAGCTTGGCCTGGGGGGCGGCGCCCGAAGGTCGTGCGGGGATCGTGAACGCGCCGCGTGCCGACTGAACGTTCCTGCACAGAAGGGTGAAAGAATTTTTCATCGCATTTCCCGGTTCCGAGGGCCAATTTCGCGGAAACCCAAGGTATGGAGATGCAATCCGTGGAACTCATCAGCAACCACCTGTGCCCCTTTACCCAGCGCGCCGCGATCCAGCTGGCCGAAAAAGGCGCGGCCTACAAGCACGTTTACATCGACCTCGCTGACAAACCGGCTTGGTTTTCGCGGATTTCCCCCTTGGGCAAGGTGCCAGTTTTGCGCATGGGCGACGAGACTCTTTTCGAAACCACCGTGATTTGCGAGTTCCTGGAGGAAACCGTGCCGGGGCTGCCCCTCTATCCGGCCGAGCCGCTCGCGAAAGCCCGGCATCGCGCCTGGATCGAGTTCGCTTCGGCGACCATCGCCGACATCTTTGGATTTTATACCGCATCGGACGCATCGGGTTTCGAGCGCAAGAAGGACGACCTGCGTGCGAGGTTTTCTCGGCTTGACGGCCATCTCGAGGCGGGCCCCTACTTCGCCGGAAAAAACTTCCATCTGGTCGATGCGGCGTTCGCGCCGATTTTCAGATTGTTCGACACGTTCGACCGCATAGCAGACTTCAGGATCTTCAGCGCGACCAGCCGCATCGAGGCCTACCGGACCGCACTGGCCGAGCGGCAAAGCGTGCAACAGGCGGTGGTGGCCGATTATGGGCGCCGATTTGAGAACTATCTCGCCGAACGCGGCTCCCACCTTTCCGACCTGATGGGCGCACGGAATTAGTGCTCAGGATACCTCGCCCGACAACAGGGGTGCCGCGGCCTTCAGCAGCCGGGCGAGGACGTCGCGCGCGGTACGCACCCTGGGAACCCGCGCTATGTCTGGGTGGACGAGTAACCACAGGCCCAAATCGAGGGATGGAATCGGCGGCTCCACCCTGACGATCTCTGGAATGCTGCCGCCGACAAAGCACGGCAATAGGCCCACGCCGATGCCGGAGCGGATTGCCTGCGCGGCGCCCGGAAGCGTATTGGCGCGGAAGCGGATGCAATTGTCCGGCACATTTGCCGTGACCCATGCGCCAGGCTTGGTGCAGGCCAGGGCGGCATCGTAGCCGATCCAGGGAAGATCGGTGACTTGGCTCATGGGCCGGGCCGCCGCCAGTGACCGTGCGGCATAAACAGAAACGGCAACGGTCCCCACGCGCCGTCCCCGCAGCACTGGATTAGGTGTATCGGTGACACGCAGGGCTATGTCGGCGGAGCGTTGCGCCAATGAGAGCACCCGATTGGAAACCATCAGTTCGATGGTCAGTTCCGGCGCCTCGCGGCAGATTTTCGCCAGCATGGCCGGCAACAAATATTCCGATACGGCATCCGGCGCCGTGAGACGGACAGAACCGCGTGGACCTTTGTCCCGCCCGGCGATGCGCGCTTCGAGCGCGACGATGTCGTCGCGCATGCGGCAGGCGAGTATTCGCATTTCCTCGCCGGCTTTGGTCGGGCGGCAGGAAGTCGGCGTGCGCTCGAACAAACGCGCACCAAGCCGCTGTTCGATTTGCCGTAACCGCCTCGACACGGTCGGATGGCTTATGCGCAGGATCGCTGCCGCGCCGGAAATGGTTCCATGTTCGGCAATAGCCAGCACAATGCGCAGATCGTCCCAATTGAATAGCGTCGATGGCGAGGCCATGCGAATACGGTCACTCCGTACAGGACGCGACAGGGCCGAAACGTAACAGCGCCGTCGTTTGAATGGGAGCGGCAATTTGCATTTTTTGCGGGTTTCTCAGATTCGGGCAACGCGGAACGATGGGTCGTCCGAGAATTGTCGCCGCAGCGGCAGTCTGTGACCGGGGTGGCGTGTTTCGATCATCTCGGCGGAAATTGGGTATCCGCAAGCAACAACGAGAGCACGATCCCGAAAACCGGTTTCCATTTTTCGGGATCATGCTCTCAAGCGCTGGACCGGAACGGTCAGTGTGCCGCAATTCCACTGCTCGTTTCCGGAAATTCAACAAGAAAGCGTGGGTTCGCCACTGTCGAGCGGCATGCCGGCCCGAGCGCGCGCGATTAACGCCGCGGCCCAGTGTCCTTGGGCCGGAGGCAGGGGTAGAATTTGTCCACTCCACCGAGATGCTTTCCAAGCGGCGGGGAGCAAAGTAAGAACGCAACCGCCTTGTATGCGGCGCGCGGAAAGCGCCCGGAACGGAAATTCTCGTCGCGGTCCCGTCGCTCAGCCGGATATAGCAGCGGTTTCCTAAACTGAAGATCGTCAAGCTGAAAAAACACGGCCGTGGATTTGTGGTAGAAAAGCCGGAATGGAAAAAGGCCCCGTAGCTCAGCTGGATAGAGCACTGGTTTCCTAAACCAGGGGTCGCAAGTTCGAGTCTTGCCGGGGTCGCCATTTTCCGATTTGGCTCTTATTTGGCTCCGGCCTCGTAGCTGTGGAATGCTTCGTCGAGTATGCGTAGGCGAGGGTCGCCACGAGTTTTCCTGAGCGCGTATGTATCGGTGGTTCGATCCGCCCCTGGCACCAGCACTTCCCTGGGCCATTGATTACGGCTGCTTGTTTCCAAGAATTTCCCACTCGCCCAAAAAGTGAGACACTGGCGACCATCATCGGCTGACATTTCGTGAGTGAACGATGGCTTTCGAGATTCGCAAGATCGGTGATGTTGGCGTCGACCATCACCTTGGCGCCTTGGTTGCGCTGAAGCTCCATCGCCACCGCATTTAGGATGGCGTCGAACGACTTCACCGGACGAACCATGTCGATTTCGACCGAGCCATAGAAGCGTCGCGGCTTGCCCGGTTCCACGCGCCCTGCTGAGCCACCATCAGGGGGTGTTGCTAGCTCTCCGGCCGTCAGAGTGCCGCCTCGTTACCGGCTTCTGCCGCCTGGCGATGATATTTGATCGCTTCGTTCCTGTTCTTTGGCAGGCCTCCAAGTCCACGTTCATACATCAACCCGAGACCTAATGACCCCCGAGCAATGTTCCGATCCGCCGCACGGCGGAATCATTCCGCGGCCCGATGCATGCCCTTTTCGACGCCACGACCAAAAAAATACGCAACGCCGAGATGCGCAAAGGCAAGGGCCTGATTGAGTCTCGCCGCGCGGCGGTAGTAGTCGACCGCTAACGCTTCGTTCTTTGCGACGCCGACTCCATGCGCAAGCGCCTTCCCATAAGCGACCATCCCCCACCCGTGTCACCTCTTTCGGCGGCGCGCCCATACCACCGAGCAGCCTCGACGTGATCTCGTTCAACGCCTCGAGCCGACGTGTAGTGCTGACCAAGAAATGTCATCACGTCGGTGTTGCCTGCGTCAGCAGCCTTGCGATACCAGCCGATCGCCTTACGATCATCCTGTGCAAAACCTAGTGTGATAGCGCTCGGCGCAATTGTCACCGATAAGCGTTTGCCGACAATTCAATGTCCTCACAGAAAGCGATGTCTAAGGACATCGAATCCGCTGAAGAAAATGCGCGTCGGCTGGAAGCGTCATTATCGGTTGGCGGGATTGTCGTTACAATCAGTTAGCGATGATATCTTGACGCGGCAGAGCCGGCGCCTCGTCGATAACGTGACCTTGCCGACGCCATCTCAAAATCCAATCGGAAACCCAGCGTCCCGGGACGGAAATTAAATTCACAAAATTCAAATGCTTAGAGACCTGAATTCGACGACCATCCGCTTTGGGCCGTCGCTAGACATTTACCGCAAGCGCCGTATCGAAAACTCCACGCCTCGGGCGAGACGAATGGCCGCACGCGCACTTGTGTATCGGATAGGCCCAATTCTTTCGTCCGATGGTTCTGGGCGCCAGTCTTCATGAGCCGGGCCGCGCCACCGAATCCGGCCGGTTTCGACCGTAAACGGCACGAAGCTGATATCCGGCCATGTCCGCTTTCTGGTCGCTATCGGGTGAAAAGCGGACGTGGCGTGAAGCGACCGCAAGAAAGTGGCCCGACCTGAACGAAGACATTTTCGGACAACTCACGCCGCTCCTCGGGAAGCAGGGCTTGGTGATTTTTCAAGATGAAGTCGGTCGCTCGATGTTCGACATCGATGCCGTCATCGCTGTGACATATGAATTTGCGGTTGCGCACGAAAGTGGAGAGGCCCGGCCGCGGCGCCTGCTGCTGCCGCCGGGTGAAGGTGCCGGTGCATGGGACGATGCCGCAGGCTGGAATTGCCTTGTCGAAGTAGGTGCCCGGCGTGTCGGGTCGCTGCACTACGATATCGCCGACTGGGGCGACGGGCACTATTTTGCGCTCGAAGATCGTGCGTCGAGGCATGTTTGCGTGCGCGACCATACCACGTCGAATGTTGCCACGAACGCCGCTCGCGCGGCATTCCTCCGCGCGCGTCGCCGTGAACGTCACCCCCGACGAACTTCACGAGTCCGCGGGCAGAAAATTCACATTCCGAGGCCGGCGCGCGTTTCGGCGCCTCGCGCGGCCCGCTCGCGCGCAACAATTCTCTTGAGTTCCGGCAGGCACGAGCCGCAATTGGTTCCGGCGCGCAGCGCCTCGCCGATCTCCTCGACATTCTTGGCCGCACGTGAGGCGAGGGCCGCGCGGATGGTCGTGAGGCCGACGCCGAAACACGCGCAGACAACGGGCCCGCCCTCTGTCGGACCATCACACGGGCGGCCAGAGAGCAGGACGCGGCGCTGCGCATGGTCGAGCCTGTCGGCGGCGAACACGGCCTTGACCGCGCCCCAAAGCGGCACGCCGTGCGCGGGTCCGACAAATAGGCAGCCTTCCACCCGGCCGTCGATGAAGGCAGCCGCGCGGTAGGTATCGCGCGGCGCATCCGAATATTCCGCGAGCTCGGCCGGCGGCGAAAACAACGCGTGCGCGTATTCTTGCCATTTCGCGACAGTATCGTTGCTGGCCAGGAAGTAACCAAACCCATCGATGGCCGCGACGCGCGCCCACCAAGCCGTCTCGGGCAATGCCACCGGCCGGCGGGCCAGCGCGACGCCACGCAGCGCAAAGGTAATCGGCGCGATGGCGGCCGGCGTTGCCTTTGCTTCCGGCTGCCCGGAATGCGGATCGGTGCACGGCGCCACAAGGTCGCCGACGCGCGCGCTCGACGACGTCTCCCCGCTCCAATGGATCGGCACGAATAGCGAGCCACGGCGCTGGCCATCACTGAACACGACCTTGAGCACACAGGCGCCATGCGCGGTCGTCACGCGGGCGAATTCGCCATGTGTTAGGCCCGCCGCTTCTTTGGGATGGATTTCGACGAACGGTTCGGGAAAATGCAGGCCCAGGCGTGCGCTGCGACCTGACCGTGCCATGCTGTGCCATTGATCACGGATACGCCCGGTGTTGAGACGGAAAGGAAATTCTTCGGATAGCGCGCCACGCAATTCCGGCATTTCCGGCGGCACGAAACACGCCTTGCGGTCGGGGGTGAAGAAGCCGCCGGCGGCGAAAAAGCGCCGATCACCGCGCGGCTCGCCGGTGCGCGCCGGCCATTGCGTGGGCACGAGGCCACGATACTCGTCATCCGTGATTTCGGCGAACGCCGAGAGATCGAAATCGCGCGTGCCGCCGTTTTCGAATGCAGATAGCGCCGCGTGTTCGCGGAAAATGTCGGCGGCGGACGCATATGAAAACGCCGCGGCGTATCCCATGCGCTGCGCGACCTGCGATACGATCCACCAATCCGGTCTCGCCTCGCCGGGAGGCGGCAGGAACGAGCGCTGGCGTGAGATGCACCGCTCGGAATTGGTCACCGTGCCGTCGCGCTCGCCCCACGCCGCCGCCGGCAGAACGACATGCGCGCCGGCATGCACGGTGTCGGTGGCGGCGACGTTTTCTGAAACGACAAGCAATTCGAGTTTTTGCAGCGCCTCGCGCATGGCGCGTGCGCGCGGCAGCGAAACGGCGGGATTGGTCGCCATCACCCATAAGGCCTTGATCTCGCCGCGCGCAATGGCCTCGAACATCGCGACCGCTTTGCGGCCCTCCCGCGTCGCCACGCGCGGCGCATGCCAGAAGCGGCGCACCCGATCGATGTCGGGCGGCGTGAAATTCATGTGCGCCGCCAGCTGATTGGCCAGGCCGCCGACCTCGCGGCCGCCCATCGCATTGGGCTGACCGGTGAGCGAGAACGGCGCGGCGCCGGGCTTGCCGATGCGTCCGGTGGCGAGGTGGCAATTGATGATGGCGTTAGCCTTGTCGGTGCCCTGGGCGGACTGGTTGACCCCCTGCGAGAAGCAGGTGACGACTTTCGCGGTCGTTGCGAACTGTTCGAAGAAACGCGACACGTCCGCCTTGTTCAATCCGCACGCATGCGCCGCGGTCCGCATGTCGGGCGCAATCGATCGCGCGCGCGCCAACGCGGCATCGAAGCCGTTGGTGTGCGCGGCGAGATAGGAGCGATCGATGCGGTCATGGTCGGCAAGGTATACCAGCAGTCCGCAGAACAACGCGGTGTCCGCGCCAGGCGCGAGGGGAAGGAACAGATCCGCTTCCTCCGCCGTCGCCGTGCGCCGCGGATCGATCACGACGATGCGCGCACCGCGCTCGCGCCGGTTCCTCACCATGCGTTGGAACAGCACCGGATGGCACCAGGCGGCATTGGAGCCGACAAGCACGATGAGGTCGGCCGCGTCGAGATCGGCATAGACCGCCGGCACCGTGTCGGCGCCGAACGCGCGGCGATGCGCCGCGACCGACGACGCCATGCACAGCCGCGAATTAGTGTCGACATTGGCCGATCCGATGAATCCCTTCATCAGCTTGTTAGCGACGTAGTAGTCCTCGGTCAGCAATTGCCCGGAAAGATAAAATGCCACGGCGTCCGCGCCATCGCGCGCGATGACGCGCGCGAACCCGTCGCCCACGGCCTGTAGCGCCTCCGTCCACGAACTCCGTGCCAGCATGCCATTGCGATCGCGCACCAGCGGATGGAGGAGCCGGCCGCCCAGGTCGAGCGTTTCGCCGAGCGCCGCTCCTTTTGAGCACAGCTGCCCGAAATTGGCGGGATGATCGGGGTCGCCTTCGATGGCGCCGCCGCCGTGTCCATCCGCACGCGCCAACAGCCCGCAGCCGACGCCACAATAGGGACAGGTCGTTCGCACCGCCAACGGTGCGCAAGCGGTGGCGGTCTCGGTCAGCGGTTTCATGCCTTGCCCAACCGAGAAGGCCGCTCGCGACATTTGCGCCGCGCCATGGCCACCTGCGCAGCGGTCGAGCGCGAGATCTGGGACGCGCTGCCAAGTTTTCGCGTTGACATCTCAATACACATCCTGCTGGTAGCGACCTTTTTTCTTCAGCTCGCCCACGAACGCAATCGCCTCGTCGGTGGTGCGCGCGCCGTGCTGGGCGACGATATCGACGAGCGCGCGCTCGACGTCCTTGGCCATGCGCAATGCGTCGCCGCAGACATAGACATGCGCGCCATCGGCGAGCCAAACCCACAGGTCGCGACCGACCTCGCGCATACGGTCCTGCACGTAGAATTTTTCCGCGCCATCGCGCGACCACGCAAGCGAGAGCCGCGTCAGCAGGCCGCTCGCCTTCATTGCCGTCAATTCCTCCTCGTAAAAGAAGTCGCAATCGCTGCGCTGGTGGCCGAAGAACAACCAGTTGCGTCCCGGCGCCTTGGTGGCCATGCGCTCATGCAGGAAGGCGCGGAACGGCGCGATACCGGTGCCGGGGCCAATCATGACGATCGGCGTCGCGGGATCGCCAGGCAGGCCGAAAGCGTGCGTTTTTTGGACATAGGCTTTCACGCGGGTCCCGAGCGCGGCGCGTTGCGCGAAGAAGGTGGAGGCGACGCCGAGTCGCGTGCGCTTGCCGACCTGGTAGCGTACCGCATCGACGGTCAGCGACAGGTGACGGGGACTGGTCAGGGGTGAGGAGGAGATCGAATAAAGACGCGGTTGCAGCGCGTCAAGCGCCTCGACAAAGGCCTCGGGGTCGGGCCGCACGCCGCGGAATTTCTCCAGCGCCGCCAGCACATCGAGGCATTCCGCGTCGCCGTCGGGGTCCTCGCCGGCGGCCAGTGCCTTGGCTTTCGCCCGCCGCTCGCCGCCGGTCAGGTAGGAGATGAGTTGGAACAGCATGTCGGGTGCTGGCGACAACGATACGCCGCCGGTCAGAACCTCCGTCAGCGTGCGTTCGGCGACCGGTTGATCCGCTGGCACGCCGATCGCCGCGATCACCGCGGCGACAAGCGCGGGATCGTTGGTCGGATAGACGCCGCAGGAATCGCCGACCGCGTAATCGATGCCGCTGCCGGCAAGATCGAGTTCAATGTGCCAGGTCTCCTTGCGCGAGCCCGTCTTGTTGAGGCGCGTTCGCGCGGCGACGGTGGCAAAGGCGGGCGCGTCGCGCGACGGTCCGACATCGGCGGCGCGGACTGGATCGACCGGCCAGGGTTTCGCGAGCGCGGGCGCAGTCGGCGCGGCGTCCAATTCCGCGAACAACGTCTTGAGCATACGGGCGGTTTCCTTGCCGCCCGGCACGCACAGGTTCAGGCGATTTTCCTGCTTGAGAAACAAAACGTTTGAATAGTCCTCACAGCTGTAGCCGCATTGGCCGCAATCCTGCTGCGCCATCGCCGCCATCAGGCGCCGGCGAAGCGGGCGGTCTTGCGCCAACTGCATGCGATCGGCAAGCGGCAATGCCTGATCGTGCCAAGGGGCCTCGCCGTCGTCGCCGTCGCCAAAGGCTCCGACGGCGGCGGAAGCCGTGGGCATGAGCGCCGCCGACTGCGCGGGCGTCAGCGGCGTCACGCCAAACCCGTCCAGCGACACGAGCCCGGCGAAGAAGCCGTTGAGCCAGATGCGCTGCTCGGCGGTGAATGGCGCGCTCTCGGGCACCAGCATTGGGATCGGCTGCGCCAATGCCTGGGTCATCGCACGCCCACCTCGTCATCAAGCATCTTTTTCAACGCGTCGGCGTCGTGGCGGCGGGTGAAGGCAAGAAAGGTCTCTTCGCGCGCGGCGCGGTTCGCGAGATAGGTGCGCAACATGCGCTCGATCAGCGCGGGCACATCCTGCGCCTTCACGTCGCGACGAAATTCGCGAGCGATGGCCGCGTTCGGCCCGAACCCGCCGCCAAGGTAGACGTGATAGCCCTCGACCGCGTCGGCGTCCTCGTTATCCTGCACCTTGCACGCGAGCAGACCGATATCGCCGATATAGTGCTGCGCGCAGGAATGGTGACAGCCGGTGATATGAATATTGACCGGACTATCGAGCGCGATGTGATTTTCGCAATGCGCGGCGATAGCCTCGGCGTGACGCTTGGTGTCGGCGGCGGCAAAACGGCAGCCGATATTTCCAGTGCAGGCAACGAGACCGGCGCGGATCGACGCCGTCCTGGCGGACAATCCGATCGCGGTGAGCGCCGCCTCGGCCGCCGCGACCTTGTCGTCCGGCACTCCGGAAACCAGCAGATTCTGCCACACCGTGAGCCTGATATCGCCGTCGCCCAACTCGCTCGCGATGCGCGCAAGCCCGCGCATCTGCGCGGCTCCGAGACGACCGACCGGCAACACCACCCCCAGCCA
>JACQAE010000071.1 GCA_016195095.1 Pseudomonadota bacterium
ACCAGCGTTTTCGAGCGAAGCGGGTACCGGTTCGCGTGAAGAAAACGCGTCAAAACAAAAAACCAGCGTTTTCGAGCGAAGTGGGTACCGGTTCGCGTGAAGAAAACGCGTCAGAACAAAAAGTGCGAGCCCTGGCTTTGATTGCATCAAAGCAGGACAGGGCTCTAAAGGATGAAGCTCACCGACCCGAGGGCGCCAAGCTCCTCGGCGTCGAGTATCGCGCGGCGCTCGACGATCTTGAGTTCGCCGCCGGCGCGGCGCAGCCGATTGCGGTATTGGCCGACAAAAACATAGGGACTTGTGTCACGGCGAAAGCGATAGACGATGAAATTTGCCGCCGCGCAGATCGTTGCGTCCTCGACACCGGTGATGCGGACATTGCCGATCACACGGCGGGTGCGCGAGGGCGGGAATTCGGCATGGCAGTTGGGATCCTTGAGCCGGATGACGCGCTCGCGCAGGCGCACGATATCGTCGGCGATGGTGAACAATGTCGAGCGTGGATCGGCGTCCGGCTTGTCGTTGGGCGGAACGAGGTAGACGGCGTCCTCGCCAAGCATGCCGAGCCATTCGTCGAGCTGCCAGCGGTCGAGGAGGTCGGCTTCGCGGTAGAACAGATCCTCGACCTGCGCGCGCGAGACCGCCGCGGCGGCGGCGCGTGGGGCGCTCATGCGTGCGCCTCGACCAATTCGCTCCAGCGCCGCCAGAAGACGCGCAGGTGCCCTTCGTCGGAATTGAGCTGATCGTCGTTGCGCGCGATGCCGCGCGAGAGGTCGTTCCAGCCAACCTCGCGCCAGGCGGCATAGCCCTGCTGCACCGCCTCCAAGGCAGCGACATCGTCGGGCGTCGCAAACCCGCCGGGGCCGTAGAAGGTGAGGAATGCGTGCAAGCGCCGCGCGCGCTGCGCCTCGGTTTCCTCCACCGGCCCAAGCGCCCAGGCGACGACGCGCATGTGGTCGGGGCCGAGCGGGTAGAAATGGCGCACCGTCACCGAGGAACCATCGGCGATGACAAGATTGGGGAAGATCACGAGGTTGCGGTTGGTATCGGCAACGCGGCTGGCGCGCGCCTCGCCCAGCCGCGCCACCAGCTCGGCGCGAATGGCCGCGATATCTGCCTTGGCCTCCTCGCCATAGACCGAGATCCATTTGGCCACCGGCCGGCCGCGGAAGTTCGGATTGTCGGTGGTCAGGTGGCCATTGCCGAGGTCGCGGCCCTGCCCCTTGGTCGGCAGCAGCAGTCCCGAGCCCTTCGGCGGCGTGACGTTGACCCCGGAATTGCGCATGTAATTGAGCCAGGTCGAATGCGTGGCGAGGAGGTGATAGTCATCGACGCTGTTCTCGACCAGGAGCTTCCAGTTGGCGCGGATATCGTATTCCTGCGTTCCGGAAATGATCTCCATGCGCCCGGACGGCGACTGATCGACGACGAGGTCGATATAGTCCTTGGCGTCGGCCAGGTAGGTCTCGAGCGCTTCGGCCCGCGCGTCGAAATTGACGAAGTAGAAATCCCGGTAGTGCTCGAGCCGCGCCACCGCGCGCAGTCCCATGTCAGCCTTGTCGAAGCCCGGCGGATAGGCGTCCTCGCCGGGCACGCCGCGCAGGCTGCCGTCGGTGTTGTAGCTCCAGCCGTGATAAAGGCAGTTGAAGCCGCGCGCGTTGCCCTCGCGCTCGCGGCATACCGTGGCGCCGCGATGGCGGCATGAGTTGATCAGCGCGCGCACGCTTCCCTGGCGGTCGCGCACGAAAATGACCGGACGGCCGGCGACCTGGCGGGTCTTGAAATCGCCGGGATTGCGCAGTTCCGAGGCGTGACCGACATAGATCCAGCAATGGTCGAATATCGCGTCCTGCTCGCGCCGCATGACCGCGCCCGAAACAAAGGCCTCGCGGCTCACCGCGAAGCGCGTTTTCGGGACTTCGACGACCAGCCGGCCGTTGCCACCGCCATTATGACGTTCGTTCATGGCTGGCGACCCCCGCGGCGAATTCGCGCGATGCGACAATCGGCCACTATAGCGGCGGTGCGCGTTGCCAGCCAGCCCGGCGCGCCGCGGCCTTGTTTAATGCCGGCAAATGCGGTTGTCTGCGGCCGCCAAATGCCCCCACAACGGAAATCCGCATGAGCGCCGACCACGCATCCGAGCACGCATCACGCACCATTCGCGTCGAGGACGACGCCTTGGTTCGCGGCCTCGGCCGATTTATCGACGACGTGCGCGAGGCCGGGCAAGGGTTCGCCGCTTTCGTGCGCTCACCGCATGCGCATGCGCGCATCCGCGGCATTGCCACCGAGCGCGCGCGCACCGCGTCGGGGGTCGTCTGCGTGCTCACGGCAGCGGACATGCAGGCGAGCGGCGTCGTGAGCATCACGCGGCATCCGCCGATGGTCGGGCGCGGTGGATCGAAGCTCGTCCTGCCGCCGCGCCCGCCGCTGGCGGATGAACGCGTGATGCATGTCGGTCAGCCGGTGGCGCTGGTGGTGGCGGCGAGCGCGACGCAGGCGCAGGACGCCGCTG
Source organism: Pseudomonadota bacterium (assembly GCA_016195095.1). Classification (GTDB taxonomy): domain Bacteria; phylum Pseudomonadota; class Alphaproteobacteria; order Rhizobiales; family Xanthobacteraceae; genus JACQAE01. The sequence goes on from JACQAE010000071.1 coordinate 2,519, forward strand.
AACTTGTGGCCGTTGATTATGAGGAACTGGCGTCGGTCACCGACCTTGCCGCGGCGAGCACGGAGGCCGCGCCGCTTCTATGGCCGCAGGCGCCGGGCAATCTGGCGCTCGACTGGCCGGGACCGGCGGCCGACGCCGACGCCAACGCGCGCGCGGTCGAAGCCATCATCCAATCCGCAGCCCATGTCGCGCGCGTCACCGTGACCCATCAGCGCCTCGCCGTGGCCTCGATCGAGCCGCGCGGCGCCACCGCCAGTTACGATGCGGCGACCGGCAACTACACGATCCGGGTCTGCTCGCAAGGCGTGAGCACCATGCGCGAGAACATCATCGCGGCCCTGGGCGTGCCGCGCGAGAAGCTGCGCGTCATCACCGAGGACGTGGGCGGCGCGTTCGGCATGAAGACGCCCGCCTACCCGGAATATCTGGCGCTGCTGGTGGCGGCGAAAATCGCCGGCCGGTCGGTGCATTGGATGTCAACGCGCTCGGAGGCCTTCGTCAGCGACAACCAGGCGCGCGAGAGCATCGCGCAAGCCGAACTCGCGCTCGACGACAAGGGCAAATTCCTGGCGCTGCGCATTCGCCATCACGCCAATCTCGGCGCGTTCGTGGCGCCGGCCGGCGCGCATCTCAACACCAATAATTTCGCGCGCTGCCTGCCGGGCATGTACCGCATCGCGCCGATCGACGTTTCGGCGCGCTGCATGTTCAGCAACACCGTCCCGATCGGGCCTTACCGCGGCGCCGGCCGACCGGAACTCAATTATGTGCTGGAGCGCGTCGTTGACGAGGCCGCGCGCGTGACCGGGATCGACGCCGCCAAGCTGCGCCGCCGCAATCTCCTGCACAAGTCGGCCATGCCCCACAAGACGCCGGTCGGCACCGTCTATGACAGCGGCGACTTTCCCGCCGTATTCGACAAGGCGCTGGAACTCGCCGATTACGCGGGCTTTGCCAAGCGGCGGCGCGACGCCAGGAAACGCGGCCTCCACCGCGGTGTCGGCATTTCCTGCATGTTGGAACATTCCGGCGCGCTGCCGGGCGAGGGCGCGGCGCTTGTGTTTTCCGACGACGGCATTCTGACCGTCGCGCTCGGCGTCGGTTCGACCGGGCAGGGCCATGCCACGGTCTATGCGCGCCTGGCGGCGGCGCGGCTCGGCATCGCCGCAGACAAGGTGCGCGTGCGCCAAGGCGATTCGCAGTTGGAAGTCGTGAGCAATGCCTCGGTCGGGTCGCGCTCGACCATGGCGGTCGGAAGCGCCATCGTGCATGGCGTCGATACGCTTCTCGCCAAGGGCCGCGCGATCGCCGCGCATGTTCTGGAGGCGGCGCAGGCGGACCTGTCGTTTGCCGACGGCGCGTTCATGGTGAGCGGCACCGACCGCGGTATTTCGCTTTTCGATCTCGCCGCGCGCGCGCGCGGCCTCAAGGCAAAGGGCGAGATCGCCGAGGACCTCGACACCAAGGTGACCACCGACACGCCGCAGACCTTTCCCAATGGCTGCCACGTCGCCGAAGTCGAGATCGATCCGGCGACCGGCGCGGTTGCCGTCGTCGGCTATACGGCGGTCGATGATTGCGGCGTCGTTATCGACCATACGCTGGTCGAGGGACAATTGCATGGCGGGGTGGCGCAGGGATTGGGTCAAGTCCTGTTCGAAAACGTCGTCTATGACGCCGCCAGTGGGCAGATCATGAGCGGCTCGTTCATGGATTACGCCATGCCGCGCGCCGATTCGATGCCCGACATTGTCGGTGCCGAGGTCAACGCGCGCGCCACCACCAATCCGCTCGGCGTCAAGGGCGTTGGCGAGGCCGGCACCACGGGATCGCTGGCGGCAATCATGAACGCCATCGCCGACGCGGTGCCGGGCGGCGCCGGTGCGCGTCTCGACATGCCGGCGAGCGCGGAAAAGGTCTGGGCTGCCTGCCGCAACGCCTGAGCGCGGGCGCAGCGCCGGCGGTCACGGCGCCCAGCGAATGGCGCCGCACTCGGCAAGATCATAGCCGCCAAGCTCGGCTGCGCGCGCGGCGAAGGCTTGCGAGCGGATCACGCGCATGAGCGCCTGCCAGGGCGGGCGGAAATAGTCGCGCTGGCGCACCGCCAAGTCGAAGCTCTCCCACGCCAGCGCGACGAAATCGAGCGCCGCCGCGTTGGCGACCGCCTGCGTCGCCACGCCGCAATCGGCGTGGCCGCCGCGGATGGCTTGCGCAATGTCAGGCCCGGTTGGGCAGACCGGCCCGACCACGATCTGGCGCAGGTCGATGCCGGCGTGATGCAGCAGCGCCAACAGCAGAAGCTGGGCGCCGGCACCTGGCGGGCGTAGTGCCAGGCGGGCACCGGATGCCGCGATATCAGCGAGCGAACCGAGTCGCCTTGGGTTGCCGGTGGCGACCACGAGCCCCTGGCGGCGGCGAATGAATCCGATCAGCACGGCCTCATGCAAATGCGGCCGGCTGCGCATGGCCGCAACGTTGGCGTCCAGGTCGGCGCGCTGCAAATCGTGCAGATGGATCGCGGCCGCCGTCACTTCGCCCGCCTGAAACCGCTCAAGCCCGCGCTCGCTGCCTTCCGGCAGGGTTGCAAGACCGCCACCGCTCTCGCGCAAGGCCCATTCCAGCATCGGATCGTGGCTGCCGCCGACGATGGGCGGCGGTTCGGGCGGCGCCAGCCCGAAAGGGCGCGCGGTGCTGGCCATGATCCAGTGATCGAGTTCGGCCTTGGGGAAAAGCCAGCGTCCGGTCACCTTGGTGCACGGCACGGCTTTCTCGGCGACCAGCTCATAGAGCTTGCGCTCCTTGAGGCGGAGATATTTGGCTGCTTCCGTCGTGGTCAGAAGACTCATGGCGTTCATGCGCATATATATGCATATTTTACATATTTGCCTGTTTTAGTAAACAATGCAAAAAATAGGCGAAGGAGTGACACCGATGGACGGCTGGTCGGCCCTATCGCTAGTGGTTGGCCTCGACCCGGCACTGATGGCAATCGTGCGGCTTTCGCTCTTTGTCAGTGCGGCGGCGACGGCGCTGGCGGCGACCGTTGCCCTGCCCTTGGGCGCGGCGCTGGCGCTGCTGCGCTTTCCCGCGC
>JACQAE010000072.1 GCA_016195095.1 Pseudomonadota bacterium
CCAGCCCTGGCTCACCGCGGCGACCGCCGCCTGCATGCGGCGCACATAGCCGCCATGGTCGGCGCCCCACACGTCGATCAGCCGGGAAAACCCGCGCCGGTACTTGTCGCGGTGATAGGCGATATCGCTGGCGAAATAGGTGTAGCTGCCGTCGGACTTGGTCAGCGGGCGATCGACATCGTCGCCAAAGGCGGTGGCGCGGAACAGCGTCTGTTCGCGGTCCTCCCAGTCCTCGACCGGCGCGCCCTTGGGCGGCGGCAAGCGGCCCTCATAGACGTGGCCCCGCGCGCGCAGCCAGGCGATGGTCGCTGCGACCTCATCGCCCGAAACATGCGCGCCATCGCCCTCGATGAGCGCGCGTTCGGAGCTAAAGACGCCGTGGCGCACGTTAAGCGCGGCCAGGTCCTTGCGGATTTCCACGAGCATGAGGTCGACTGCGCGGCGGCGCACGGGCGCCAGCCATTGGCCCTCCTCCACCCCCAACAGCGCGCGCCCGCACTCGGCCGCCAACGCCGCGCCCACAGGCTTGAGATAGTCGCCGGGATAAAGGCCCGCCGGAATGGCGCCGATATCCTCGCCCAGCGCCTCGCGGTAGCGCAGATAGGCCGAGCGCGCCAGCGCGTCGACCTGCGCGCCGGCGTCGTTGACGTAATATTCGCGCGTGACGGCAAAACCGGCGAATGCCAGCAGATTGGCGAGCGCGTCGCCGAACACCGCGCCGCGGCAATGCCCAACATGCATCGGGCCGGTGGGATTGGCCGAGACATATTCGACATTGACCGCGCCCCCCTCTCCGCCATCGCCGCGGCCGAATTCGCCGGCCTCCAGGATCGCCGCGCGCAGCGCGGCAAGCCACGTCGCGGGCGTGAGCGTCAGGTTGATGAAGCCCGGCCCCGCCACCGCGACGCGCTCGACCATGGCCTGCGCGCGCAGCTTGGCGGCGATGGCCTCGGCCAATTCGCGCGGTTTCCTTCCCGCATCGCGCGCGAGAACCATGGCGGCGTTGGTCGCGAGCTCGCCCAGCGCCGCCTCGCGCGGCGGCTCGACCAGGACGCGCGCCAGGTCGAGGCCGCGCGGCAGTGCGCCGTCCTCCACCAAGGCGGCGCAGGCGGCGTGCACGAGGCGCAGAGCCTGCGCGAAAACATGTTGCGTAAGCGCCATCGTCATTTCCGGGAAAATTCGCCGCCGGCGCCGCCTAACGCAAATCCGGCGTCGAGTCAAAAAGCCGGCGATGCTCGTCGAGCGCGTAGCGGTCGGTCATGCCGGCGATGAAATCGGCGATGCGCCGCGCGCGCCCATGCTCGTGCGCGCCGGCAACGCCCACGCGCCACTCCGCCGGTAGCGCCTGCGCGTCGGCGCGATAGCGCGCGAACAGGTCGCACACGAGCGCCCGCGCCTCCTCCATCACCCGCATCACGCGCGCGTGGCGGTACATGCGCGCGAACAGGAAATCCTTGATGGCGCGGTCGGCGGCGGCGAAGGCTTGCGAGAACGCGACCATGCCGTGCGGCGCCGCGCGGATGGCGTCGCTGGAGATAGGCGCCAACGCCGCCAGGCGTGCGCGCGTTTGCGCCACCACATCCTCGATCATGCGCCCGATCAGGCCGCGGATAAGCTCATGCGCGCGCCGCGCCGGGTCGAGGCCTTGATGTTGCACGGCGATCGCATCGAGGATTTCGCCGATGGGCGCGATGGCGGCGATGTCGCCCAACGCGAACAGGCCGGCGCGCAGGCCGTCGTCGATGTCGTGGGCGTTATAGGCGATGTCGTCGGCGATGGCAGCCACCTGCGCCTCCGCGCTCGCATGCGTGCCGATGCGCAGGTCATGGCGCCGGATATAGGCGGCGATCTCGTCGGGCACCCCGCGCGCGGCATGGCGCCCGCAGGGCCGGCCGGCGCCGTCGGTCAGCGGCCCATTATGCTTGACCAGGCCCTCGAGCGTTTCCCAGGTCAGGTTGAGACCGTCGAAGGCGGCATAGCGGCGCTCGAGCCTGGTTACGACCGCAAGCGTCTGCGCGTTATGGTCAAAGCCGCCGAACGCCGCCAGGCTCTCGTCGAGCGCGCGCTCGCCGGCATGGCCAAAGGGGGGGTGGCCGAGATCGTGCGCCAGGGCGGAGGCCTCGGCGAGGTCCTCGTCGAGGCCGAGCGCGCGCGCCAGCGAGCGCGCGATCTGAGTGACCTCGAGCGTATGGGTCAGACGGGTGCGATAATGGTCGCCCTCGTCAAAGACAAAGACCTGGGTCTTGTAGGCCAGGCGGCGGAAGGCGCTGGCATGGATGATGCGGTCGCAGTCGCGGCGGAATTCGCTGCGCGTGCGGCTCATGGGCTCGGCATGGCGCCGCCCGCGGCCCGTGGCGGGGTCGGCGGCATAGGCGGCGGGCGCGGCCCTCATGCGCTCTGTTTCCGACATTGACCGGCGGCCGGGGAGCACATAGCTATCCATGGAGCCTTTTTGCGGCGAAGAGGGAACCGCTTTTGCGATAAGATCATGTTCCAAAGTAAGATTCATGATCGCTATAAGTGGAATTCGCTTTTTCGGGTAGTATCATGAGGGAACGCAATGCGTCATTGATCCCAAGGGATGCAATCGATCGACGCAATACATAACTGTCCGTTATGGAATCTGGCAATATTCGAGGAGCCATGAGCACCAACGTCACCATCACCGAGCGCGCCGCGCGCCGGATCGGGCAGATTCTCAAGTCGGAGCCGGCGGGCGCGATGCTGCGCGTGTCGGTCGAGGGTGGCGGCTGCTCGGGATTTCAG
>JACQAE010000063.1 GCA_016195095.1 Pseudomonadota bacterium
GGACCGGAGGGGGTGGAGCAGGCCACGAGCCCGTCGCGGTCCCCCGCAACGATCTCCGTGTTCGTGCCCACGTCGATGAGGACGCGCAGGCCCTTCTTGCGGTGCATGCGGGCGGACAGGACGCCGGCCACGAGGTCGCTCGACAATACGAGGACGCGGGCTGAGGGAAACAGCGCCGCGACCTCCTCCTCCAGCCGCTCGACGCCAGGCCCGCAGGCGACGAAAGAATCGGTTGCCGCGCATTTCGGGCATTGCGCCGGTTGCGGCATGGCGAAGCCGCAATGATGGCACACGAGCTGCCGGCGGAAGCGGTGATCGACCAGCCAGGCGTCGCAATTGGGGCAGGAAAAGCGCATCCCGCAGGCGCGGCACAGCGTCAGCGGCGCATAGCCGCGCCGGTTGAGGAACAACAGCGCCTGCTCGCCGCGATCGAGCGCATGTCCCACGGCCTCCACCAGCCGCGCCGCCAGGAACCGGCCAGGCGCCGGCCGCTCGCTGCGCAGGTCGATCGCTTCGAGCGCGGGTGGCGGTTGGCCGGAAAAGCGATCGGGCAGCCACACGCGGTCATAGCGTCCGCGCCGCGCGTTGACCTCGGTCTCGATCGAGGGCGTCGCCGAAACCAGCAGCAGCGGAATTCGCGCGATATTGGCGCGCACCACCGCCATGTCGCGGGCGTGGTAGCGCACGCCGTCTTCCTGCTTATAGGCCGGGTCGTGCTCCTCATCGACAATGATGAGGCCGAGATCGCGAAACGGCAGGAAGAGCGCCGAACGCGCGCCGGCGATGACGCCGACTTCGCCCTGCGCGACCGCGTTCCACGCCCGCGCCCGCTGGCGCGGCGGCAATTGCGAGTGCCACTGCGCGGGCGGGGTGCCGAAGCGTGCGGCGAAACGCTCGAGGAACTGCGCCGTCAACGCGATTTCCGGCATCAGGATCAGCACCTGGCGGCCGTCGCGAATGGCCTGGGACACGGCCTCGAAATAGACGTCGGTCTTGCCCGCGCCGGTCACCCCGTCGAGGAGCGTGACCGAGTAGCCGCCGCGCGCCACGGCCAAGCGCAGCGAAAACGCGGCCGTGGCCTGCGCCGGCGTCAGGCGCAGCTCCTGGAAGCTCGGGTCGGGCGCGCGCGCCACCGGCTCCGGCGCCAGCACCAGGGTCGCCAACGCGCCGTCGTCGATCAGCCCGTCGATGACCCCGGCCGATACCCCCGCCTCCCGCGCGGCATCCGCCTTGCCGCGCGCCAGCCCATCGGCGAGGACGGCGAGGACGCGGCCGCGCGCGGCGGTCATGCGGCCTGGCGGCTGGCCGGTGGCGCGCACGCCGACGCGCGCGCGCTCGGGGCCAAGCTGCTCGCCGCGCCGCAGACACATGCGCAGCACCATGCCGCGCGCGGCGAGCGTATAGTCGGCGACCCAATCGACGAAGGCGCGCAGTTCCGGCTTGAGCGGCGCGACGTCGAGCGTGGCGGTGATGTCCTTGAGCCGGTTATGCAGGCCGGGGCGGGCCTGCGCCGCCTCCGCCCACACGATGCCGGTGCATTCGCGCGCGCCGAGCGGCACGGTGACGAAGGCGCCGACGGCGACGTTCATCGCCTCGGGAACGCAATAGGTATAGGTTTGGTCGAGCGCGACGGGAATCAGTATCTCGACGGTGCGCCTTGCCATGGTTCCCGCCGCCGGCTCGCGGCACTTAATGAAGGTTGAACGAAAGGGGTGCAATAAATCCCGCCATGTCAAGGGCACAGGCGCGCAAGCCGGCGCGTGGACCGGGCGGACTGCCATTCGTCACGCCGGCGCTGGGCGACGAAATCGAGCAATGGCTGCGCCAGCTTGGCGCCGAGCGGCGCATGTCGGCGCACACGGTCGAGGCCTATCGCCGCGATGCCTGTCAGTTTCTGGCCTTCCTCGCCCTGCATCATGGCGGCCGGGTCGGAACCGGTGGCTTTGCCCGCCTCCTCCCCGCCGATATTCGCGCGTACATGGCCAAGCGCCGCGGCGAGAGCGTCGGCTCGCGCTCGCTGATGCGCATGTTGGCCGGCATTCGCTCCTTGGCGCGATTTCTCGAAAGCCAGGGCCACGCGGCAAGCGCGGCGCTTTCCGCCGTGCGCGCGCCCAAGATCGCGCGCTCGCTGCCCAAGCCGCTGGCGGTGGCGGCGGCCACGCGCGTGGCCGACCCGGATGAACGCGCCGGCGAGGATCGCGACCCGTGGATCCTCGCGCGCGACGCCGCCGTGCTGGCGCTCCTTTATGGCGCCGGGCTGCGCATCGGCGAGGCGCTGGCGATCCAGCGCAAGGATTTCCCGGAACCGGGGCAGGGCGATGTCATCGTCGTCACCGGCAAGGGCGACAAGACGCGCATGGTGCCGGTCATTGCCCCGGTCGTGGCGCTGGTCGCGGCCTATGCCGCGCAATGCCCCTATAATCTCGCGCCGCAAGGCCCGCTCTTCGTCGGCGCCAAGGGCGGGCCGCTGCGCGCGCGCATCGTGCAACTGGCGATGGCGCGCCTGCGCGGCGCGCTCGACCTGCCGCCGAGCGCCACGCCGCACGCGTTGCGCCATTCCTTCGCCACGCATCTCCTGGCGCGCGGCGGCGATCTGCGCGCGATCCAGGAACTGCTTGGTCACGCCTCGCTGTCAACGACGCAGATTTACACCGCGGTCGATACCGCGCATCTGCTCAAGGCCTATCGGGCCGCGCATCCGCGCGCATAAAATCTTCATAAACATCAACGGTCACCATCGGCGGCTGCTTTCCGCTTGCGCTCCGCACCCGATCGACTACACGTCGCCGCGGTGTCGGGGACGAACGCGACCCCGGCGCGCGGCGGCGAAAAGGCGGGAGGGAAAACGGCATGAGTCATGGCGTTCACGCGGTCCAGCACGAAGTCGAGCACAAGATCAAGCATGACGACGACCATGACGGCGGACATGGCGCCGGCGCCGGGCACACGGACGTGGTCAACAGCCGCAATAAAAAGGTCGCATTGCTGATCGCGATCATCGCGCTTTTCCTGGCGTTCTCGGAAACCCTGGGCAAGAGCGCGCAGACGGGCGCCATCAGCTACAACGTGGAGGCCGCCAATCTATGGGCGTTCTTCCAGGCCAAGAACATCCGCCGCACCACCGTCCTGACCGCGTCGGAACAAATGGTGCTGGCCGCCGCTGCGACGTCGGACGCCGCCGCCAAATCCGCGATGGCCGTGCAAATCGACACCTGGCGTAAGGCCGCGGCGCGCTATCGCTCCGAGCCGGAAACGCGTGAAGGCACGCTTGAACTGGCCAAGCGCGCCAAGGATGCCGAGAAGAAGCGCGACACCGCGATGGAGCGCTATCATCACTATGAGGTGGCGTCGGCGGCGTTCCAGATCGGCATCGTGCTCGCCTCCGCGACCGTCATCACCGGCATGATCGCGCTGACCTTTATCGCGCTTGGCCTGGCGGTTCTCGGCGTTGCGTTCACCGCCATCGGCCTGTTCGCGCCGCACGCCGTGCACCTATTCTGACAGCGGAAGCCGGCGCGGTCACGCCGCCGGCGCCCGCGCGCGCGGCGGCACGGCGGCATGCATGCGCCGCCTGATGTGCAACAGCCGGCGCGCGAAGCGGCCGGCGCGTCGCGGCCTTGCCAGCCATGCGAATTGGCGCAGCCGGTGGCGCGCGAATTCCATGCGTTGCGCGATCCATTGCCGGTTCGCGCGCCGGATCGGATCGACGATCGCGTGCGCCCAATTGCGCCAGGCCATGACCCGCTCGTAGACGAGGCGAAACCAGCCGATCCGCAAAAGCTTGTCGCGCGTCACGTCGAAGATGAGCGCGGTGAACCCCATGCCGACCAGCTTGGCGAAAATCAGAATCGTCATGGCGCCGACCCACGAGCCATTGGCCAGCATCCACACGCCCAGCAGCTTGAGCGGAAACAACAGCGCGACGGGAACGAGAAATACCAGGAGCGTCGGGTAGGGCGGCAGATGCACCACCCACGCCGCGACGCGCGCCTTGAGCGTGCGCCACGCCAGCCGATCGACCAGCCAGGCCGCGAGCGGTTCGAGGTGGTCCCACAACCACGCCTCGAACAGGAAACCCAGGGCGACGATCAGCCAGAACGCACGGGAGAGCGGGCGCATCGGCGAAAACTAGGTAACGCCGGCGGCCAAAACAAGGCGCGCCGCTCACATGTGAATGGCCCGCTTGGCGACCGCCAGCGCCGCTTCCTTGACCGCCTCCGACAAGGTCGGATGCGCGTGGCAGGTGCGCGCGATGTCCTCGGCCGAGGCGCCGAATTCCATGGCGATGGCCGCCTCGGCGATCATGTTGCCGGCGTCCGGGCCGAGGATGTGGACGCCGAGCACGCGGTCGGTGCGCGCGTCCGCCAGTATCTTCACGAACCCGTCGGTTTGCAGGTTGACCTTGGCGCGGCCATTGGCGGTGAAGGGAAATTTTCCGACGACACAGGCGACGCCGTCGCGCGCGAGGTCGTCCTCGGATTTTCCGACGCTGGCGACCTCCGGGGAGGTATAGACGACGTTGGGAATGACCTCGTAGTTCACATGCCCGGCCTGCCCGGCGAGCATCTCGGCAACCGCCACGCCTTCGTCCTCGGCCTTGTGCGCCAGCATGGGTCCGGCGATGACGTCGCCGATGGCGTGAATGCCGGCGACGTTGGTGCGGAAATGGCCATCGGTGACAATACGCCCGCGGCCGTCGCGCTCAACGCCGACGGCGTCGAGGCCGAGGCCCTCGGTATAGGCGACGCGGCCGATGGCGATGAGGGCGACATCGGCTTCGATCGTCTGCGCGCCGCCGCCGGCGGCGGGCTCGACCGTGGCCGCGAGCGCCGCGCCGGACGTATCGATGGCGGTGACCTTCGCGCCGAGGCGGAACGTGAGGCCCTGTTTTTGCAGGATACGCTGGAACTGCTGCGCGACTTCGAGGTCCATGCCGGGAAGGATGCGGTCGAGAAACTCGACCACCGTCACCGCGCTGCCAAGGCGGCGCCAGACCGAACCGAGTTCAAGCCCGATGACGCCGGCGCCGACCACGAGCAGGCGCTTGGGCACCTTTGCCAGCGCCAGCGCCCCGGTCGAGGAGACGATGCGCTGTTCGTCGATGGCGATGCCCGGCAGGCGCGCGACGTCGGAGCCGGTGGCAATGACGATGTGCTTGCATGCGAGCGTCGATGTCTTGCCGTCGGGCTGCGCGACCTCGACGCGCCCCGGCGCGGCGATGCGGGCGCTGCCGCGATGGCCTTCGATGCGGTTCTTCTTGAACAGAAAGCCGACGCCCTTGACGTTGCCGTCAACGCCGTCGTCCTTGAATTTCATCATCGCGGCAAGATCGAGCTGCGGCGTGCCGATCTTGATTCCCATGCGGCCGAAATCGTGGCCGGCTTGGGTGAACAATTCGGACGCGTGCAGCAGCGCTTTGGAGGGAATGCAGCCGACATTAAGGCAAGTGCCGCCGAGTGTCGGCTCCTTCTCCACGACCGCAACCGCCATGCCGAGCTGCGCCGCGCGTATGGCGCAGACATAGCCGCCGGGGCCGGAACCGATAATGACTAGATCGAAAGCCATGGCGATGCGTTCTTTGTTGGTGGAGGGCGCCCGCGCCCCAGGTGGCCGGACGGCGCCAGGGTAATGGCCGGTCAGCGTTCCGGCGTCAGGGTCTCCTCGCCGGCGCCAGCCGACCAGAGGCCGCTGAGCGTGCCATCGGCGGCCACGGCGTAGACGACGGGGGTCGCGTCACCCCAATCGACGGTCATGAGGTTGCCTTGCAAGGTTCCGGTGCCGCGATAGCTGCTGCTTGCGACCTGCCATTGGAAATCGAAGCGTCCGCCGCGCGGCACGATGGAGACGGCGCCGCTGTAGCCGCTGCCATTGGCGTTACGGCCGCTGACCCGGTA
>JACQAE010000073.1 GCA_016195095.1 Pseudomonadota bacterium
GCGCTCGTTTGCGGCTTCTGCGCCGGCGAACCTTCAACCCTTCCTCAGTATAAATCCGAATGAGCTTTTTGCGGTTCATCTTGATTCCCTCGCGGGCCAGCAAAATGCCCAGCCGCCGATAGCCGAAGCGCCGCCGCTCCATTGCCAGCTCCCGCATCCGTAACCGGATCGCGGCATCGTCAGGTCGGCGGTGCCGATAGCGCAGAACGCGCTGCGACACCCGATGATTGAACACGCCCGGCGCTCGCTCAGCCCGAAGCTCTCCCGGGCATGGACGACGCCCGATCGCCTGGCTGTCAATCGGCGTTTAAACGGGACCCCGTTTCGGCGTGCAATAGTGATGTCGAGAGGCTCGGATTCGCCAGTCAGTTAACGCGCAAAGCTTCGGCGCTCATCAGATCAATGCCCACGACCCGCGCGGCGCCGGCCAGTCGCGCAACATATTGCGCAAGTGCGCGCCGCTGCACGCTTGCGTGCAGGTATTCGGCGATCCGTTCGGAAACAACGTCAAACGGCAGCTCGCGCCCGGCAAGTCTGCGATCAAGGCGAATGATGTGAAATCCGTAGCGCGTGGCGAAAGGCGCTCCGCCTATGCACCCGGGTTCGAGCGTTACCAATGCCTGCTCGAATTCACGCGTCGTGTGACCGTGAATAATCTGACCAAGGCAGCCACCTTGCGCGGCGGACGGACATGCGGAATGGGCCCGTGCCATCGCGGCGAAACGATCCGGCTGTACCCGCAAGGCATTCAGCACCGTATTAGCGCGCGAGCGTGCGTCATCGTAGAGTTTCCGACAAGTCCGGTCGGCCGCGAACAGGATGTGCGCCGCCTCATAAATATCACTTGAGCGAAAACGCTTGCGATTTCGATCGTAATAATGCCGGCACGTTTCAATGTCCGCGCGCGGAACGCGCACTTCCTTCGCGATAAGAGTGCGAATGACGGCCTCTTCGGCCGTCTCCCGCTGACCACCTGCGTTCTCGATCGGCTCCGCGACAATTCCAAGCCGGCTTGCCTCCTGCACCAACAATTCGCGTACCACCAAAGCCCGCGCGGCCGCCTTCCATGCGCCCAGTGGGGTTGTTGAGGGATGCTGTTGAACCTCGCCGGCGATGACTTCGCGAGAAATCCGCACGCCATTGACGTGGACGCCGTTTCCTTTCGACAGGTTCATCTGCTGCGCTGAACAATTCATTGCGGCTACTCCGCGGAAAGCGTGTTCGTACCGCGAGCGGCGATCTTGGCCGATCGGGCGCTGCGCACCACCTGATAGCCTCGGCGACCAAGGTACCAGACCGGCGCGCTCCAGACGTGGACGAGTCGCGTGAAGGGAAAGACAAGAAAGAGTGTCATGCCGAGGAATAGATGCGCCTTGAATATTGGGTGAGCATCGGCAATGAGCGCGGCAACGCCCGGCTGCAACGTCAGGATTCCTTGCGCCCAGGTCATAAATTTCACCATTTCGGCGCCGTCAAGATGGTCAAGCGAGATAAATATTGTCGCGAGGCCCAAGAACAACTGCGCATAGATCAAAAGCAGAATTGCGACGTCGCCGAAGGACGATGTCGCGCGGATGCGCGCGTCGAACAATCGTCGATGTACGAGGAGGGTAAGCCCGATAAAGCAGGTGATTCCAGCGACGCCTCCAACGACAATCGCCATCCACTGTTTGAGCGAGTGGGAAATACCGAGCGCGTCGAAAAGTCGGATCGGAGTGAGCAGTCCGAAAAAATGTCCAAGAAAAATCACAAGGATCCCGACATGGAGTAAATTTGACCCCCATATCAGCTGGCGGCGTCGCAAAAGCTGGCTTGATCCACTGCGCCACGTATATTGTTCGCGGTCGAAGCGGAACCAACTGCCGACCACGAATACCGTCAGGCAAAGATATGGATACCAGCCGAACACAATATGATTGACAGCGTCGCGCATGACTTTCACCTCATAAGCGCGGCAAGACGGCGCGTCGCGCCGGTGTGCCAACGCCGGGGGCGGGCCGACGTCCGGCGCGAACTTTGGCAATCAAGCCATCCCTGCAGGAATGTTCGTCGGGTCCGAATTTGACGGGCGCGTCCTCCCATGCCGCGTCGAGCGCTGCGAGATCGGTCGCGTCCGGATCTGGCTCTGAAAGAAGCGCGGCAACGTCCGCGGGCTTTGGCTTGCTCGCCGCCAGCGCGACAAGCGAGCGAAATACCGATTCGTATGCCGAATGGCGCTTGCGCAGGCGCTCGCCAAGGGCTGTCAGAATATGCGCTGTTTGGCCAAGGAAATGGTAGGCGTCGGCGCGCGGTAGAATGCACAGGAATTCCAGGAACAGCGGCAGAAAATCGGGAAGCTCTGTGGGGTCAACCTCAAGTTTGTTGCGTTCATATGTCGACTTGAGATCAATCATCGCCTGCCCGCGATCGCGGCTCTCGCCATGGACGTGCTCAAACAGATACAGCGACAGCGAGCGTGTGCGGTCGAAGAGCAGCACATAGCGCTCCTGCAGGTCGTACAAGTCGCCGATCGCGATTTCCTCGAGCAATCGGTCGAGATGCCGGCGCAACTTCGCCGGAAACAAGGCCTCGCCGTCAAGCGCCGCACGAATTTCCGGCACGCCCAGTTGCAGTTCCAACGTCGGATAGGTCAGCAATGCCGAGAGAGCCTTGAAGGTCTGGGTCATCAGGTAACCTCCATCGGCGTTCTGGCGCGCCGGGTCGTGCCGAAAAGGTTGGCCCCGGTCGTGCCGCCCGAGCAGCCATTGCCGAATGAAAAGCCGCACGAGCCACGCAAGTCCTGCGCGTCTTCGCTCACCTCGCGGTGCGCGGTCGGGATCACGAAGCGGTCCTCGTAGTTGGCGATCGCCATGAGTTGATACATGTCCTCGATGGCGGGACCGGTGAGTCCGACACGCTTTGCGATATTTTCATCGATGATGCCGTCAACTGTTTTGGCGCGCATATAGGCGCGCATAGCCAGCATTCGTTCCAATCCGAGCGCGACCGGTTCTTCCTTGCCCGCGGTAAGCAGGTTGGCGAGGTATCTGAGTGGAATGCGGAGCGACCGCACGTCCGGCATCTCGCCATCATGGCCGATCTTTCCGGCCTGGGCCGCCGATTGGATCGGGGACAGTGGCGGCACGTACCAGACCATCGGCAAGGTGCGGTATTCCGGATGCAGCGGGAACGCGATCTTCCAGTCCATCGCCATCTTCCAGATCGGCGAGCGCCGCGCCGCCTCAAGCCATGCCTCCGGAACGCCATCGGCACGCGCCTGCGCGATTATTGCCGGGTCATTTGGATTCATGAAGATGCGGAGCTGGGCCTCGTAAAGGTCTTGCTCATCCGGCGCGCTGGCGACCTCCTCAATGCGATCTGCGTCGTAGAGCACGACACCGAGGTAGCGTATGCGGCCGACGCAGGTTTCAGAGCATACGGTGGGCTGGCCAACCTCGATGCGCGGGTAGCAGAAGATGCACTTCTCGGACTTCCCGCTCGACCAGTTGTAATAGACTTTCTTGTAGGGACATCCCGACACGCACATGCGCCAGCCACGGCACTTGTCCTGATCGATCAAAACTATGCCGTCCTCCTCGCGCTTGTAGATCGCCCCAGAGGGACAAGCGGCGACGCAGGCGGGATTGAGGCAGTGCTCGCACAGCCGCGGCAGGTACATCATGAAGGTATTTTCGAACTGGCCATAAATTTCCTTCTGTACGCCCTCGAAATTGCAATCTTGCGAGCGTTTCGAGAATTCGCCGCCGAGGATTTCCTCCCAGTTCGGACCCCATTCGATTTTCTCCATGCGCTCACCGGTAATGAGCGAGCGCGGCCGCGCTGTCGGAAACGCCGACAACTCGGGCGCGTTCTGCAAATGCTCGTAGTCGAACGTGAAAGGCTCGTAGTAGTCGTCGATTTCCGGCAGGTCCGGATTGGCGAAAATCTTCGCCAGCACGCGCCACTTCGAGCCGATCTTGGGCTCGATCTTGCCGTTGCGCTTGCGCACCCAGCCGCCGTTCCAACGGTCTTGGTTTTCCCAGTCCTTGGGATAGCCGATGCCGGGCTTGGTTTCGACGTTATTGAACCAGGCGTATTCCATGCCTTCGCGATTGGTCCAGACGTTCTTGCAGGTGACGGAGCAGGTGTGGCACCCGATGCATTTGTCGAGGTTGAGCACCATCGCGATTTGCGCGCGGATTTTCATTCTGCGGCCTCCGTCCTGGGCATTAAGGCAAGGTGGGCGGGCTGATCGTCATTTGGCTTGTCGAGCCAATCGACCTTCGTCATTTTGCGGATGATGACGAATTCATCGCGGTTGGTGCCGATCGTGCCGTAATAGTTGAATCCGTAGGACTGCTGGGCGTAGCCGCCGATCATGTGGGTCGGTTTCACCACGGTGCGCGTCACCGAATTGTGAATGCCGCCGCGCTGGCCGGTTATCTCCGAGCCCGGCACATTCACGATCTTTTCCTGCGCGTGATACATCATGCACATGCCGATTTTCACACGCTGCGAGACGACGGCGCGTGCGACCAGCGCGCCATTGGTGTTGTAGGCCTCGATCCAGTCATTATCGGCAATGCCGGCCTTCCTGGCGTCGGTCTCGCTGATCCAGACGATCGGACCGCCACGCGACAGCGTGAGCATCAGGAGATTGTCGGTATAGGTGGAGTGGATGCCCCACTTCTGGTGTGGCGTGATGAAATTGAGCACGATCTGCTTTTCGCCGTTCGGCTTGGCGTCGATGACGGGCTTCACCGCCTTGAGATCGACCGGCGGGCGATAGACGCACAGCGCCTCGCCAAACGCGCGCATCCACAAGTGATCCTGGTAAAGCTGCTGGCGGCCGGTAAGCGTGCGCCAGGGGATCAATTCGTGGACGTTGGTGTAGCCGGCGCTATAGCAGACCTTCTCCGACTCCAGTCCCGACCAGATTGGCGACGAGATGATCTTGCGCGGCTGCGCCACCACGTCGCGAAAGCGAATTTTCTCGTCTTCCTTCGATAGGGCGAGATGCTTGTGATCGCGTCCGGTCATCATCGACAGCGCGTCCCAGGCTTTGACCGCGACCTCGCCGTTGGTTTCCGGCGCCAGCGTCAAGATCACCTCTGTGGCGTCGATGTCGGTCTCGATTTTCGCGAGGCCCTTGGTCGCGCCTTCATCGATCACCGTTCCATTGATCCGCTTGAGCAGATCGACTTCGTGCTCGGTGTTCCAGGTCATGCCCTTGCCGCCATTGCCGAGCTTCGACATGAGTGGGCCGAGCGCGGTGAAGCGCTTGTAGAGGTTGGGATAGTCACGCTCGACCAAGGTCACGGCCGGCATGGTCTTGCCGGGGATCGGCTCGACCTCGCCTTTCTTCCATTCCTTGACGTCGAGCGCCTGCGCGATCTCGGCCGGCGTGTCGTGCAGGATCGGGGTCAGCACCACGTCCTTCTCGACGCCGAGAACTTCCGGCGCGACCTTGGAGAACTGCCTGGCAATGGCCTTATAGATGTCCCAATCGCTCTTGCATTCCCACACCGGATCGACCGCGGCGGTGAGCGGGTGAATGAAGGGATGCATGTCCGAGGTATTGAGATCGTTCTTCTCGTACCAGGTTGCGGTCGGCAGCACGATGTCGGAATAAACGCAGGTCGTCGACATGCGGAAATCGAGCGTCGCCAGAAGATCGAGCTTTCCCTGCGGGCCGCGGTCGTGCCAAGTGACCTCCTTCGGTTTCTTGCGACCGGTTTCGCCGAGGTCCTTTCCCTGCACCCCGTGATTGGTGCCAAGCAGGTGTTTGAGGAAGTATTCGTGCCCCTTGGCGGACGACCCGAGCAGGTTTGAACGCCAGACAAAGAGGTTGCGTGGCCAGTTTGCGGGATGGTCAGGATCCTCACAGGATAACTGCAATTCGCCGGATTTTAGCGCCTCGGCGACGTAGTCCTTCGCCTCCACGCCCATCGCGGCAATGTTCTTGGCGACGACGAGTGGATTCTGCTTGAGCTGCGGCGCCGACGGCAGCCAGCCCATGCGTTCCGCGCGCACATTGTAGTCGATCAGCGCGCCATCCCACGGACCCGCCGGGGCGGTTGGCGAGAGGATTTCATCGATACCAAGCGTTTCATAGCGCCATTGATTGGTGTGCGCGTAGAAGAACGACGTCGAGTTTTGTTGGCGCGGCGGCCGGCTCCAGTCGAGCGCGAACGCCAAAGGCAGCCAACCTGACTGCGGGCGCAGCTTCTCCTGCCCGACGTAATGCGACCAACCGCCACCCGATTGTCCGACGCATCCGCACATCACCAGCATATTGATGACGCCACGGTAATTCATATCGCTGTGGTACCAGTGGTTCATCGCCGCGCCGATGATAACCATGGAGCGGCCCTTGGTTTTTTCGGCGTTGAGCGCGAATTCGCGCGCGACCGTGACGATCTGGTCGCGCGGCACGCCGGTGATCCCTTCCGCCCAGGCGGGCGTGTAGGGTGTATTCTCGTCATATGATTTAGCCACGTGCTCGCCGCCAAAGCCGCGATCGAGTCCATAATTCGCGACGAACAGATCGAACACGGTCGCAACCAACGTTTCGCCGTCCTTGAGCGTGACACGCTTGGTCGGAACTTTGCGGGTGAGCACACTCGGATGATCGCTGCCCTTGAAGGCATCGTGCTCGCGATTGCCGAAATAGGGAAAGTCGACGTCCGCAAGTTCGTTCGTCGCGCCGGCGAGCGTCAGCCGCAGGCTGGTGTCGCGCCCGTCGGAATCCTTTTGTTCGAGATTCCACTTGCCCTTCTCGCCCCAGCGGAAACCGACGGAGCCCGCGGGAACGACCGCGCCTTTGGATATGGCATCGAACGCCACGGTCTTCCACTCGGGATTGTTCGTCTCGCCAAGGCCGTCCGCAAAATCGCAAGCGCGCAGCAACCGGTCGGGCAGGAGGCGATCGCCTTGCTTTGTCAGTCGGACAAGCATCGGCATGTCGGTGTATTGGCGAACATAGTCTTCAAAATATTGCGCCTGCCGATCGAGATAAAATTCGCGCAAAATGACGTGGCCCATGGCCATCGCAAGCGCGGAATCTGTGCCTTGCTTGACGGAAATCCACAGGTCGGCGAATTTCGAGGCCTCGGAATAATCGGGGCAAATGACGACGCTCTTGGCGCCGCGGTAGCGCGCCTCGGTGTAGAAATGGGCGTCGGGCGTGCGCGTCTGCGGCACATTCGAGCCCCACAGGATGAGGAAGCCAGAATTGTACCAGTCGGCGGATTCCGGGACGTCGGTCTGTTCGCCCCAGGTTTGCGGCGAGGACGGCGGCAGGTCGCAGTACCAATCGTAGAACGACATGCAGACGCCGCCGAGCAGCGACAGATAGCGCGACCCCGCCGCGTAGGACACCATCGACATCGCCGGAATCGGCGAAAAACCGACGACGCGATCGGGCCCGTATTGCTTGACCGTGTAGGCGTTGGCGGCCGCGATGATCTCGGTCACCTCGTCCCAGGTCGCACGCACGAAGCCGCCGAGGCCGCGCTTGCTGGTGTAGGCCGCGCGCTTCTTGGGATCCTCGACGATCGACGCCCAGGCCGCGACCGGCATGCGCATGGCACGCGCCTCGCGCCACAACCTCAGCAGGCGCGATCGCACTAGCGGATATTTCACGCGGTTGCCCGAGTAGAGGTACCAGGAGTAGCTGGCCCCGCGCGAGCAGCCGCGTGGTTCGTGATTAGGAAGCTCTGGCCGCGTGCGCGGATAGTCGGTTTGCTGTGTTTCCCAGGTGACAATGCCGCCCTTGACATAAATTTTCCACGAACAGGAACCCGTGCAATTGGCGCCATGGGTCGAGCGCACGATCTTGTCGTGTTGCCAGCGTTTGCGGTAGCCGTCCTCCCAACGGCGGTCCTCGTGCGTGGTGATGCCGTGGCCGTCGGAGAATGTATCCGGGAGCCGTCGGAAGAAAGTGAGGCGATCGAGAAAATGGCTCATGATCGGCCATCCGTCATCGCACCAGCGGTGGCGTGGCGGACGGGTGGCGGCATTCCGGCGCGTTCAATGTCATGCAACAGCCCGCCATGGCGCGTGTAGAAGAACCAGGTGACCAGGAGACAGCTGATATAGAACGCCAGGAAGAACCACAGTGCCGCCTCCGGGCCGCCCGTGGCGGAAATCGAGGTGCCGTAGCTCTTGGGGATGAAAAACGCGCCATAGGCCGCGACTGCGGAGGTGAAGCCGATAATGGCGGCGGACTCCATATCGGCCTGCCGCGTTCGCTCGCCGACCGCCAGGCCGGGCGCCAGTCGCTTGACCTCTTCACGCATGATCGCGGGGATCATCTGGAACGTCGATGCGTTGCCAACGCCAGTCGCGAAAAACAGGATCATGAACATCGTGAAGAAGCCCCAGAACGCATAAGGCTGGTCCTTGATACCGAGGAAGTAGAGGACGCCCAACACGGCGGCGATCATGAGCGCGAATACCCACAAGGTGACGCGGCCGCCGCCGTAACGGTCGGAGACCCAACCGGTGGCGGAGCGCGACAACGCACCGACCAACGGACCGAGGAAGACGAACTTGAGCGAGTCAATCTGCGGGAACTGCGTCTTGGCGAGCAACGGGAAGCCAGCCGAATAACCGATGAACGATCCGAAAGTGCCGGTGTAGAGCCAGCACATGATCCAGTTGTGCTTGCGCTGGAATATCACCGCCTGATCGGCGAACGACGCTCGCATGGCGGCGATGTCGTTCATGCCGAACCAGGCTGCGATGGCCGAGATCGCGATGAAGGGGACCCATACGAAACCCGCGTTTTGCAACCACAGTCGCGTCGTCTGCCCGGCTTGCGATGTGGTCTGCGGCTCGCCACCGAGCCAGCCGAACACGCCGGCTGTGATCGCGAACGGGATGACGAACTGCACGACGCTGACGCCGAGATTGCCGAGGCCGGCGTTGAGCGCCAGCGCATTGCCCTTTTCCGATTTTGGGAAGAAGAAGCTGATATTTGCCATCGAGGAGGCAAAATTGCCGCCACCAAACCCGCACAAAAGTGTGAGCGAAAGAAAGATAATGTAGGGAGTGTCCGCGTTCTGCACCGCAAGGCCGATGCCAACCGCCGGTATCATCAACGACCAGGTCGCAATTGACGTCCACAGCCGGCCGCCGAATATCGGCGGCATGAAGGAATAAAAGATGCGCAGCGTCGCCCCCGACAGGCCGGGCATCGCCGCAAGCCAGAACAACTGATCGGTCGTAAAAGTAAATCCTACCGCTGGGAGCTTGGCGACGACCACCGACCACACCATCCAGACCGCGAATGCCAGCAGTAATGCCGGAACAGAGATCCAGAGATTGCGTTGGGCGATGGCGCGTCCCTGCGCCTCCCAGAAGCCTTTGTCCTCCGGTCGCCAATCCTCCAGTATGTGTTCGCCGAGCACGCCGACATGTTTCTCCTCATGAATCGGCTGCATTTCCGGCAATTCGGGCAATTGGCGCAGCGTCGGCGCCATTGCTTCACGCTCCATGCGCTGAACTGCCAGGTGCATCCACAACAACGCGATGGAGACGAAGAGGAACAGCAACATGAAGCAGCTCGTCCAAATCCCGGTGAGATCATTGAGAGCCCCAAACGCGATCGGGAGCACGAATCCGCCGAGGCCGCCAATCATGCCGACGAGGCCGCCCACGGAGCCGACATTGTTGGGGTAGTAGACGGGGACGTGCTTGTAGACCGCGGCCTTGCCCAGGCTCATGAAGAAACCGAGCACGAACACCAACACCGTAAACGTGGCAATGCCCATCTCAAGATGGAAGCTGATCGGGCCGCTTATGCCTTTGATCGTATATTGGGTGGGTGGATAGGAAAGAATGAAGGTGATGATGACCGATACGATGAAGGTCCAATACATCACACGCCGTGCGCCATACTTGTCGGACAAATGCCCGCCATAGGCGCGAAAGACGCTGGCAGGTATCGAGTAGGCCGCGCCGAGCATCCCGGCGGCCTCGATACTGACACCATAGACACCGATCAAATATCGCGGCAGCCAAAGTGCCAACGCGACAAATGCGCCGAATACAAAGAAATAGTAAATCGCAAACCGCCAGACCTGGACGTTCTTGAGCGGCTCAAGCTCAAGCCAGGCACTTTTCGGTTTCTCGCCGCGGGAGCGGCGGGCGCGCAACACCGGATCGTCGCTGGTGGCGAGCCAGAACACCACGGCCATCAACGCGATCGTTGCCGCCCAGACCTGCGCCACCATGTGCCAGCCGTAGGCCACAAGGACAAACGGCGCGATGAATTTGGTTACCGCCGCTCCGATGTTGCCCGCCCCGAAAATGCCGAGCGCCGTCCCTTGCCGTCCAGTCGGATACCAGCGCGACACATAGGCGACCCCGACGGCAAAAGACCCTCCGGCGACCCCGATGCCGAGCGCGGCAACGAGCATCTGCGGGTAGGTCGTTGCGTAAGTGAGGAGCCATGTGGCAGCGGCCGCGGCCAGCATGGTGAGCGTGTAGACCAGCCGCCCACCATATTGATCGGTCCAAATTCCCAAGAAAATGCGTACAAGTGATCCGGTAAGGATTGGCGTACCGACGAGCAGGCCAAATTGAGTCTCGTTCAAGCCGAGGTCGTTCTTGATCTGGATGCCGATGATCGAGAAAATCGTCCACACCGCGAAACAAACGGTAAACGCAATAGTCGACATCCATAATGCGATGCCCCGCCCTTCTTGCTCCTTGAGAAACCGATCGCGCATGGTGCTTTTCATCCCGGCCTGCGAGGCAACGTCGACGACTATGCCTAGTTGCATTGGCCGTTAAGGCGTTGACGTATGTCAAATTCACAAGCGGGATGATCGTCGAACATTCCCCATCCGCGTCGCCAAAGCGCGAATAGTGGAATTTCAAGACGATTTAATTTTGGTAGATTGAAAAAATTTCAGCCCGAATGTAGCAATCACGTCGCAGGTCAGCGGAAATTTGCGGACCAAAACGGGGATGCGCTCGTTGCTGCGGCAGTTGCCGGACGGGGTTTGATCTATCAGCCAACATTCATCATCAATGCCGAACTACGGGCAGGCCGACTCATATCGTTCGTACCTGATCATCCAACAGTCGAATTTCCTGGCGTGTTCGCGGTCTACGCCTCCGATCGCCGCGCGCTCGCCAAGGTTCGCACCTTCATCGACGTTCTCGAAAAGCGGTATTGCCAGCGATGAATCGTGCGAAGGGACGCGGGCATGCCTGCACGCCGATCGCAGCGGTGGGCGCAAAGAGCCACCCGGTCGGGTCGCGTCTGCGCTGCGACGACTACCACACAGCCCAGCGGTCGTCGTCGCCCATCATGTTGAGCTGATCTCATCGATCACTGCGGCGAAAATCCGAGCCTAAAGCGGGATCGCTACGCCGCCACGGCGTGCTCGTGGTCCGGACAGGTATGGACCTCGATCGTGACATGCGACAGTCCGTCGATCCCCGCCAGCCGTTCCTTGTATATGGTCGGAGGTTCAGGATGGTCGGTGACGATAGAAGCAATCACGCCAAGATGTCCGGGCCCAAGGCGCCAGACGTGAAGATCGAGAACACGGTCGCCGCCGATTTCCAGCCGCTCGCGTGTCGTCCGCATCAATTTCAAACTTGGCACCGTGTCAAGCAGCACCGCGCCGGCGGAACGGATAAGTCCCAGGGACCAGAATGATATGACGATGGCACCGACAATTCCCATCACCGGATCAAGCCAAGCCCAGCCGAAAAACCGACCCGAGAGCAGCGCCACGATCGCGAGCACCGACGTCAGCGCGTCCGCGAGCACGTGCAGATAGGCCGACCGAATATTGGTGTCGTGGGCATGATGGTGCTCGTGCGTGTGCCAATCGGCATTTGCTTCATCATGCCCGTCATTGGCGTGGTCATGGCTCGGATCGAAAAGCAGCCATGCGCTGACGACGTTCACCGCAAGGCCGATCACCGCAACGACCGCGGCTTCCTCGAAGCGAATGGGCACCGGTGCAATGAGCCGAACTACGGA
Source organism: Pseudomonadota bacterium (assembly GCA_016195095.1). Taxonomy (GTDB): domain Bacteria; phylum Pseudomonadota; class Alphaproteobacteria; order Rhizobiales; family Xanthobacteraceae; genus JACQAE01. Next base: position 11,987 of record JACQAE010000073.1, read on the forward strand.
TTCGTAACCGATAAATAGCGCCACTAGCGCGAGAATGATGGCGCTCGAGAACCCGGCCAGCTCGCCCAACTTGCCCGTTCCGAATGAGAAGCGTGCGTCATGCGCGTGCCTGCGCGCCAAACCATAGGCCAGCGCGGTGATGGCGAGCGCGGTCACGTGGGTCGACATGTGCCAGCCGTCGGCAACCAGGGCCATCGAGCCAAAGAGGGTGCCGGTGACAATTTCCACGACCATCATCACCGCAGCCAGGCCGACCACGAACCATGTGCGGCGTTCATGGTGGTCGTGCCGCTCGCCGAGAAACCTGTGTTCGTGTTGCCAATGATCAATGGAATGACTGTGCATCGGACCATTCTCGCCGTCGGATGATCCGCAACTTAACAGCCTGGCGGCGAGTTCGCCAACGCAAACAATTGGCCACGAAAATCGCCTCCTGAGCACGCCGGTAGCCATGCCATGACGCGCCGGAGTTTGTGTCGCCGTCCGCGGTTAGGACAGCGTTTGCGGCGTCATGGCGGGGCAGCGCCACCAATCAACGTCCGCCCCGTTCCAACCACGACCATTCACCGCTATCATCACGTCCGGGAACCTTGGCCGCCGTCGTGACGTTGCAAGGATTGCGTGCGGCGCCAAGCGCGTGCGGGCAAGCCATTGCAGCGCGTTTCACGCGGCCTTGACGAGGATCGGCATCGCGATGGTTTTGAAGCGGCCGCCGCCATTGGATCGCATTGACGTCAAGATCCTGGCCACGTTGCAAACCGACGGCCGATCGACCATTCAGAAACTCGCGCAAACGGTCGCGATGTCCTCGCGGGCATGCCTCGAGCGCGTGCGCAGGCTCGAGTCTGCCGGCATCATTCGCGGCTACCAGGCGCAGATCGAATTGAGCCGGCTATCGCGACCCGTCCATGTCGTTGCCGAGATCGTGCTCGAGAAGCTTGGCGGGCAGGAGCGCTTCGAACGGCGGCTCTTGGAGTTAGATGAGGTTGTCGAGTGCTGGGAGGTGTCCGGCGATGTCGATTATGTCGCGCGGTTCGTTTGCGCCGACCTGGCGCGGTATGAGGATTTGACCGGGGCCCTGATCGACGACCCGCAGCTCGGGATCGCGCGCGTCGTCAGCCATATCGTGCTGCGCGCGGTGCGCGTATTCGCCGGTTATCCGAAGTCGCTGCTGGTTCGCCGGACGGATTGACCGCCTGAGTCCGGCATAATTGAACGTCTGGTTCGATGGCGTCGCTGACGACCGTTTCGGCGGCGTGGGAGCCGCAACTCCGCCAAAGCCGCCGTCGCGCCACGCCGGATAAGCCGCAACGGCTATGCATTCCGCGCTAAGGTGATTGTGGGTTGGAGCATGATCGCCAAGGACGCGAACCAGTCCCGACAAGACCGTGCTCGAGGAAATGGTCGAGACCCGGTTCTGATTGTGTTGGGAACGATCGAACCCTTGGAAAATGGATGTTTTGGCGATGGATGCCATGACGCAGGCCGTTATACTTGAGGAGCGTTATTGCGCGCGCAACTATGCGCCGCTGCCAGTAGTGCTGGCGCGCGGTCAAGGCGCGTATCTATGGGATACGCAAGGCCGGCGTTATGTCGATATGATGTCGGCTTACTCTGCCGCTAGTCATGGCCACGCGCATCCGCGCATCCTTGCGGTCCTTGCCGCGCAGGCGCGACGCCTCGCGGTCCCCTCTCGCGCCTATTACAACGATCAACTGGGGCCGTTCCTGAAGGACCTCTGCACGGTCAGCGGCCTCGACGCGGCGCTGCCGATGAACACCGGCGCGGAGGCCGTCGAGACCGCGATCAAGGCGGCGCGGCGCTGGGCCTATCGCGTCAAGCGAGTTGCACGCGACCAGGCAGAAATCGTCGTGGCAAGCGGGAACTTTCACGGTCGCACGACGACCATTGTCGGATTTTCCTCCGAGGCCGACTACCGCGACGATTTCGGACCGTTCACCCCCGGGTTTCGGTCGGTTCCGTTCGGCGATCTTGCCGCGATGGAGCGCGCGATCGGGCCAAACACCGCCGCGATTCTTGTTGAACCGGTGCAGGGCGAGGCAGGCATCGTCGTGCCGCCGCGCGGTTGGCTTACTGGCTTGCGGCGGATTTGCGACGCGCGTGGCGTGCTCCTCATCCTCGACGAGGTGCAATCGGGCCTGGGCCGAACGGGCGCCTGGTTTGCGTTCGAGCATGACGACATTCGCCCGGATGGATTGATCCTCGGTAAGGCGCTGGGTGGCGGCGTCCTGCCGGTATCGGCATTCGTCGGCCGCAGGGACGTCATGGACGTTTTCACGCCTGGCTCACATGGTTCCACGTTTGGTGGAAACCCGCTTGCAGCGGCGGTCGGACGCGAGGCGCTCGCGATCATTCGCGACGAGGGCCTGGTCGAACGCAGCCGCGATCTCGGCGCTCACGCGCTCGCGCGACTGCGGGCGATTGACAGCCCAGCGCTCAAGGAAATACGCGGACGCGGCCTGTGGATTGGCGTTGAATTCGACCCGCGAGTCGCAAGCGCGCGCCTGGTTTGCGAGCGCCTCCTCGCCAGGGGCGTGTTGTCGAAAGAGACCCACGGTACGGTTGTTCGGTTGGCGCCGCCGCTGATCATCGCGCGTGATGATCTCGATTGGGCGCTCGACCAATTTGCGGCAGTCGTGGCCGAACTATCGCCGCGCCGCCGCCCTGCGGCGGCGTGACGAGGTTTGCGCGATGCCATTGCGATCAAAACCGCGATTCCTGATGTGCAGGCCGCGACATTTCGCGGTCTCCTACAGGATCAATCCGTGGATGGACCCGAATTCCTGGGCTCTTGACGGTCGCGCACTAGCGTCGTCGTCACGCCGCGAATGGGCGCGATTGCATCAGTGCCTTGTCGATTGCGGGGCGCGGATCGAGCTTGTCAGCCCGGTGCGGGATGTTCCGGACCTCGTATTCACCGCCAACGCGGCCGTCGTGCTCGACGGCAAGGCGCTGCTCTCGCGCTTCCGATACCCGCAACGGCGGCTGGAGGAAGCGCATTTCGCGGCGGCCTTTCAGAAGCTTCGCCGTCGCGGCGTCATCGATATCGTCGAGACGCTTCCACAAGGTCTGGTGCTGGAAGGCGCCGGCGACTGCGTTTGGGACGGGGTGCGCAAGCTGTTCTGGATGGGTTACGGCCCGCGTTCGGACTTTTCGGCGTGCAACAGCGTGGCCGGCGTATTCGGTGCCGAGGTGGTCGCGCTCGAGCTTGCCGACGCGCGCTTTTATCACATGGACACGGCGTTGCGGCCGTTGCCGCGGGGCGAAGTCATGTACGTCCCGGGTGCCTTCACCCGGAAAGGCCGCGCGGTCATCGAAAGGCTGGTCAAGCCGGTCGACAGGATCGCGCTCGCCATGGACGATGCGCTGAGCCTCTCGGCGAACGCGGTCTGCGTTGACACGACCATTGTCGTGTCCGGGTGCAGCGTCGGTCTGCGGAAGACTCTGGAAGCGCGAGGGTATCGCGTATTGTCGGTTCCCCTGCGCTCGTTCCTGCATAGTGGTGGGAGCGCATTTTGTCTTACGCTCAGGCTCGACCTGCGTTCGGGGGATTTGGCGACGACGCGTCCCTCGATTGCCGCCTGACAGGGGCCTTGCAGCCTCTGCGCCCACCGCTTGGCACCGAAATCCCAAAGGTCCAAGCGCTGATCGACCGAAGGAACGATCGCCGGACGTCGGAATCACGCTGACGAGGCGCGGGCCATATTCAGGCGCTTAGAATGCCGATCGTCGTATAGCCGAATGTCGCCACACGTGACGTTGCGGCAGGCCTCCAGACCGGCAATTTGCTAATCGTCATTAAGCTTGGTGCCAAATTTCCTCGGCACTTGGCGCGCCGACTTCAATGGTTGGCATGAAACCTATCGTGCGGCGCGGTGCCGGCAACGATGCGCGATTTGCATGCGCAAGCAGAGGCGCGCGTTCCTCGTGCCCGGTTCTTGCGCGGCCGAACTGTCTCGCGGCGAGCGCTTGGAAACGGGTGGCTATAGCTCGATCCACCACCTCGGATGAAATCAAGGATCCGGCGTGCCGGAATGTTGGTCGCCGATCGGCCTCTGGAAAACCGCCCGCTCGAGAAAAATCGTAACGGTGGACACGCCGGCGTCACGCCGGCGGGTCCCAAGAGTGGGTGTGTTCTTCGACGCGGCAATGGTCATCACTCCACCACGCGGCGGTAGAGATGCCAAGTTGCGTGGCCGAGCACCGGCATGACGATGGCAAGCCCCACAAAAAACGGCAGTGAGCCGATGATAAGCCCGGCGGCGACAACGAGACCCCAGAGCGCCATTGTGGCCGGATTGGCGATAACCGCGCGGATCGATGTTGCGACCGCCACCGGCGCGCCGACGTCCCGGTCGAGAAGCATCGGAATGGATACGACAGAGATAGTCATCACGATGACGCCGAACAGCACGCCGATGGCACCGCCAAAGGCGATGAGCCTGTGGCCCGGTGAGGTCGTGAGCACGTCGTTGATGAAATGCGTGGGCGATATGGGCGCGCCCATGCCGACAAAGTGATAGAGCCCATGCGCCACCGCGAGCCAGCAGAGGAAAATGACCACCAGAAGAAGGGCGAGCGCGGATATGGCCCCGATCGACGCCGACCGCAGCACGTCGAAGGCGTGGGTCCAGGAGGTGTCGAGCCCAAGCTCGCGTCGCCGGCTCATCTCGTAGAGCCCGGCCGCGGCGACAGGTCCAATGAATGCAAAGCCGGCCGTGAGTGGAAAGAGCAGGTGGATCACGTCGTTCTGGAAAATAACAAGGGCCAAGAATAGGCCGACGATTGGATAAATGAGGCTCAGAAACACGACGTGGCTCGGCATTGCCACGAAATCGTCAAAACCTTTGGCGAGCGCATTTTTGAGATCGGCCACTCCAATCCTGCGGACGGTTGCAGGGATCGAGCCATCGCCGGTAACCGCATGGAAGTTCGCCATGGTCGTTCCTCCAGGGCTGTGGTGCGCGGCATCATGTTGCGCGGCATCGTGTTGCGCGGCATCGTGTTGCGCGGCATCGTGTTGCGCGGCATCGTGTATTGTGCCGCTTCATGCCGGCCGTTTCGAGCGACGCAAGTTGACATGATACCGCTATCGGGGCGCGACGGCCATGGGGCGATGCCCGCCGTCGGCGCCCACCCATGCTCGACCAACCGGCGTCGGATGTGCATTCTTGTGGATGTTCAACTTTATTTGTTCGTCGGAGTTCGCGAAGAACTCGCCCTTGTCATTGGTTGAAACGGCCATGATCCGACCTTGCGCAAATCAGAATGCCGACGGGCAGGGTGCGCTCGACCAACCGGCGCCGCCATCGGCAACGACGCGACGGCGGATTTTCCAACGAATGTTGTTGGGCTTGGCGGCGCTCGTTCTCGTTGACAAGGCCGCGCACGGCGAGGACGCGCGCCGCAACGGCGCGCGCGGCGACCACTCCGCGCCGATCGACTTGCATAGCGCCGCCGGGCGATTTCGCATTCGCCTCGCCGGGCTCGCGCGCGAGGAACGCTTGAATCACCTGCACGGCTTTGCGTTGTCGCTCGCCACCGCCGACGGCCAGCCGGTCGGCGGTGCGTCCATCGTCCTGCGCGGCAAGCAGCGCACGGCGCTTAACCCATTGCCGACGTTGCCGCGGGTGCGGCCCGGCCCGCGTCCTGGCGCCTACCGGGTCGAGGGGCTGCGCTTTCACGTGAGCGGCGCATGGCTCCTGGAAATTGCGATCGAATTCGAGCAGAGTCGCGATCACGTTGCTTTCGACATCGACGTGAAGTGAGACGATGATGCAGCCGCTTTTCCTCGTCGCCCTCGCTGGTCTTGCGCTTTGCGCGCTTGATGCAGCGCGTGCGCAGCCGGCGCGGGATGCGACACCGGCCTGGACGGCGGCCGAGCTGGACATCCTGCGCACGCTGACACTGTCGAGCCTACCACGGCCGGCGCGCGATCCCTCCAACAAATATGCCGAGGATCCGCGCGCCGCCGATTTCGGGCATCGGCTGTTCTTTGATACGCGGCTGAGCGCGAATTCCAGCGTCGCCTGCGCCACCTGCCACCAGCCGGCGCGCGCCTTCACGGACGCAAGGCCGCTGGCGGTTGGCATTGGCGTGACGCCGCGCAACGCCCCGACCATTGTCGGCGCTGCGCATAATGTCTGGTTCTTCTGGGACGGCCGCAAGGACAGTCTATGGTCGCAGGCCTTGGCGTCGATCGAAAGCCCGCTCGAACACGATATGCCGCGCGCGCGCGTTCTTGACGTCATCCGCGCCAATCGCGACCTGGGCGCCGACTATGTGGCAATCTTCGGAGCGCTCCCGGCGCAAGGCGATCGCGAGGGCGTCAACCGCGCCTTCGCCAATATCGGCAAGGCGATCGCCGCCTATGAACGGCGCATCATGCCGGGGCCAGCGAAATTCGACCGCTATGTCGAGGCGCTGCTGGAGGATCGCCGGCCAGCGCCACAAGACGACTTGACGCTCGATGAGCGCCAGGGTTTGCGGGTTTTCATTTCCGATCAGCTCGGCCGCTGCCTGCGCTGTCACAACGGCCCGCTATTCACCAATCAGCACTTTCATAATATCGGCGTCGCTGAGCCGCAGCGCCAGGAACGCGCGCACGCGGATGTGGCGCAATCGATTTTGGCACAGGGCCGCATCGCCGGCGCCGAAATCGTCCTCGCCGACGAGTTCAATTGCACTGGAAAATATTCGGATGCACGGCCCGGCGAATGCGCGGAACTCGATTTCATCCGCCGCGACAGTCCCGAATTGCTTGGCGCGTTCAAGGTGCCGACGCTGCGCAACCTGACCAGGACCGCGCCCTATATGCGCTCGGGCGACCGACGCACGCTCGAAGACGTCATGTGGCACTATCGCACCCTGCCGCAAGCCCGCGTCGGCAAGAGCGAGCTCAACGACCTGCCGATCACGGCGACCGAGTTCGATCAGCTCGAAGCGTTCTTGCGCACGCTCGAAGGCCAGATCGACGCGCCGGCCTTGTATCTGCGTCCACCGATATCCGCGCAGGCGAAGTGAGGCGCGGCGGGAGACCGCGCCCTGCCATGGGCCGGCCGATGTCGGCCATGCACGTGCCGAAAAGTTTGCAACTTTATGATTTGCACCTTTTCGCCGCGATACGTTAGGCTTTGCCGATGCGCCGTCTCATCCTGCTCGCCGCGATCGCGCTGTTGGCTGGTGCGCCGACACGCGCTCGCGCGCAGGACTTCAGGACCGGTCTCGACGCCTTCAATGCCGGCGACTTCGCGAGCGCCTACGCGTCGTGGTCGCCCTTGGCGCAGCGCGGCCATGCCAAGGCACAGGCCGCGCTCGGCTTTCTCTATTATGCCGGCAAGGGCGTCGCGCGCGACGACGCCAAATCCCTGTTATGGTTTGGCCGCGCCGCGGAGGCCGGCCAGCCCACCGCGCAGTTCTTCCTTGGGTTGCAATATTATTATGGACGCGGCGTGCGGCGCGATCTCGCGCGCGCCTATTCATGGTGCGACATCGCGCTGACCAATGGCTACACGGAAAGCCTTTTTTGCCGCGACGCCGTAGCGCTCGAAATGTCCGCCGAGGATATGCGGCGATCAACCGAACTAACATCCGAATTCCTGGCCACACACGAATTTCGCAACTAGTGGTTCAATCCGATATTTGTGTTCCAAATGTCGGGGTCGAGCCGTTAGCGTCGCCTTTCCGAAGTTCGCTTCACGCCGCCGCACCTCTCGAGCGAACGTCGGAATAGCAAAGGACCCGAGAAAACGACGATTCTCGTTTGATTCTGGTTGCGAAATTCTCCCGGTGAACGAGCGGCGAAGATAGCGAGAACTTCGCGACCACCACACGAGTCCATTTTTCACGCGATCCTTCTTTCAGGAATCCGGTTGCCATTTTTGGGATCATGCCAGGCGCGCTTCGCGCGTCGCCTGGAACGCCAAGCGCTCGTTATCCAATTGCTCGGTCACGTTTTTCGCTAGCGGTGGCGCCGCCTCGGTCGACATGCGCCGCAAGATCGCTGGGCAAGGGTCGCGATGCCGTAGCGCCTGGGTGGCATCGCGCGTGGCGTCGGCCGCAAAAAGTCTCCGGCACCGTAAGTCGCGCGACAATTTGGAATCGCAGTAATTCCACTTATCGCAATAATCCCACTTGAGGTGGCGGCGAAATTGGCGCAGGCTTTGGCTCCTAAATGGACCAACGAAATTCAGTTGAAACTCCGGCCGGCAAGGCGCGAGAGGTGCGATTTCGTGGGCAAGTGGGAAACCTGGGGAGGCGACAATGTCGGAAGATTGTCGAACAGTGCAGCAAGGCTGCGATGCACTTTTGCATGACGATCATCTGCGCGATGATCGACCGCATCACAATCATGGATCCACGGTCGCTGGGCCGCTGAGCGGCATCGCGCGCGCGAAGGCGACGCGGCGCGCCTTCATCAAGGGCGTCATTGCATCCGGCGCCACGATCGGCGCAACCGGATACCTGTTCCGTGCCGGCGGCGCGCAGGCGCGCAGCGTCGGCGCCGTAGAGCGCCTGGTCAGCCTCAAGGTGAACGGCCAGGTGCGCCGCGTCGACGTGCTGCCGCACGAGACCCTCGCCAATACGCTGCGCTACAAGCTTGGCCTGACCGGGACCAAGCTGTCTTGTGATCGCGGCGAGTGCGGCGCCTGCACGGTCATGATCGACAGCACGGCCATTTATTCGTGCACGACGCTCACCCACGCCGTCGCCGATCGCGAGATCACCACTGTCGAGGGCGTCGCCAAGAACGGGCAATTGCACCCCGTCCAGAAGGCATTCATCGAGGAAATCGGCCCGCAATGCGGCTTCTGCACGCCCGGCCAGGTGATGTCGGCGGTGGCGCTGCTCAAGGCCAATCCGAACCCGACCATCGAAGAGGCGCGGCGAGCCATGTCCGGCAATCTGTGCCGCTGCGGTTCCTACCAGCAGTACCTTGCTGGTGTCATGCGCGCGGCGAAGGGAGGCTGAAATGGCTGAATACAAGCTCGTCGGTAAGAATTTCACGCCGCCCGATCTGGTCGCAAAGGTTACCGGGGCGGCAAAATACGCCGAGGATTTCCAAGCCGAGGGCATGCTGCATGCCAAGTTGCTGCTGTCGCCCATGCCGCATGCGCGCGTGCGCAACATCGATACATCGGCGGCGATGGCGATGAAGGGCGTGGTGGCCATCATCACGCCCGACGACGTGCCGCAATTTCCCCCGCCGGTCGATCCGATCCTCTATCGCGAGCCGACCTTCGCGGGCGCGCCGATCCTCGCCGTCGCCGCTGAGAGCGAGGAAATCGCCGCCGCCGCCATCGAGGCGATCAAGGTTGATTTCGAACAACTTAAGCACGTCATTGATCCGCTAGATTCGCTGTTTCCCGGCGGCACCAACGCGTTTACCGGCGGCAATGTCGCCAACGTCCGCCTGCCCTTGCAGACGGTCAAATGGACCGCCAAGGACTTCCAGGGCTTCGACCAGGGCAAGATGCCGATGGGCAAGCCGGCGGAGGAATGGGCCTATGGCGATCTCGATGCCGGCTTCAAGAAGGCCAAGGTGGTCATCGAGCGCAGCTTCCTGACGGCCGGCACGTCGCATCACTCGATGGAGCCGCGCTCGAACATGGCCTATTGGCAGAACGGCAAGTGCTATGTGCACGGCTCGATGCAGAGCCAGTCGTTCGTGGTGCCCAATATCGCGCGTTTCCTCGGCATCAAGCCGCAGGACGTGGTGTTCGTCGCCGAATATTGCGGCGGCGGCTTTGGCTCGAAAGGCACCGGTTATCCTCTGGTGTCGATCTCTGGCCATCTGTCCAAGAAGGCCAATGGGCGTCCGGTCATGCTGCGCGTGTCGCGCGAGGAGGAATACGCGCTCGGCTCCGGCCGTGCCGGCTTCCAGGGTTGGGCCAAGATCGGCCTCGCGGAGAACGGCCGCATCACCGCCATGGATATTTTCGTCGTCCAGGACAATGGACCGAATATCGGATTTTGGGATTTCCGCAATTGCGGCCACGCCGCGCAAATCTGCTTCCAGCCGGAGGCTATGCGCTGGCGCGGCACGGCGGTGCTGACCAACACGCCGCCGCGCGGCCCGCAGCGCGGCCCGGGCGAAAATCAGACGGCCATGGCGCTTGAGCCGCTGCTCGACGAGGCCGCCCGCGAACTGGGTATCGATCGACTGGAAGTCCGCCGCGTCAACGCGCCTGACAATGACGGATTTGATGGCCACGACGCCAAGGGCAAGCTGACCAGCGCCTACCTCAAGGACGCGTTGGTCAAGGGCGGCGAATTGTTCAAGTGGGAGGAAAAGAAAAAGCTGTCGGGCAAGCGCAGCGGCCATAAGGTCGTTGGCGTAGGCGTCGCCAGCGCCTTTCATGCCGGCGGCTCGAACGGTTTCGACGGTCTCGTTCGCATCCTGCCCGACGGTAAGCTCTACGTTCATTCCGGTGTGGGAAATCTCGGCACCTTCTCCTATGCCGCGACCTCGCGCGTTGCCGCCGAGGTGCTCGGCTATAATTGGGACAACGTGGTCATCGTTCGCGGCCGCACCGATCGGCATCTGCCTTGGATGATTGGCCAGTTCGGCTCCAACACCGCCTATACCGCCTCGCGCGCCAATTACGTGGCGGCGATGGACGCCAAGGAAAAGCTCCTGGAGATTGCCGCGCAACTATTGGGCGGCGCTGCCGATGATTATGACCTCAAGGACGAGAAGGTGGTGCATCGCAGCGACGCGGCAAAATCGATGACCTTTGCCGCGCTCGCCACCAAGGCGATCGAGCTTGGCGGCAAGTTCTCGGGCAAGGAATTGCCCGCCGACATCAATCCGCTCACCAAGGCGTCGGCGACGGCATTGGCGGGATCGGGGCTGGTCGGCGTCGCCAAGGATAAGTTGGCCAAGCGCGGCATGGTGCCGGCCCTGTGCGCCGGGTTCTGCATGGTTGAGATCGACACCGAAACCGGTGCGCTGGAAATCAAGGAATATCTCGGCGTGGCCGATTGCGGCACCGTCCTGCATCCCGAGGGATTGCAGGCGCAGATGCATGGCGGCGCCATCATGGGCTTCGGTCTCGCGGTCACGGAGCGCATCGTCTTCAAGGGCATCGGCGAACCGATCCAGGGTGCCGCCGCCGCGGCGTTGCTCAACGCCATTTCGGACGCCCTAGGCGGGCACTATTTCCACCGCACGCCAATCGTGCGCGACATGATCGTCAATGCACTCGCCAAGCGGCCGCAGTCCTATCGGGCGCTTCAGGCCAACACGATGTGATGAGGGAGCCCTGTCATGATGATCAAGGATGTCATTCCGGGCTTCGAGCTGTTTCGGCCGCGCACCGTGGCCGATGCGGTCACGCTGCTCGACCAGCACAAGAAAGACGCGTGGAAGATCGCCGGCGGCAATGATTCGCTGTCCTGGTTCAAGGACCGCTTGAAACGTCCCAAGGTGGTCATCGACCTGACCGGCATCGCGGAAATGAAAGGCGTCAAGGAGACCGCCGACGGTATCGAGATCGGCGCGCTGACGACGCTCACCGACATCGAGAACAGCGCGGTCATAAGAAAAAGTTACCGGCTCATCGCCGACGCCGCGTCGAAAGTGGCAAGCCCGCAGATCCGCAACGTCGGCAGCATCGGCGGCAATCTCGCGCAGGACGCGCGCTGCTGGTATTATCGCACGGGCCTGCCCTGCTATCGCGCCGGCGGCAATGCCTGCTTTGCCGACACGCCGGAGGGGCAGAATCGCGAGCACGCGCTGTTTGACGCTAACCGCTGCGTGGCGGTCTCCCCCTCCGACATCGCCCCGGTCATGATCGCACTCGATGCCAAGATGGTGATCCGCGGCGCCAAGGGCGAGCGCGTTGTCGCGGCGGAGGACTTTTTTGTCGGGCCGCGTATCGACATCACGCATATGACGCAGATGCAGCCGGAAGAGCTGCTCGTCGCCATCCGTATTCCCAAGGCATGGGCCGGCGCGCGGTTCTATTTTGAGAAGGTCACTGACCGCAACGCCTGGGATTTCCCGCTCGTCAACGTCGCCGCCGCGCTGCGCACCGACGCCGGCGGCGTCGTCCAGGAGGCGCGCGTCGCCATTGGCGGAGTAGCGTGCACGCCACGACGAATCGGCGTCGCCGAGGAAACAATCAAGGGCAAGAAGGTCGATCAGGATCTGGCGCAGCTTGCCGGCCAATCCTCGACGCGCGGGGCGCGGCCGCTCAATTATAATCACTTCAAGATTCCACTGATGGCCAATCTGGTCATGCGCGGCGTGCGCGACGCGGCGAGCTGAAGAATCGAGAGGTGCAAGGTCAATCGGCCCGGGACTTCGGCATGCCGAAATTGGATTGGCATGACCAGCGGACCCGGGCCGGATAATGTCCGCGCGGAGGCGTCGCGCACTTGCCGGCAAGGAAGCTCGCGCGATGCTGCCCGCCATTGCGGCGGGCGCGCGCGCGAATGCCCCAATTTGCGACGGGCAAATGATTGCCGGGCGAAAAAATCCTGGCGAGCGCAAATGGTCGGCGCGGGAGTGAGCTATGGCCGATTTTTCGGTTGGCGTCGTCGGGCTCGACGCCTTGGGATCGGCGTTGACGCGCCGGCTGGACGAAAAGGGCATTGGCAATACCGCGACCGATCTCAATCCACGATTGTTGCAAGCGCACCTTGCGGAGGGTGGTAGCGCGCCGGCCGGCTCGCCCTTCGACCTCGCGCAGCTTTGCGATCTTGTATTGGTGGCGGAGACTTCCGACGCGACCTTGCGGGAGGCGGTGCTCGGCCCAACCGGATTGGCGCATGCGCTGCGCCCCGGCACGATCATTGTCGATATGAGCGAGGCTTCGCCGCAGACTGGCGCGGCGCTGGCGCGCGCGCTTTATTCGAAGGGAACGATCTGGATCGAAGCGACGCCCGTTGGCGGCGCGCCGGAGGCGCTCGCGGGCGAACTCACGCTCTTGACTGCCGGCGCCGGCGACGCGCTCGAGCGCGTGGCGCCGCTATTGGGCGTATTTGCCTCAAAATTGTTGCGGCTTGGCGAGATCGGTTCTGGACCATTGGCCAAGGCGCTCGTCTCCACGCTCGGCGCCATGTCGCTCGCGATATTCACCGAAATGATGATCGTCGCCAAGAAATCCGGGCTCGACCCTGCCGGTGTACTCGCCGCCATTCCGATCCTGGCGCCGCGGAACGGAACGCCGCCGGCGGCCGTTTCCGCGCAGGTGCTCTCTGGCCTCTTTGAATCGGGCATTTCAAGCCGCCGCATCGCGGACGACATCAGCCAGGTTCTCGACGCGGCGCGCGCCGCGTCGGTGCCGGTCGTGCATGCGAGCCTGGTGCAGGCCGCCCACACTAGCGCCGGCTACGGCCCCGCCGCGACCGGTGATCATATGGACCTCGCGCGCTGGATGGCCAACAATGCCGGTGTGCGGTTTGGCGAGGGGTAGGCGACGCACGCGCGCTTGCGGCGCGGCCGCTGGGCAAGTCCACGGGCGCGCGTGGCGAAGCGGCGGGTCAACCATTGGAAGACGGGACGATGCAGTTTTTTCGCTATTCCAAATCGATCTATGGCGGGCAGGAGCAATTGGTGGGCGCTTCCTGGGATCTGCTGCCCTGGTTCGTCGCCGCCGGTGCCGCCTTTATCGCGCTACACGCGCTCGCGATGGCGCTTGCCAAGGCGCGAGCACGCAAGACGCAACGGCAAGACGGCTGAGTACAAGCGATGGACGTATCGCCAACCAGAAAATCGCAATCCGCCGACACCGGCGAGCGTGTCGCGCGGCATCATCTCCTTGATCGCCTTTACCACTGGCTGATGGCGGTCGCGACGCTGGTATTGATGGCGTCGGCGTTCCTGCCGATCCTTGGGGTGAAATTCCAATGGCTCGAAATGCATTGGATGAGCGGGGTGCTGCTTGCCGTGCTGATCGCGATCCACGGCGTGCGTGCCGTTTTGTGGCAGGATTGGCGCGCCATGATGATCGGTGTCGATGATGGTCGTGAATTATGCCGCAGCTTCGCGCGTGCGCTGGGCTTCGGCGGCGCGTCCCCCGCGCTCCCGGGAAAGTACGATGCCGCGCAAAAATTCTATCACCTGGGCATGGCGGCGCTGGTTCTGGCGGTGATCGCGAGCGGATTGCTGATGTTGCTCAAGATCGATACGCCGTTCTGGCGTCGCGATCCATATTGGTTTTCGGGGGCGACGTGGGGCATTATCTACGTGGTTCACGGCCTCGCGGCCATGGCGATGGTCACAATGCTGATGATCCATGTCTATTTCGCCTTGCGCCCGGATGAATGGTATCTCACGCGCTCGATGTTGCGCGGCTGGATCACACGCAAGGAATATTCCGAGCACCACGACGCCGCACGCTGGAAGGCGTGAGCGGGTCGGCATCTTCCCGTTGACGCGGACGCTGAAAGAAGGACCCGCCATGACGGCGCAAGAGCCACGCATGCCGCAAACAGCGGCCGACGCGATCGATGTCATCGAGGCCACCTATGAGCTGATGTTGGCGTATGCCGCGCAGGGACGCGCGCGCGAGGAGGATGATCCGCTGGGCATTCGCGCGGCGCTTCGGCGCGCGGACAGCGCCTTCGACCTGCTCGAGGCGGCGACCCCGCGCGACATGGGCGTGCCCGTGGGTGCCGAGGCGGCGACCGCCGCCATGCTCGCCGTGCTGCGGCAGGATATCGCCAAGGCGCGCGCGGCCTTCCTAAGCGTTTGATTCCAACTCCGCAAAAAAACGGCCGGGTAGGATTACGTCTTAACCTGGCGCCATTGCATCGAGAGCCTTATCGCTTCAAATTGAATCATGCGATCGCTCCAAGACTTTGATCGAGCATGACCCTCTCTGAAAACCGATTTCTTTTTTCGCGATCATGCTCTTGTGCGGCAAGATTCGCGGTCTGGGGCGCATTGCGATTCCATTAAATCGGCAAACGCTTGATGGTCTTTGGCTTTGTCGCGTTTTCCCTGGCGAATTGGTTCTCACGTTGCCGGAATATGCGCTCATTGGTGCTCAAGATCATCGTCGCAGACTTCGCCGGCGCCGGGCAATAGCGGCTCTCACAGGCAATCACTCGCGCCGGGACGCCAGCCATTCCGCGTGTCAATCGCCGACCGCCGTGGCCGCGCCGCATTCTCCGCAAGCCGATACCGCGACAGCGGACCGCCGTCGATTGCCGGCGTCTTATCCGGCGGTTTCGCTGGTTTCCATCAGCCCGGAATTGCGGCGGATTGCCCGACGCGTCATCTTTTGCGCGAGATTTTTCGCGACCCCGGGCCGGCTCCAGGGACAGACGGCGATGCAAATCGCGCAACCATACGTTTCGTGGAAATAGCCGATGCATTTATCGAAATCGACATACCATTTCTGATCGCCGCGAACGACCTGTTTGTCTTCGAAAATTGCCTGCGGCGGGCATGCATTCGTGCAGAGTTGGCAGCTTGTGCAGAAATCGTCGGCGCCAAACATGTCGGGTTGATCGACAACAAGCGGCATGTCGGTTCGCACGGCGGCGAGCCGAAATGACGAACCCAACTCACGATTGATGATCGAACCGTGCTTGCCGAGCTCGCCAAAACCCGCGGCAAGCGCCGCCGGGACAAGGCTGACCGGCCCGGCCAACGGCCCGCCATGTGCGTCGGCATGATAGCCTTGCGCATGAATCCAGTTGGCGAGTTTGCGCGCCGCGCGGGTTCCCCGATTGTATTTTTCCATGACTTCGATGCCGGCGGCGATGGCCGGCGCGGTCGAGAGATGGTCGTAATCCATGGCAACGCCGAGCACGATTAGCCACGGCTCCGTCGCCTCATATCTGTCGTATACCCAGAGCGGGTCGAGGCGGACGATACCGACGAGATCGGCCTCGTGAGCGCGCGCGAATTCCTTGACCTTCGCCGACCACGCTTGGGCGGTATTCTCGACGACCACGGGCGCCACCGGTTCGCGTTTGGTCGGGCCACGATCGCCACGGCGCAGCACCGCCTTCAAGCGTGGATCGGAATCCATGCGCTCGAACAGCGCCTGTTGCAGTCTCGCGAACGGCATTTCCAGATTCATATGCCAAAAGATCGGACTCGGTCGGCGCCGCCGTGGCTCGCCGAGGCCGTTGACTGTATTGCCCGACACAGACGGAAACAGGCGTCCGAGTGCCTCGGGCATTCGATATAGCGCTCGTTTCACCACGCCCATATCCGCTCCTACCTTATTTTCATTCGCGCCGACTGACCCCGCGTCAAAGACGGCGGTCGACGAATCGCGGCGTCTTGACGCTGCTCTCGAATTCCTTGGCCAGCGTGCCGCGATCCAGAACGATCACAACCGGCGTCAGTCCGAATGTGTTTTTTACCGACTCTTGAAATTCCGCCGCAACGGCACCGCTTTCCGCCTCGCGCCGAACCTCGACCGATATCTGCAAATTCTCAAGATCGCGCGTCGTCACCAGCTCGGCCTTGAAATCATTGATATGGACATTCTGGAAAACAAAATCCTCGAATTCGGTGTGATTGAGGTTGATGCCGCGTATCTTGAAAAAGCCGGTGGTTCTATGCGCGTGCCTGAGGATGGGGAATACGGAAAAGGGGCCTGCGCCATCGACGCTTTCGCGCCAGGTCACGAGATCGCCGGAACTCCAGCGCAGGAATGGCGTGACGTTGTTGGTCCAGAGCGGCGTGACCACCAAGGTACCGACTTCATCCTCGGGGACGGGCTCGAGCGTCGCCGGATCGAGTACCTCCATCAGGTACATATCGCTCCAAACACGAAAGCCTTGGCCGGCCTCGTCTTCGGCGCCCATCAGCCCGGCTTCGGTCATGCCGAAGGTGTCGCGCACTTGCGCACCCCATTGGCGTGCCAGCTTTGTGCGTTTGGCGTCGGACAATGGCTCGGCCGAGCACAGGATTGTGGTGACCGAACTCTCGGCAAGATCGATGCCCTGCGCCTCGGCCAGATTGGCGAGGTGCAGCCCGTAGCTGCTCATGCCCATCCAGATGTTGGGTTTCAGCCGCTGAATGAGCTCAAGCTGCATCCGCGAAGGCGTGGTCGCGCCGGAGCCGGCCCAATTCGCGGCGATGCCGGCGAGGCCCGCCGCGCGCGCCATCAAATGACCGACCGGATGGATTCCGAGCGGAAATGAAACATGCGCCGCGCCGCCCTGCGCACAGCCGGTGCAGGCGTAGGTCCGCGCAAAGCTCGCGAGTGTATATTCGACGTCCGTGAAACTTCGCGGATAGAACAGCGGCGCGCCCGTGGAGCCGCCAGAGCGCCAGTATTCTGCGATGCCATCTGCAGGAGTGAGGCAGAAATCGCCATAAAATTCCTGATCGGAGAGGTTGCGCAACATTTCCTTGTCAAGAATTGGAATCTTGCGCCATACGTTTGGATCTTCGAGTTTGCGCAGGTCGATGTTGTCGAGTTTCCCCTTGTAGAAAGGGACGCGCCGCGCCTGATCGACAGCACGCCACTTACGGTTGCGTTGGATGTCTTTAATTTCGTCTCGCGATGTCGGCAGCCGCAGCGGCATAAAAATCAATCCGTCGAGCTTTGTACGATAACACGCCAATCCATCGACGTTTGCAATACATTTTGCGGACACCGGATCGCGGTTTCGTCCATCGCGCGTCGCCGCGCAATTTCGTTTGTGTCATGCCGCCGATGCGCCGATGCGCAATGCGCCGTTCCGCTCGGTGATCAATATGCATGAAGAAATTTCGCGGAATAGATCGCGGCTATTGCGGCGTGGTGTCGAGATGGGTGAGCATCAAGAGGGATGATTGACGCAGCGCGCGCGGACGGCTCGCGGCCGCGTTCAAGGTGAAATCGTGCTTGATGCGGTTCGGGGGCGGCAGGGTGAGGTAAGCGATATCGCGTTTAATCTCCGCGTGCCGCCGCCGCTTTGTCGCTCATTCGATCAAAACCCTCGGTGGCATCGCCACCATGCCGCGTAATCCGCGCAGATCCGAGATCACAATCAGCATGCTGGTCTCGATCGTCGGATTCGTGGCTTCGTCCCATCGAGAATATGCTGGGCGCGCGATCCAGCAATGCCAGCATCGGGCTATTCGATGATGCCATTCGACGCTCTTTCCTTGCCACCTTATTGTCAGCCGACAAATTTCCCGATAAGGGAGCGGATCGTGGGCCCAATTTTGAATTTGACGTGTTTGTGCTTTTCAGGCCGATTGTCCAAGACTTCGGTACAGGGGGATGCCCAACCAGAAAGCGAGGAAGTCGGAGCAATTCAGTGGGGTAGGGTTCCATGCATATTGTTGTGAGCGAAAATTTTGCTCCCGGCGATACGTCGACCGCCGAATTCATGTCGGCGATTGCCGAGGAAATCGCCCGCGATCGGCGGGTGGTGGTCCTGTCTGGAACCCCCGGTTCGTCAGCGCAGCGAGATGATTGCAACCTGCAGGTTGTCGAATTTTCCAATTGGCGGCCCGCGAAAAAATCGTTGACGTTGCGCGCCCTAGCCATGACTTGGTTCTGTTTGGCGACGTTCGGATTTGTCTTGCGGCGGAGCACGCACCTGACGCCGGTTATCGTTGTGACCGCGCCGTTTCTTCTGCCTTACTCAACCGTCCTGGCGGCTTGGATCAAACGCGCGCCGACGGCTCTTATTGTTTTTGATCTTTATCCCGATGCCATCATTGCCGCCGGGCTCATCACTCCCAACTCGCTGCTTGCACGGCTCGTGCGGCGGTTCAATGAATGGCTCTACCGCGCGCTTGACGTCATTGTGATCATTGGTCGCGACATGGAGAACCATTTCGCCCAATACCGCGCCGCGACCGCCCACAAGCTCGAATACATCCCGAACTGGGCAACGGTGTCGCCTCGATTGCGTCCGATTGACCAATGCCATCCGTTTCGCGCGGGCCGTTCGGATTGCTTTTTTGTCGGTCTTTCGGGAAATCTAGGGTTCACGCATGATCCGGAAACGGTTTTCGCCGCCGCGCGACGGTTGGCGAATAATGATCGTATTTGCTTCTTGCTCTCGGGCTGGGGGCTTGGCTGGGAGCGGATCAAGCGCCTGCAACAGGCGGAGAGGTTGCCGAATATTCGGCTTATCGAGCGGGTGCCATCGGCGCAGCTCGAGGACTTTCTCGCTGTCGCGGATGTATGGATCATTCCCTATCGCAAGCACATGGCCGGCGTTTCGGTACCGAGCCGGTTCTATAATCTGCTCGCGGTCGGCCGACCGATCATTGCGCTTGCCGAGGCCGATGCCGAGCACGCGATGATCCTGAGCGAACACGACGTGGGCTGGGTCGTCCCGCCCGAGGACCCCGATGCGCTCGCCGCCACGATCTGCAACGCGGCCGCGGACCACGCGGCGGTGGCGGCGAAAGGGCGGCGGGCGGTCGGCATTATTGGCGACCGGTTCACGCGCGCGGCATCCGGCCGCGCCTATCGAATGCTGGCCCAGAGGCTGTGCCGGCCGGTGGGCTCGACCCTATCGGCATGAGGTTCGCGCATGGCATCAGCCGGTGAGCGTATTGTATTGCTGACCGGCGCGAGCGGATTTCTCGGGCCCTATATCGCGACCGCCGCGATCGAGGCAGGTTGGCGAGTTCGCGCCGCGTTGCGCAAACCGGCCGCCAATATCGGTGCAGATGCGGTGTTCGTCGGCGCCATCGGGTCTCGGACCGATTGGACCGCGGCACTCGCCGGCGTCGATGCCGTCGTTCACCTTGCCGCGAGGGTCCATCGTCCGCGCGCGGTTCAGCGCGTCGAGCGCGACGCCTACGTGGAGGTAAATACCGAGGGGGCGTTGTGCCTGGCACGCGCGGCGGCGGTGGCGGGCGTGCGGCATTTCGTGTTCATGAGCAGCATTTTTGTAAATGGACTGGCGACCGATGGTCGCGCCGCGTTCAATGAAATGGACTTACCCGCGCCCGGCAGCGTTTATGGGGAGACCAAGGCCGCCGCCGAGGTGGGTCTGCGCGCGATTGTCACCCAGTCCGCCATGGCCTGCACCGTCATCCGCCCGCCGATGATCTATGGCCGCCACGCCAAGGGCAGTTTTCGTGCTCTTGTGCGCGCCATATCGGCCGGCCTGCCGCTGCCCTTTGCCGCGGTGCGTAACCGGCGTGCGTTTGTCGCCGCCGAGAATGTCGCGAGTTTTGTCGCCTGGCGCCTCGCCGGCGGCGCGCATGGCTTCGAGACCTTTATCGTCGCCGACGATGAGCAGCTCTCCACCGCTGAACTCTCCCGCCATGTGGCTCGCACTCTGGGTCGGCGGGCGATGCTATTTCCATTTCCGACGACGATGCTGAGGGCGGCGCTACGAATAGCGGGCTTGTCGGATTTGGCGGACAGTACGCTCGGGTCGCTGGAAGTGGACACCGGTAAGGCGCGCGCCGCCGGGTGGCGGCCGGCCGTGACGATGGAAGAGGGCCTGGCACGTGCACTGCGGCCAGAAAGGTGATGATGCGTCGGTCACCGGCCGTCGCCCCACGCGCGCGCGACAGCGAAACGCGCGCGCCATGTCACGCTGACATTGGGTTGTCACGTGTTTCGGCGCGCGCGCTTACGTCCGGCTCGGTCGCCGCTGTATGACTCCCGGCTGTCGCGAGCGAAATTTCGGCTCAAATTTGTTGCCGAGAAACCATTGCTTTTTCCGGGCTCGATCACCCGCAATGCGCACCATGCTGCTCCGCCTTGCCATGTCGGAATTCGCGAATACCGCTGCAATTCGGTGAGCCCGGCTTGCCTGGTCAAGGCAATTGAGATATCGACGTGGACGCCGCAGCCGCCGCTTGAGGAGCCAAATGCGAGGTAAAGGACAGGCACTTTATCGGCGGGCGCGCGAAATTATTCCAGGCGGCACGCAATTGCTGTCCAAGCGGCCGGAAATGTTTCTACCGGAACAGTGGCCCGCCTATTACCGATCCGCCAAGGGTGCGGATGTCGTCGATCTCGACGGGCGCACCTATCTCGATATGACTTATTGCGGGATTGGCGCCACGGTTCTTGGCTATGCGGATCCCGACATTGACGCGGCTGTGAAAGAGGCAATCGATCTTGGCGCCATGTCGACGCTGAATTGTGCCGAGGAGGTGGAACTCGCCGAGCTGGTCATCGAATTGCATCCGTGGGCCGAAATGGTGCGCTTCGGGCGCGCCGGCGGCGAAGCCATGGCGGTTGCGGTGCGCATCGCGCGCGCGGCGACCGGCCGTGACATGCTGGCGTTCTGCGGCTATCACGGCTGGCACGATTGGTACCTCAGCGCCAATCTCGGCGAGACGACGGCGCTCGACGGGCATCTCCTTCCCGGCCTCGATCCCGCCGGCGTTCCGCGCGGGCTTGCCGGCCTCATGCGACCTTTTCATTACAATCGCCTGGACGAGATCGAGGCGATCGTCGCCGAACATGGCGACCGGCTGGCCGCGATCGTCATGGAGCCGGTGCGCAGCAGCGAACCCGACAAGGGCTTCCTTGATGGTATCCGCCGGCTGGCCGATTCGTGTGGCGCGGCATTGATATTCGACGAGGTGACCTCCGGCTTTCGCATCAATACCGGCGGCGCGCATCTCGCCTTTGGCGTGGATCCGGATATCGCGGTATTCGCCAAGGGCATGGCCAACGGTTATCCGATGGCGGCCATCATCGGCCGGCGTTCAATGATGGATGCCGTGCAGGACACCTTCGTGAGCAGCACCATGTGGACCGAGCGTGTCGGCCCGGCCGCCGCGCTCGCAACGATACGCAAGCATCGCGAGCGCCATGTCGCGCGCCATCTCATGCGCATCGGCAAGCGGATACAGGAGGGATGGGAAAAGGCGTCGCGCGATGCGGCGCTGCCGATCCATGTTTCTGGCATCCCGCCGCTTGGCCACTTTGCGTTCGATATTCCTGCCGCGCAGGAGGTGCGCAGCCTGTTCACGCAGATGATGCTTGATCGCGGCATCCTCGCCGCAGGGTCGTTTTATGCGATGTACGCGCATACCGACGCGCATGTCGACCGCTACCTCGCGGCGGCCGCGGATGTCTTTCGCGAGTTGAAAACGGCGGTCGATCAGAACGCCGTCCTGCAGCTCCTGCGTGGTCCCGTGGCGCATTCCGGGTTCAAGCGGCTGACCTGAGGTAAGCCGAAAAATTGCAGATATTTCCGATAACCTCACGGCCCGCTCAATACCGCGCCATCGGAAACGAATTCCCGTCCAAATCGCCGGCGCGCTGAGCGCGCATTCTATGTCGCTACGCCAAATATATCGCGTATCACGTCGCGTTGCGTGGGTGACGTTCTCGCTTTTGGATGCATCCCGTGCAACACCGCGTCGCCGGCAAGCTGCCCGCCATCGATGATGATCGTTCCCGTCGACACAAAGGTGTTGGCGGCGACGCCGGTGCGGCCGATCACGCGGCTGGCGCCATACATCACCACGCCGCGGCCGAATGCTGGATACTCGTTGGCGAGGTTAGATCCGACCGTGCAATTGTGGTAACAGAGAAAATAGTCGCTATAGGTCGCTCGCCCGAGCACGGTGCCGACCGGGTGTTGCACGGCGAAAATCGCCGGCAGTCCAACTTCGTAATAGGCGTCGAGTGCGTGCAGCGCCTTGTTCAGCGCATAGGCCTTGTCGGCTATCGGATGGCCTGGCTTTTCGGTGAACGCGCAATTCGCCAAGTAATACAGGAAAACCGCGTATTGATCGCTGTGGTAATGCAAGAAGCGGGCGCCCTGCGCGTCATAATAGCCTTTCAAACGAATCCGCGAAAAGCAGTAGTCGACGCGGTCAAGCGCGAGACCAACGAAACGGGGGAGATCGCCGAGGTCCGCGCCGTCGGGAAATAGGCCCTCGAATTGCCGGCGCACATATTGGGCAAGGTCCGCGCGTTCGAGCGACAGTTTCACGGACCTAGTTCCTGCTGCCGACGCCGGCGCGCACGTTGAGCCCGCGCGAGGCGAGGTGACTTCGCAATTTGATCGGACTGTGGTCGGTAAACAGGAACATCGAGGAAATCGCCACGGCGGACGCGCCGCTTTCCAGGGCATCAATCGCGTGTTGCAGTGAACCGCAACCACCGGAAACAATCAGTGGAACACCGAGGCGTCCCGCCAGCAGGTGAATCATGTCGAGGTCGTAGCCGTCCATCGTGCCGTCGCGGTCGATCGATCCAAGCAAAATCTCCCCGCAATGCAAATCCTGGCACCGCAGCGCCCATTCGACGGGATCAAGCGGCACGCGCTCGCGCCCACCGTCGATGAAGACGTTGCAGTGGCGCGGACCGACCTTGCGATAGTCAATCGACACGGTCATGCATTGATCCCCGAAAATTCGCGCGGCCTCGCGCACGAATTGCGGTCGGCGCACGGCTTGCGAATTCACCGACACCTTGTCGGCCCCCGCGCGCAACAACGCGGCAACGTCGTCGGGCGTTCGCACGCCGCCACCGACCGTAAACGGCATGAATATCTCTTCCGACATGCGCTCGATGACATCGACGACGCGCGCGCGCGATGCCTCGCTCGGCACGATATCGAGAACGATCAGTTCGTCGACGCCATAATCGTTGTACACCTTCGCGGTCGTGACCGGATTTCCCGCCATGCGTTCATTCTCGAAAAAGCGGACATACTTGACCAGCCGTCCGTCGCGCAGCAGGAACTTGGGGATCAGACGCTTTTTCAGCATCGGCGCGCGTCAGGGATTCCAGCGCAGAAAATTGCCGAGCAATTCGATACCGCTGTCCTGGCTCTTTTCCGGGTGGAATTGCGTCGCGACGATATGATCGCGCGCGACAATGGCGGTGATTGATTGGCCGTACTGCGCGCATCCCACCACATCGCGCTCGTCGTTGCAGTGCATGGAAAAACTGTGGACGAAATAGAATGCGAGATTGCCTGGCCGGATCGCGGCCAGGGCCGGATGCTCGCGCATCTTGCTCACCGTGTTCCAGCCCATATGCGGTATCTTGAGTTCCGGGTCGTTGGGGCGAATGCGCCTTATGTCGGCGTCGAGCCAGCCAAGACCGCGGTGCGGCTCGCCATCGTCGGCGTGCTCCTCGGAGGCGCGGGCGAGCAGTTGCATGCCGAGACACACGGCAAGGAAGGGCTTGCCCTTCTCGCGCACCACACGCTCAAGCACGTCGTCAAGGCCGCGCGCGCGCAACTTCGCCATCGCGTCGCCGAAGGCGCCAACGCCCGGCAGGATCACGTGCGAGGCGTCCTCGATGGCCGCCCGATCCTGCGAAATGACGGGATCGAACCCGCAATATTCAACGGCATTGCGTACCGAGCGAATATTGTTGATGCCGTAATCGACGATTGCAACGTGTAACATGTTCGACGGCATTTCTACTCAACGTAAGGGCGAATAAAAGCCGAAAGATTCCTGTTGGCGATATTCTGCCTGACCTGCTCGGGCGACGGCCTCCGACTTAGATATTCGCGCGCCACCTCGTCGTGAAAATCAACGTTTTTCGTATACCGCATTTCCCGCGAGCGATCCTGCGGCACAGGCGGTTGATCGAATAGCGTTCCATTCTTAATGTGATGACACATCGCATTCTGTACGACATCGACCGACACCATCCCTAGCACAAAAGGATCGATCGCTTGGGCACGTGGCAAGGCGTGAAGAAGAATTGGTCCGTTGTCGAGACCCTTTGTAATCATGTGAATGGTGCCGAAAATGTAGTCCGGCCGCCCGTCGTAAGCAGCCCAGAAGTTACAGGAGTTTCCTCGATAATACGGTGAGGCGCCCATATGGATATTAACCGCACGGTTGGCGATCAGAATCTCAGCCAGCGGTCCCTTAAGGAAGCTCGCACCAAAAACCACATAATAGTCTGATTGAAGCGCGGGTTCTAGCGCGGTGACGTCGATGTCGTTCAAGTCACCCAGGAATAAAGCTAGCGACCGACAGTTTTTTGGCGGCATCGCAATGTCACCGAACACCCGTTTCTCGGCCGCACGGACGTGAGAAAAATATTCCTCCATGATCGGTGAAGCGACATAAAAGTCCTTTTTCTTGCCGGGAAACAATGTCGTACATTCTTGGACGGCAAATACTTCGCTAGCGATCGCCGACAGCTTCTCGATAAGACGGAAATGACGCGGCTGATTACTGGTAAAGACTGTAATTTTCATTTCTTCATTTCGAATCTGAGAACGGCATGGTCGATGCGCGGCAATTCAAGACTCGAATAACGCGCCTGCCCAGCATCTGACCGAAATCCTATCTTAATTCCCAATTCCCGCAATATCCCCAATGTGGACGGAGTGTACGAACCGCAGGGGTGAGACATCGCGATTGGCTTCTCCCGTAAGATTTCAAATAATGTCGCGGCATTTGCCTCATATTCCAGCGCCTGCGCGTCGTGAGGCAGGTCGGACAATTGCGTTGGATGTGTCTGGGAATGCAGGCCGATGATATGTCCCCGGCGGTGCAGATCCGCAATTTCGGCAGGCCCCATCAATACGTTCTGTGCAATCTGCCGTGGTTCAAAACCCTGCTTTGCGAGCATGTCGTCCATAATGCGGAAATAGCGCTCACGTCCAAACAACGCATCCCGACTTTGCCTGAACCGACAATCGTTCAAACTGTAGTATGTGGGATAAAACGAAAAATTTGATCGGTCGAATTCGTCGAGCCATTGGGTGACGGTATCGCCATATCGTTCGATCGCCGCAGCAAAAAATTCCGCATAGAAGTCCTCAATATCGGCAAAATTCACCGTTCGAAAATGCCGATAGATCTCGATCCGCGGCAAAGTGCCGTCAGCAGCGAATCCTGTGTAAACGAACCAGAATGCCGTCAGTCCGTAATGAGCAAGCACCGGGCTTGCAACGTCGTACTGGCAACGGAGGTTATCGTCGAATGTCAGACAAATCTGATCGGGCTTGATGCGATCTTGTAGATATCCCGCCAGCCAATCGTTCGCGGACAAAATGCGACCCGGCCCAAGCCAATTGATAAGGCCGGCAAGCTCGTCAGCCGATATCGCACCTTGGCCCCGCGGATGCCGGCTGTCGCAAAAATGATGAAACATCACCGCGGGCGCAACATTCGGACTCAATTCAGCCGAGCCTCGCAAACGCGTCCATGCGTTCACCCGATTTTCGTTCCAGGATGATTCGTCCACGGAACCGCCGTCCGATCCCAGGTATCCATGTCAGGCATGACGCGGCCCTGCTCGATATTGTTTTGTGAAAACTGCCACGGACTAACCTCATGCTGGGTCGCGATCTCGATGAACTCCTGCTCCGAGATGCGCAAATAGTCCAACAACAAATCGAGGCTCGGCGGCCGCTTGCCGTCGTACTGCCGGACCAGCTTCTCGCCTTCCTCGCGCGACAGACGCTTGTTGCGAATATCGATATTGACCAGGTGGTTGGTGCGCCCCATGCCGCGCTTGATGTATTTGAGATAATCGCGCACGCCCTGGAAGAAACATTCGATCTTCTCATAGTCGTATTCCGGTGGAATTCCCTCGACCTCCTGTCCCTTCCAGCCAAGCTCGCGCTTGATGATCTCGACGTGCTTCTTGGTATCCCACTTGATATAGCTGCCGAGGCAGATGGAACGGCACTTGATGCGCATGAGGTCCTTGCGCGGCGGATAGGCGAACGGATAAAGGTCGCGCTTGGCCACGCGGCCGCCAAGAAACTCGTACATGTCGTCGGCGGTAATGCCGAGATTCATTACGCGATTGAACCGCTTCTCGTCGACTTCCTCCATCTCGTCATAGGAATAGAACGACTGGTATTCGGCGAGACTTTCGCCCCAGATCAGCAGCGGCGTCTGGTAGCGAATGGCGATCTGCATCGTATGGGCGTAAATGCCGGTATGGCAGTGCCAGCAGAAATCGCCGCGCCGCTTGAGCGATTCCAGCATCAGCTCGCGCACGACATGCCAGTTCGGCGTGAAGTTGAGCACGTCGACGCCGAGAAGTTTGAACACGCGTGTGTTGTTTTTCTCGATTAGCGGCCGATAGAACCAATGGTCGAAACGCACCACCAGCGGCTTGAGGCCGAGCTTGCGCACCACGTACCATAGCTGGAACACGCTGTCCTTGCCGCCGGAATAGGGCACGATACAATCATAAAGGTCCTTGTCTCGGTGCTGAGCGACGAGTTCCTGAAGCTGGCGCGCGCGCTCTTCCCAGTCGATTTGCGTATCGCGTACCTCGATCTGCCGGCAAACGCTGCACGTTCCGGTCGCGTCGAAGGTCGTCGCCTCCGCCGTCTCCGGCAGCATGCAATTGCTACAGCTCAACATCGGACATCTCACTTTTCTCGAAATTCACCAAAGACCTACCACGCCGTCCAGCCGCCATCGACGGCCAAGCATTGGCCGGTGACATAGGCCGACAAGTCACTCGCCAAATAGGCAATAGCCCCCTTCATATCCTCCTCGCGCGCCATCCGCGCAAGGGGTGTGCGCGCCACGTAGCGGCTCAGGAATGGCTCTGCGGTGTTGCGGTAGACGCCCCCCGGCGCGACGGCGTTGACGCGGATATGCGGCGCCAGCGTCGTGGCGAGCCAGCGCGTCATCTGCATAAGCCCGCCCTTGCTCGCGGCATACGCCGCCGGGTTGCCCATTGCCGTGCCGTCATAAAGTCGCCAGTCGGGCCCCACCAGTCCATAGATCGAGGACACATTGACGACACTGCCGTGGCCGGAAGCGCGCAAATCGTCCGCTGCCGCCTGGACCAACAGGAACGGCGCCGTGAGATTGACTTCGAGGGCGCGCCGCCATGTGGCGCCGGATTGTTGGGCAAAAGGCACCGTCCATCCGTCAAGGCCGCTGGTACCGACGAAGGCGGCGCAATTGACGATCACGTCAATGCGCGAAAAGCGTTCGCACACGCGGCCGGGAAGCGCGCCGACAGCGGCGCCTTGCTCAAGATCGCAATCGAACGCCGCCGCGCCAACCGACCAACGCTCGATAATTTTTTCGGCGGCCGCCGACGCGCGGTCGCGGTCGATATCGACGACCGCAATGCTGGCGCCAAGCTCCGCCAGCGCGTGCGCGACCGCGGTTCCGATATGACCGGCGCCGCCGGTGACAATGGCCACGCGACCTTGCAACGACATGAGCTCGCGCAGCGTGCGCTCGCCGACCGTCACCCGAATACCCTCTGGAATTCGTCGGACGCGCGTTGCAAATCGTCAAGGCGGCCGACGTCGATCCAATATTCCCGCAATGGAAAGACGACCGAAGTCTTGCCCTTGGCGAGCGCACGTTCGATCAGCGTCGGCATGTCCACCGCCTCGTTCGGCGCAACGAAGTCGAGCGCGTCTGGGTCAAGCAGATAGACGCCGGCATTGATAAAGTATTTGTGTGTCGGCTTTTCACGGATAGCGAGCAGGCGATGGTCGTCGAATTCAACCACGCCGAACGGCACCGTGACCGTATGTTCGCGCACGCAGACGGTGGAGAACGCCTGATGCTCGCCGTGATATTTCAGCATCTGCTCGAAATTGACGGTGGTGAGCAGGTCGCCATTCATCACGAAAAAAGGCCGCGTCGGCCGCTGTGGCATCAGCGAAAGGGCTCCCGCGGTCCCCAGCCTTTCAGTTTCTCGAAGGTAGTCGATTTCAACGCCCCAGGCCGAGCCATCGCCAAAATAGTCCCGGATCATCTCGGCCTTGTAATTGACAGAGATAAAAAACTTGCCAAATCCCGCCTTGATGAAACCGGTTAGAACGGTTTCGAGAATTGGCTTGTCGCCAACGCGAATGAGCGGCTTTGGAATTTCGTCGGTCAGCGGCTTGAGCCTGGTGCCAAATCCGCCCGCCATCAGCACGACCCAGTGGTCGGAATGTGACGGCAGCACGAGGTCGTCGATGAGTTTCACGTCGACCACCGCGCCCATGCCATCGACAATCGGGAGCTGATGGATCGAATGCCGCCGCATCAAGGCTATGGAGGCCTCGTTGGAAATCCCAACTGGCGCAGTGATTGGGTCCGTATTCATGATCTGCCCGACGGGAGCATCGAGGCCGATGCCGCCCAGCAACGCCCGCCGCACGTCGCCATCGGTCAGAGTGCCAACCAGACGCTCGTCCCGATGAATGAGCGCAATCTGAGAGCGACTTTGCTCAATCGTCCTGATGGCATCGACGATTGACGTCAATTCCGTCACCCAAATTGATTTCCATCTCGATGCCATACCGATGTTTGGACCGCGCTCAAGATTTATGACTAACGGGGACGGCCTGTGGTTCACTACGGGAAAGCCCGCGATTTTCTCGCTGAATCACCACTCAATCCAACGCCTTTTTGCGGTAATGTATCTTCCTAACTTTACACCCGGGACTTCTTAACTTTACACCCCGCGAATGGTCAAGCCAGGCAGTACGCAAGTATCTCCCAATTCCATTAGGGGAAAGACTCCGTGCCATTCTCGCAGAAAATCAAAGCAAGACCAATATAACGACACCATATTCCCATGCGAGCGCCGTTCGAACACGTTAGACCGAACCACCGGCAAACAGGGGGCGGCACATCTATTTTGCAGCCACGAGAATAAGCGCCCCGTCTCCGTACATCAGTTTGGCGAGTGGACTGTCGTAATGGTGGTAAAGCGGGGCCAAAATTTTTCGGACGTTTCGGTACGTCGGCTTGCGCGCCACTCGGCGCCAGGAGCTAAACCCGGCCTCGCCGAGAAGTCCGGCCATCTCCTCGTAACCGTATGTCCTGTAAATTGGGGCTTGCATCCGGTCGCGAACGGTCAGAATGAAGTCCTGCTCCAGAAGATTACGCAAGCTTTCAAGGAGCGTGATGCATTGCCGATATGAAGCCGAGCCGTCATCGTCGATCTGCGGGATCAACCAGTCGATTTGTTGCTTGATCCACTCGGGGGTCATCTCCCTGTCGACTAAAGCCTTAAACGCATCGTTGGTGCGATACTCATCGCGCATCGCATCCATGACGATCCGAGTCATCAGGCCGCCACTGCCGAGGACTGCAATATTTGCCAAGCCACCTTTCTTAAGGACACGGGCTATTTCGCTAAGTGCCTTCCGGTCGTCATCGACGCTATGAACCACCCCCTGGCAGAGAACGAAATCGAAGAAATCGTCCTTGTAAGGCAATGCAGCAAGAGTGCCGACATCGAGTTGCCAGCGACCCTGAAAGCCTTGTTCGCTCTCAAGAACCCGCGTTGCCGTTGCGGTAAACGAGTTATTCACGTCCATTGCATGGACATATTTTGCGCCGAGATCAAGCAGGTTCGCAGTACCGGGAACCGCGGACCCGCAACCCAAATCGCCACAAATCCTACTCTTAAAGTAATCCGCCGGGACGCCAAGTTGATCGGCGGTGATGAGGCGCCGGACTCGATTCAGTATGACTGGATTGTTAGCCTGCTCGATGTGAATGTTGTCGAACACAGCCCGCGTTTGGTGGTCCAAATGGTCGGTCGTCATGAAGGCTCTCCCAGTTTCTGCGGGTGCCGACTTACGCATGCTTTTCAACAATGAACGACCCAAGAACGAGGCTCTCGATGCCGCTGTTGAAAAAAGTCGTCAGAGCATCGTCGGGCGAAAGAACGATCGGCTCGCCATTGATGTTAAAGGACGTGTTGAGAACGATGGGATAGCCGGTCTTTTCCTCAAACGCTTTGATGACGCTGTAAAAAAACGGATTGTGGTCAGCCTTCACAGTTTGTACGCGTCCCGATCCGTCGACGTGAGTAATGGCAGGAAGTGCGTCGCGGTATTGGCCACGTACCGAAACAACCTTTTCCATATATGGGGATTCGAATCCCTGCGGCACGTCGAAGTATTGAGGTGCCTTCTCGAAGAGAACCGCGGGAGCGAACGGGCGGTAGGATTCGCGATATTTGACGCTGGCGTTGATGCGGTCTTTGGCATCCTTTCGCCTGGGGTCGGCAAGGATCGAGCGATTGCCAAGGGCTCGCTCGCCAAATTCCATCGGCCCCTGGAATAGCGATACGATCCGACCGTTTTCAAGCTGACTCGCAATCGTTTGGTGCACGTTTTCGACGCGACGATGCCGAATGCCTCGACGTCGCAGCGCCGTTGTAATTTCGGCGTCACTGAATGCAGGTCCGATTTCGCTCGGATTATAGGCGAATTCGCGCGCCGCGCCATGCACGCAATGAGCGATATAAAGGCCGGCCCCGATGCTATTACCGACATCCGACGGCGCATAGGAAACATACATTTCCCGAAACGGTGTCTTGTCGACGAGCTTGCCGTTAAAGACAGAGTTCATGAAGAAGCCGCCACTCAGCGCCACCGCGGGACAACGCGTTCGCTCATAGAGGTGCTTTAGAAAATGAACCGCGACATCCTCGGCCACAGATTGCATCGCGCGGCCGACGGCATAATGCCATTCTCCGACCTCTTCTCCGGGCCTGCCTACGCGGCCACCAAACAGTTCGACAAACTTCGATGTATAGAGCTTTGGCTGGTCGAGTAGCGCGCCTTTATAGAAAGACTGGTCCAGCTCAATTGTTCCGTCATCATTGAGACGAATGGTACTGCGGATCGCATCTTCAAATTTCCTGCTATCCGCGTCAAAAGCCGAGAGGGCCATGACCTTCCACTCGTCGCTGTCGGGGCGGTAGCCAAGAAATTCGGTGAAGGTGGCATAATACATGCCCAATGAATTGGGAATGTGTTGAACCTGCAGCAACTTGATATCGTTGCCCCGCCCGTGGCTCCACGTAGTGCACTCGAACTCGCCACGCCAGTCGCAGGTCAAGATCGCCGCTTCTTCGAGCGGCGACAAGAAGAAGGCATTGGCGGCGTGCGCACGGTGATGCTGTAGGTAGTAGATTTGCGGGAGACGGTTCCCGTCGGCGAAGTCCATGCGCACCCAATCAGAGTCGCCGCGACCGGTCATTTCCATCAGGTTGTCGGGCACGGAGTAGAAATAATCCTCACGCCGGCTACGTTGGCCCGAGATGAGCGGATTGAATTTCTGCCAACCGGCTCCGGGGTTCCATGCCTGCACAACGGCCTTGCATTCGTCCAATGCGATGCCGGCCTTGGCAAGACAAAATTCAACGGATTTGCGAGGAAAAGCACGGGTCAGTTTTTCGCGATTGAACCGCTCTTCGGGGCAGCCGGCGACAAGGCGCCCATTTCTGATCAGAGCGGCCGAAGAATTGACCTCTCCATGACTCAGACCCAATATCCATTTATCGGGGGTCATTCAGCTGCGGTCCTTAATTTCATTCCCTGATCATGTCGCCGTCGGCATCATCGCGTGTGACACTGATGCGGTACAGACTTTCCGCGATTCACAATTCCGCTTCAAGGGTTCGTCTAGCCGACATTCGCGCGTTGGACAACGGTTACAAATGCCAGGCCGGGCATTTGGCAATTCGCACGAATTGCGTTATTGGCCATCATTCGCGAGCGGAGAGCGTTTTAGGCCTTGGCTGCATGGCATTTGCGACCATACACGGTCATTATTGGCCTTTGCGCATCGCAGCTCGCCAAAAAATTGGTTGTGACGGGCGACCTATTGGGACGCCATGCCCCGCGTCCAGACATTGTTTGCATTCAAGCCCCGCCCGCCGAGATCATCGCCGCGCTTGTTGAGCGCACGACACCGCGCCATTCGGAATGCGGCTCAACTCACGTCGATCGGTTGGTCAATCTCGTAATCGCGACCTGCCAGTCGACCTAAATAATCCCAGTGCATTAACGGAGGAACTCCGTCGCCCGCTCGCTTAGCGGCAAGATTCGTATCGGTGAAAGGTTGACCGGTCCGTATTGGGGTGGCCGCAACCAAGCATCGCCGCGCAATCGCCCTGTTCGCGAGTTCTTCGGCAGCCGGCACCTTATGTCCGTTGCCCAAACCAGCCTCGATCTCCCGGATGCCGCGTACCATGGCACCCAAATCATCCCGTTCGATCGACGCGCGATGATCCGGACCTGGTAAGTTTCGATCGAGCGTGAAGTGTTTTTCGATGACTTGGGCGCCGAGCGCAACAGCCGCCATCGGAAAGTGTATTCCGTGCGTGTGATCGGAGAATCCAACTGGCACATTGAACGCGTGTCGCAGTGTCGTCATCGCGCGCAGATTGACGGATGAAGGCGGTGCCGGATATTCCGTCGTGCAATGCAGCAGCGTCACCTGTTCGTTGAGGATACGCCACACATCCGCATCGTTGAAAATCGAGGCAAGCGTCGCCGATCGGGGAAATTGATTGCTCGGTCGTGTGTATCCAAAGGCGATCACCGCCAGCGCCTGCTCCACCTCTGCCAGCGTCGACATGCCGGTGGAGAGGATGATCGGCAGTCCAAATCGCGCGAGATGCAATAACAGTGGCGCGTTGGTCAGGTCGCCGGAACCGACCTTCAGTGTCTTGACGCCGACGCGTTCCACGAGATGGTTGGCGCTTTCGGCGTCAAACGGCGTGGACATGAATGTTATGCCTGCGCGTTCGCACGCCTGAGCAATCGCGCATTCGTCGTCGGCGCTCAATTCGAGCGCGCGCAGCATCTCAAGCTGCGATTGTCCAGTGCCGGTCGTGGCCTCTTGGTAATTCGCCTTTGCGGCCGTGGCGGTTGCCAGTCGGTCGGCACGAAAGGATTGAAACTTCACGACGTCGGCGCCCGCGCTTGCGGCAGCGTCGACTAGCGCCAACGCACGCTCGCGGCTGCCATTGTGGTTCACGCCGGCTTCCGCAATGATCCAAGTGCGATTGTCCATGATGCTCGGCTTGGTTTTCACTGCCGTCGCTTCAAATTGAGATATCTTGCGCTTAGACTGGCGTTCCCTATCCGAAGTTCGCTTTACCCTGCGGCGCCACTTTGGCGAACTTCAGATCTAATAAGGACACGAGAAAACAACGATTTTCGTGGGGTTTCGATTGCGAAGTTCTCTTGGTGAACCAGAAGAGAGGTTTAAGGAGAATTTCGCAACCGCCACATTCGATGGTCGTCATAAAAGAGCGCCCTGCCAAATGCAACGCGGCCGCGCCGGCCGGGCGCAACGCGGTGAACGGTTGCGAGGCCCACGGTGCCGGCCCATGCCCGGTGCGGGACGAAAGCCACCATGTTAGCGTCGTTGGAGATATTATTCCTTTTGGTCGGCCGCGCGGGATCAAAAGGCCTCCCGGGAAAGAATTTGCGCGAAATCAGCGGCTTAAGCCTTGTCGGCCACAAGGCTCGGTCGGCGCGCCGGGCACGCCATTGCGCGCGGCTGATCGTTTCCAGCGACAGCGCCGAGATTCAGGCCGAGGCTAGGCGTTTCGGCGCGGAAGTCCCGTTCACGCGGCCCGCCGAACTGGCAACCGATACGGCATCGTCCAGCGCCGTCGTTTTGCATGCCATGGATTGGATCGAAACCAATGAAGGGCGCGCTTACGACGCGATCATGTTGCTGGAGCCGTCCTCGCCATTCGCGCGCGCGGACCATTATGACGCGGCGGTTGAATTATTCGCCGAAAAGCGGGCGGACCTCGTCGTCGGCGTTCGCGCGGTGGACGTTGCAAGCGCGTTCGTTGGAAAACTGGGCGCGGACGGATCGATCCGCGAGGCCGTTGAGAAAATCTTGCGGATCAAGGCGCTGCGCCGCCAGGACCAGGAGCTGGAAGTCACGATGAATGGCGCGCTTTATCTGATCGGCTGGCAGGCCATGCGCGAAAGCAGGCAGATCTATTCCAATCCCGCCACGAGCTACGGCCTCCTGATGGACCGACTGCATTCGATCGAGATCGAGACGGAAGCCGACCTCGGCTATGCGACCTATGTCATCGATCAAGGCATGCTTGATCCGCGGCCGTGGCGGTGAGGACGACAATGCCGGCCGCCCGCCGCCGTATCGCCGTCGTCACCGGCTCGCGCGCCGATTACGGTCTGCTGCGCGAGGTGATGCGGCGCTTGCGCGCGGCCGATGACGTCGACTTGCAGGTCGTCGTCTGCGGCATGCATCTGGCGCCGAAATTCGGCTCGACCTGGAGGGCAATCGAGGCCGACGGCTTCGCCATTTCCGCCAGGGTGGATTTTGACCTGGGTGAGGACAGTGCCGCCGCGGTCGCGCGCAGCACCGGCGTCGGAACGATCGGGTTCGCCGCGGCGCTGCCGGGACTCGCCCCCGATATTGTCGTCCTGCTCGGCGATCGCTACGAAATCGCGGCGGCCGCCGTGGCCGCGACGATACTGAATTACCCTATCGCGCACATTCACGGCGGCGAGATCACCGCCGGCGCCTTCGACGACGCATTTCGCCATGCGATCACGAAAATGGCTTGCCTGCATTTTGTCGCCGCGGAACCCTATCGGCAGCGCGTTATCCAGATGGGCGAAGACCCGGCTTGCGTGTTCAATGTCGGGGCGCCCGGCCTCGATCAGGCAAGCAGCGCGGCAGGGACCGGTCGCCAAGCGGCGCTCGACAGCCTAAAGGTCGCCGGCCCCTATCTGCTCGTCACGCTGCACCCCACGACCGCGCGGCCGGGAGCCGACGCGCCGACCGCCGCGGCGATGCTCGGTGCGCTGGCGCGCATCAAGGACCGCGCGATCGTCTTTACCGGCGTCAACGCCGATCCCGGTAACGGTGCGATCGAGGGTGCCATACGCGATTTCGTCGATGCCCATGGCGATCGCGCGCGTTTGTTCACGTCGCTCGGCAGCGAGCGCTATTGGCTGGCGCTGTCGCACGCCGACGCGGTGATCGGCAATTCGTCGAGCGGCATCGTCGAGGCGCCGGCGGTCGCAACGCCGTCGGTGAATATCGGCGAACGCCAGCAAGGACGCCTGCGTGCGGCCTCGATCATCGATTGCGCGATCGACGAGGCGGAGATTTTCGCCGCGGTGCGGCGGATTCTTGACGGCGGGTTCCGCCCCGATCCGTCGGTCGTGCCGCCCTATGGGCGCGGCGGCGCGTCAGCGCGGATCGCCGACATGCTGGCCCGAATCGACCTCAGTCGCGCCTTCCCCAAGCGTTTCCGCGACCTGCCGCGCGGCTGAGCGCGCGGGCCACCGCGGTCGCGGGCCATTGGCTTTGCCAACGGTGCGTCGCTGCGGCGCCGATCCGGGGCGGCGAATTGACAAACATGACGTTGTATTGTTTCAAGGCGGCCACCACGCGATCCTGCGGATTTTCCAGGCTGCGGGACCGGTGTAACCGAAGACACTGGCGTTGTTCAGACCAAATTCTTCCGGGCCGGCACCTCGCGATGCTACGGGCAAAACGCAACTGGCAACCAGCCATGACGCCATGCGCGCCGGTGCCCATTTCGGTCGCGCGTCGCGTGGCAATCGCACGCCCAGACGCGCGGAGGGGAACGAAGCATGACGCAGCCTTTGTTTGATCTTGCTGGCGCGCGGGTATTTGTTGCAGGTGACCGCGGGATGGTCGGCTCCGCCATCGTTCGCCGGCTGGCGTCGGAGAAATGCCGAATTCTCACGGCGGAGCGCGACCTTGTCGATCTGCGCCGCCAGGCGGCGGTTGACGATTGGTTTTCCAAGAACGATCCGGATGTGCTGGTCATCGCCGCCGCGAAAGTTGGCGGCATTCATGCCAACAACACGATGCCGATCGAATTTCTCTATGACAACCTAATGATCGAGGCGAACCTCATCCACGCCGCCGCCGCGGCCGGGGTCAGGAAGCTATTGTTCCTCGGCTCCTCTTGCATCTACCCCCGCGAGGCGCCGCAGCCGATGCGAGAGGACGCCTTGCTCACAGGACCATTGGAGCCGACCAACGAGTGGTACGCCGTCGCCAAGATCGCCGGTATCAAGCTCGTGGAAGCCTATCGGCGGCAAAACGGCGCCGATTTCGTCTCCGTGATGCCGACCAATCTTTTCGGCCCGCGCGACAATTATCACTCAAAGCACAGCCATGTTCCGGCCGCGCTGATCCGGCGCTTTCATGAGGCCATGGCGGCGCGCGCGCCGCATGTCGTGGTGTGGGGTAGCGGCGCGCCGCGGCGCGAATTCCTCTATGTCGATGACCTTGCGGACGCCTGTATTTTTGTCCTCAAGAATTATTCGGGCGACGGGTTTCTCAATATCGGCACGGGCACGGACGTCACCATCGCCGAATTCGCGCGCTTGGTGGCGACCGCGACCGGATTTAAAGGCGAGATCGTGTTCGACACATCGCGACCGGACGGTGCGCCGCGCAAATTGCTCGACGTGTCGAAACTCCACGCGCTCGGCTGGCGACACAAGACCGAATTGCACGAGGCGTTGGCGCTCACCTACCGGGACTTTCTGGCGGGTGGCGGCCGCAACCAGGCCGAATAAGCGCCTGAATGCGCTGGCGCCGCTGCCTGTTCGCGCGCCCCTCGCCGCCCGAGGACGTGCATGCACGTGGCCCGCAGCGCACCGCGTCGCAACCCCGCCCGCAAGACCATGCCCAACGCACCCTATCGGTCGCCAGCGAGGGCATTATTCCGCTCTCTTGCCTTGCTCGGGGGCAAGGAGTAATTTCTCATTCCACCCTAAAACAGGCTCTGTTGCGGAGATTGGAACGTATGACGAGCTTGGACCACGCTGCGGGCGCGTTACCTGCGGGCGCCGTGACCGCGGACAGCGCGGCCTTGCCGGTCCCGCCGTTCCGCGGCACGTCTCTGCCCGACATCGACTATGCGTCTCATCCCGCGTATGGTGGAACGTTCCAGCCGTCGACCGCGCGCGAGCGGCTGCAGGCGCTGGTGACTTTTCTGCGCAGCTTTGCCTTTGTGACGTTCCGGCGCATCGTCGATTACGACAATATGCCGTTGCTGAGCAAAGAGGTCGGTGGCGGACGCCTCACGCCGGCGATCGCCGCGCGTTACATGGTGATATTCCCGCGCTTGCGCATTGGCCGGATCTTGCGCTCCTTGCTTGGCCAGCGCCGTGCCGCGGTTCCGGCGAACCGGGCGCTATGCGACCGGCTCTTCAGCGATGGCATCGCCTGTCTACGATTATCCGAGGAAGAGATCGAGGCGGTCCGACGCGTCACCGCGCCCGGATTTGCCAAACTCGATCGGCGCCGCATGGAGATTTCGCTGGAGAAGCGCAAGTTCGACGACAACGTGTATTGGTGCACGCGATCGGCCGACCCGCAGGCGTTCGAAGCCATCGAGCGAATTTTCCGGCGGCATGGAATTACCGACGCCGCCAGCGCCTATCTTGGCCGCCCGGTCGGCGTGAAACATATCAATCCGCAGATCAACGAGGAAAATTACGCATTTTGGAAACGGCTGTTCGCCGACACCAAGGTGCCCGATCCGTGGACGAGTTACCTGCACGTCGACGCCACCTACGGCATGCTCAAGGGTGCAATCTATATTCATGACATCGGCCCCGACAACGGGCCGTTCTGCTACGTGCGCGCCAGCCATCGCGCCAAAGTGGGCGGGTTCGAAGGCCTGATCCGCCGCACCAACGATTTCTGCGGCTTTTCCGGACGTCGCCCCGAGGCGCGCAGGAAGTTCATGGCGCTGCCGCGCGTGCTGCGCAAGAAGGCCGATTTCGGCGGCGATGTGCTCGACAGCTCGCCTGACGCCACGTGTTTGAAGGAAGGCCATCTTGCGGTCACCTCGGATTACGGCAACTGCGTCGTGTTTGACGGGAAGGGCATCCACCGCGGCGGCATGGTGAACAAGGGCGAGCGGCGCTGCGTCTTTATCGTTCTGGCGGAAATCTAGCACTCGATGCCGGCCGAATCGCGCGAAGCGGTTCGCGGGCGACATCATGCCGCGAATTTGGCAATCGGCCGCGTTCATGATTGCCGATCGATTCAACGCAAAGTCGTCGAGGTCCAGCGGGCGGCGATCGCGCACGTGAGCGATCAAACTCCACCGCGCGGTTGCGGCGCGCTAGGCCCCCCGACCTTTGCGTGACGGCCGGTTGAGGTAGTCCGCCAGCTGCTCGGGGCCAAAAAAGGCCGCATGTTTTCGCAGAACGCCGTCCTTGCGAACGAGAGCAAGGTCAATTTGCGCCAGGGCACCGTCGAGCGATCGATTGTGGCCTTCCAATACGTCATAGACCGCGAACCCAGCCTCGTCGCAGTAGCGCACGATGTCGGCGAATTCCGGGATTGCATGGCGCAGCGGCAGCAGCGAGGTCTCGACAATCATTAGGTCGATCTCCGCGATGCGCCGGCCGAGCCCCTTGAGAACCTCAATCTCGGCCCCCTGGGTGTCGATCTTCAAGAGCACCGGACGGGCGATGTCCGCCGGCAACAGCGAGTCAAGCCGTCGCATCGGCGTTGGTCGCGCCTCCCCGTCCAACGCCGCCCCCTCGACCTGCGCAAAGAGGCTCGACCCGGAAATGTCATCATGGACATTGAAGGTGACCTCGCCGTC
This sequence comes from Pseudomonadota bacterium, assembly GCA_016195095.1. GTDB lineage: Bacteria > Pseudomonadota > Alphaproteobacteria > Rhizobiales > Xanthobacteraceae > JACQAE01. Next base: position 51,226 of record JACQAE010000073.1, read on the forward strand.
CGTGGCGCCGGCTGCCACCAGGAAATATTCGGCGTTCAATCGCTGCTTGAGCTGATCCAGAACCGGCCGGCATTCGGCGACGGGCTCGACCAAATAATAGCGCGCGTGCGGCAATGACCGATAGAGGCCGGGCGTGCCGAAGGCGACGCCCACATCGATCACGGTCTGCACATTGAAATCGAGCGCCTTGAGATGGCGAAAAAAGATGGGAAAGCTGCGCGTCGGCGCGTCCAGTCGCTGTAGGCGCACGCCGAATGGCGCAAGCGCATGGTTGATCCCGCGGAAGGCTGCTGAGATCAACGCGTTCATGGATTATCCGTCGTGATTTTCGCGACTTCCGCGGCGGCACGCGGGGATACGACGCGCGGCCCGCGCCAGCTTGCGACACGTGTCCCGGTTTGGTAGAGCACCGGGCATAGGTGGTCAAGCCGTGCGCCGAACGGCGCCTTCGCGCTGGGCGCCGCGATCGCCCAAGACCAAATTTTCCGCTGGCGCGATACCCGGGTATCGACATGAAGGTTCTGGTGACCGGAAGCGCCGGATTCATCGGCCAGGCCGTGGTTGACGCGCTGCGCGCGAAAGCATGGTCGGTCGCCGGCCTCGATCGCGCGGATGCCGCGGGCGGCACGGCGTGCGACTACAGGTGCGATCTCCTCGACGCGGATCGATTGACCCATTGCGTGCGCGAATTCGCGCCGCACGCCATCGTGCATCTTGCCGCGCGCACCGATCTCGACGAAAAAACCAACCTCGCCGGCTACGCCGCGAATATCGATGGCGTGGAGAACCTCATCGCGGCGGTTCGCGCCACGCCGTCGGTGCGGCGTGCGATCTGGACGTCGTCGCAGCTCGTCTGCAAGATCGGCTATGTTCCACGCGATGACACGGACTACAATGCGGACACGCTTTATGGCCAAAGCAAGATCCGCACTGAGAGGATCGTGCGCGATAGCGACGGCGGCGGGCGCGAGTGGTGCCTGGCGCGCCCGACCACGGTCTGGGGACCGGGCATGAGCGCGCATTATAGGCGCTTTCTGCGCATGATCGAGCGTGGCTATTATTTTCACGTCGGCCGGGCACCGATTTGGAAGTCTTACAGCTATATTGGCAATATCGCGTTTCAGTACACGCGCCTCCTCGAGGCGCCGGTAGACCGGCTCCAGCGCAAGACGTTCTACCTCGCGGATTATGAGCCGATCGATCTGTTGGCTTGGTGCGATGCCCTTGGCCGCGCGTTTGGATCGCGCGCGATCCCGCATTTGCCGCGTGGCGTCGCCGCGGCCCTCGCCG
>JACQAE010000049.1 GCA_016195095.1 Pseudomonadota bacterium
ATATGATGGTTCACGGCGGGCTCAAGGCCGACGACGCGTCATTCGTCGGCATTGGCGCCACGTCGAGCGCTGTCGCGGCGGTTCGCCGCGGCGAAATCGACGCCATCGTCAATGCCGACCTGGTCATTACGATGCTCGCCAACGAAAACCTGATCAAGATCGTCGCCGACACGCGCACGCAAGCGGGCACGCAGGCGGTCTATGGCGGACCCTATCCGGCCGCCGTGCTCTACACGACGCCCGCCTATTTGGAAAAAAGCCCGCGCGCCGCGCAAGCGCTGGTGAACGCCCTGGTGCGCGGACTCAAATGGATCGCCAGCCATTCCCCGGAGGAAATCGCCAAGGTCATGCCAGAATCCTACGCTCTGGGAAATCGCGAGCTTTATGTGCGCGCCATTACGGCGAGCAAATCCATGTATTCGCCCGACGGACGATTCACGCGCGGCGCCGCCGAGACGGCCCTCAACGTGCTCAAGACCTTCGATCCGGCGGTCAAGAATGCGACCATCGACCTGGCGAAGACGTATACGGAATCGCTGGTGGCAAAGGTGGGACAATAGCCACCTCGACACCGCCGGCGCCATCGCCGGCGGGCGCGCAGCGATCCTTCTGCGCCGCGATGGGTCGCGCGTCGATAACGTCGTCTGCGACGAAACATGGTTAGACATGCCTTTGACCCTCTCGCCCGAGCTGCAATCCGTCATTGACGCGCCATACCCGCGGTTTTCGCCTGCGGAGATGGCGCGCCGCCGCGCCGCCCTGGAAAATGTTATGGAGGCGGCCGGTATCGATCACGTCGTCTATTGCGGGGCAAACCGTTTCGGCTCCGCGGTGCAATGGCTCACTCAATGGCCGGTGACGGCGGAAGCGGTCGGCGTGCTGTCTCCTGGTAAAAAGGACGCGCTGTTCGTTCAGCATTTCAACCACGTGCCGCTCGCGCGCCGGCTGGCCGAGGCCGAGGTCGCGTGGGGCGGCGAATCCTCGATCCGCGCCGCCGCCGAGGTGCTGGAGCGGCGCAAGGCGCGCGCCAACCGTGTCGCGACGATTGGGCCGCTGACGGTGGAACAGCACACGGCACTTGCCGAGCGCTTTGGAAAAGTAGTGAGTCTCAATCGCGACTACCTGCGCCTGCGCATGATCAAATCGGCGGAGGAAATCGACTGGTTGCGTATTGGCGCGCATTTTTCCGATCGTGGCATGGCAGCGCTGCGCGATGGGCTTGGTCGCGGGTTGACCGAACGCGAACTCGCGGATGTCATTGAACGCGCCTATGTCGCGCGGGGTGGCGTCAACGTCATCCACTATATCGGCGCGACGCCGATGAATGACCCTAGCCTCGCCGTGCCGGCGCAATTTCCCTCGACCCGCCGGATCGAAAAAGGCGACATCGTCTTCGCCGAGATCAGCGCCGCATTCTGGGATTATCCGGGTCAGGTCCTGCGCAGCTTTGCCGTCGGCATCGATCCGCCGCCGCTTTACGCCGAGCTGCACGCCGCCGCCGACGCGGCTTTTGACGCAATCGCCGGCGTGCTACGCGAGGGGGCCTCACCCGCCGACGTGATCGCCGCTTCGGGCGTCATCGAGGAAGCCGGCTTCACCACCATCGACGATTTGGTGCATGGCTATGGTGGCGGCTACCTGCCGCCTGTTCTCGGCTCCAAGAGCCGGCCCGCCGGACCCGTTCCGCAAGAGCCGTTCCGTGCCGGCATGACCGTCGTCATCCAGCCCAATGTGGTCACGCCCGACGGACGCGCGGGTGTGCAGAGCGGCGAACTCGTGCTCATCACAAACGACGGTATCGAGCGGCTGCAGGCGATGCCGCGCGGGCTGGCGGTTGTCGCGGATTCCTGAAGCGGTCGCGGCGCACGAGGCGCCGGACGTCGGCGCAGGGCGGTCTATCGCGGCGCAACGTCGAGCTGCTCGGCGAGCCAATCGGCCACCTGGAGCCGCCAGCGGTACGGCCGGTTGATGGCGATATGATTGCCGTCCTCGACCAATAGGAGTTCGCAAGGTCCCTTGACGGCGCGCGCCAGCCGTTCCGCATGCTGCCACGGAACGATGCGGTCGAGTTTTCCGTTCACGATAAAAAGCGGGCAGGTGATGCGATCGGCGATGCCGTCAAGCGTCAGCGTCGCGGCATGCGATTTCGCCTCTGCCAGGGTGCGGCAATGGCTGCGCACGCGGAATGCCTCGCGCGTGTGCTCGGGCAGGCCATCCCAGACCTGCGACCAGTCGAACGGGCCGGCAAGCGAGATGCACGCCCGGATCCGCTTTTCAAAGGCGGCGGCGCGCGGGGCGTAATAGCCGCCGAGGCTCACGCCCCATAGCCCGATGCGCGCGGTGTCGAGATCAGGCCGCGTGTGCACGAAATCGACGACCGCGCGTACCGGCACTTCGTAATCGCCTCGGATGGGGAAATCGTATTCGCCTTCGCCCTGGCCCGGTCCGTCGAACACCAGCGTCGCGACGCCGCGGTCTTCACGGATCGTGCTGCCGACAAACAGCTCCGTTTCCCGGAATTGCAACGCGCTCACCCGGCGGATCGAGAAAGGGCAGCGCCAGCCGCCGGCATTCAACCGCCTTGATATGGGCGGCGCGCATCTGCGCAATGTCGTGGACGAAAACGAACTTGCCGAAATGATAGTAGACGCCCGCGCGTTGCAGGTGCTCGCCGGCGCTCAACCGCTTGCCCCTGGCGAGCGCGTCGCGCCCCATGCCCTCATGCAGCGCGGCGCGCGCCGACCATGCCGCGCACCACTCCTCCCAATTCTTGATCGACGCCGTGACTTCCTCGAAATCGGTGAGCGCGACGCCATTCGTCACAAATCGCGGCCCCCAATGTGCAATCGCGGATTGCACGCGAGCATCGGTCATGGCCCTGATCCTTGTGTCGATCCTCGCCCGAACGGCAGCGCCACTCACCGCTGCAATTGCAATTCGGCGGCCCTGGCCTCGTCCATCAATGTGGACCAGACGTGTTCGCGCAATTGCGCGAAGCGTGGATGCGACAAGGTCGAACGTCCGCGCGGATGCGGCAGGTCCACATCGACGACCTCGAACACGCCCGCCGGCCGCCCCTTGAGCACGACGACGCGGTGGCCCATCAATACGGCTTCTTCAATCGAGTGGGTCACGAACACCATCGATGTCGGCCGCATTTCCCAAATGCGCAACAGCTCGAACTGGAGAATCTCGCGCGTCTGCGCGTCGACGGCGGCGAACGGCTCGTCCATTAAGAGCACGCGCGGTTCGATCGCCAGCGCGCGCGCCAGCCCGCAGCGCTGCTGCATGCCGCCGGATAATTGATAGGGGTAGGCGCTCTCGAAGCCGCTCAGGCCAACGAGCTTGATATAGCGCGGCACGCGTTCGTCGATCTCCGCCTTGGTCGCGCCGGCGAGCTTGAGGCCGTAGGCGACGTTGGCGAACACCGTCTTCCAGGGAAAAAGGCCGAAATGCTGGAAGACCATCGCCACGCCCGGCAGCGGCCCGTCGACCTGTTCGCCTTCGATAACGATGCTGCCGCCGGTCGGCGCGATCAGGCCGTCGATGCAGCGCAGCAGCGTCGTCTTGCCGCAACCGGAAGGGCCGACGATCGCGACAATCTCGCGCGAGCCAACGTCGAGGTCGATGTTGCGAAAGACCTCAAGCGCGCCATAGTGCTTGCCGACGCCCTGCGCGCGAATGCGCGCGCCCGCCAACGTGGCATCGCCGGGCGTCAGGGAGGATTTGTCAGCCGCGGCGCTGGGCATCGTCATCGTCCAATGTCGTGGTTGCGCCGCGAGCGTCGATCAGCGCGCCCGGGGTCGTCGCCGCTTGAAGCTTTGTTGCTGTAGCCTGATTTTCCGGCGACGCCAAGGATTTGTCGGCGCCATGGACCGAATATAGCCGCGGCGCCGCGCGGTTGACATGCAAGTGGAAAATGTCCGGTCGGTTGTAGTGCCCGGCGAAATCGTGCCGCAATTTCATTCGGACACCCATTTCGAGGTCGCACTCCGCATAAATGATGCCCTCCTCGGGCCCCATTGGCCCGGCAAGGATGCGGCTCGCCGGCGAGACGATGACGCTGCCGCCGCAGAAGTCGGCATCGCGCAAAAGCCGCTCCGCCTCCGGCCCGGCCTGCAGCGTCGCTATCATCTGCTCGTCAACGGTGCCGCAGGCCGATATCACGAACGCCTTGCTCATCTGCGCAAAAGCCTGGGAATCGACGACCACGCGGTTGCGCATGGGGTCACCGCTAGTCGGAAAATGATTTGGCCAGCTCATGACGTGCATGCGCGTGCCCTCCGCGGTGAGCGCAAACACCGCGAGCGGGTTCGAATTCTCGCCGCAGATGAGCGCGCTCATCGGGCCGAATTCGGTTTCAAAGGCGCCGAAAGTGTCGCCATACCCGCCCATATGCACCAGCTTTTCTCCAACGGTCGGCATGATCTTCTGGTGCTTGCCCATTAAACGTCCATCTGGGCCGATATAGATCTGCGTATTGAACATCGTGCCGATGGTATTTGGAATCTTCTCGCAGACGCCGATAATAACGTAGGCATTGGCATCGCGCGCTGCGGCGCAAAGCACTTGCGTCTGCGGCCCGGGAATTTCGACCGCGTTCTTGAACAGTTCGGTGGCGAGACAATTGGCGATCGCGCCGGTCGCCGGGTGGTGGTGATACCAGACCGGGTGGGCGGGAATGAACCCCTCGGGAAAGCCGATGACGCGCGCGCCGTTGCTGCCCGCCTCGCGGATCAACCGGCAAGCCTTGGCGGTCGATCCTTCGCGGTCGAGGAACACCGAGGCGGCCTGCACGGCGGCCACTTTCACGATGGCGTAGCAATCTCCCATCGCTCATCCTTTACGATTGGCAAAAAACCGCGCGTGCGAACGACACGCGGTTGCGCCAAACGCGGCGCGGGCGAGGGCGCATGGTTAGCGCCATGTTGCCGCATTCATGAAAAGGGATCAACGCCGTGAGTGCTCACGGCATAACGATTTGTTGCACATATTTCCCAACCGCGCCGCGCGCGACCTCGCGACAATCGAGGTTGGCGCGCCCGCACACGGCTTTTCGAGGTACGCGCCGGTGCAAGAAATGATGATGATGAAATCGTTTCAAGGTTACGTCGATCTTTCACCAGCGCATCCACGCTTCATAAAGAATACGTCTTCAACCAAACTTCAGCATAGGCGCAGAACGACGCACAAGTTCACCAATTCAACACGCGCGACAATCCTATTATGTCGTCACGGACGTTCGCGAGGAGCGTTCGAAACATTTCGGGGAATGCGTCGTGCGCGCCAGTACCATCGTGATGGTCGGATTCGCGGTCGTCTTCGGACTGATCGCGGTATTCCTTGCGCAAACCTGGCTCGACCACCAGGCGGGTCTGCGACTGAAAAGCCTCGAGGCCAACAAGAAGGCGCCGGTGACCAAAACGATCGTCGTCGCCAGCCGTCCGTTGCGCTTCGGCGTCGAATTGTCGTCCGCGGTCCTGCGTGAAATAGCCTGGCCCGACGCGCCGCTGCCGCCGGGAGCGTTCGCCAGCGTCGCCGAGGCGACCGCCGGCCCACGGCGCGTCGTGCTCGCGTCGTTTGAAATCAACGAGCCGATCCTTGCCAGCAAGATCACCGGGCCGGGACAGCGCGCCACCCTGGCGGCGACGCTGGGCGAGGGCATGAAGGCGGTCACCATTCGCGTCAACGATGTCGATGGCGTCGCCGGGTTCGTTCTTCCCGCCGAGCGCGTCGATGTCGTGCTCACGCGCCAGTTCGAGAAAAATTCCGCGATCAATGACGTGGTCATGCAGAACGCGCGCGTGCTCGCCGTGGACCAGCTTTCCGACGACCGCGCCGACAAGCCATCGCTTGCCCGCGCGATCACGCTCGAGGTTGATATCGTGGGCGCGCAGAAATTGGCGCTCGCCGGGCAGGTGGGAACGCTGTCGCTGGTGTTGCGGCGCGCGGGCGAGGTGCGGCCGCAGGATACGCGCCGCGTCACGGTTGCCGACCTCGCCAATCCGGAGCGCGATCCGGCGCAGGACAACGGCCGCTACACTTCGGTCCAGGTCATCCGGGCCGGAACGAAGGCGGCGGTCTACAGCGTTCCACGCGAAGGCGCCGGCGCGCAGGCGCTGGCCGGCTCGGGGGAATTATTGGCGCGGCGTTAGACGGTTCTGGGGACTGACGTTCAACCATTCACAAGGCGGGGAGGCCGACGTGACAAAACAGAAGAGCAAAGGCGCCGACGCGACGTCGCGGCGATTTGCGGACAGGAGCCATGGTGTCAACGCGCCGCGCGTGCGGTGGCGTAAGCCCTGGCGGACGCTGGCGATTTCCCTCGCCGCGATGCTCGCGGCATCGCTCGCGCCGGCTTGGCTCGGCGTCACGCAGGCGCAGCGGCTGGTGAGCTTCAGCGATTCCAAGCGCACCGTGGTCGTCAAGGTGGCGGTCGGCAAGTCGGAGGACATCCGCATCGACTCGCCGCTCGTCGATATCACGGTCGGCAACCCCGATATCGCCGACGTCAATCCGCTGACCGATCATGCGCTCTCCGTACTCGGCAAGAAGATCGGCACCACCCGCGTCACGGTCTATGGCGAGAACAAGCACCTGATCGGCATATTCGACATCGAGGTCTCCTACGACATTTCGCAGCTCGCCGCCGAGATTTCACGCCGGTTTCCGCATGCCGGCCTCAAAGTATCGTCGGTGAACGGCCGCATCATGCTTTCCGGCGACGCTCCGGACGGCATGGTGCTCGACCGCGCGCTCACGCTGGCCAAGCAGTTCGGACCCGAGGTGATCAATTCGGTGACGGTGGCGCAACCACAGCAGGTCATGCTGGAGGTGCGCTTCATCGAGGCCTCGCGCCAGGCCGGACGCGAGCTTGGCGTGCAATGGAACATCCTGCCGCGCCCCGGTCACAACGACCGTTTTCTCGCCAATATCGGCGCCCGCAAGCCGGCGACGGCCCTGCCGAGTTCGAACGGGGCACCCGGCGGCGTGCTTTCCATCTCTCCCGGCGCGGCCGCGGGGCTCCTTGGAACCGCAACCCCGCCGTTTGGCCTGCTCGTCGGCAATCTCATCGGCAAGGGCATCCAGGCCGACATCCTGGTCAATGCGCTGGAGGAGCGCGGCCTTGCCCGCCGCCTCGCCGAGCCCAACCTTGTGGCGCTCTCCGGGGACACGGCAAGCTTTCTTGCCGGCGGCGAGTACCCGATCCCGGTGCCAGGTTCGTTCGGCCAGCTTGCGGTCGAGTACAAGCGCTACGGCGTCAGCCTGGCGTTTTCACCGACCGTGCTCAACGGCTCGCTGATCAATCTCAAAATCGAGCCCGAGGTGAGCCAGCTTGATCCCAGCAACAGCGTCGCGGTCGGACCCGGCATCCGGGTTCCCGCGCTGACCGTTCGGCGCGCCAGCACGACGATCGAGTTGCGCGACGGCCAGAGCTTCGCGCTCGCCGGGCTGTTGCAGAACGAGGGCGCGACCGCGCAGAACCAGCTGCCGTGGATCGGCGATGTGCCGATCCTTGGCGCGCTTTTCCGCAGCGCGTCTTATCAGAAGAACGAGACCGACCTGGTCATCATCGTCACGCCGCGGCTTGTGCGTCCGGCGCGTCCCGGCGATGCGCTCAAAACGCCGCTCGATAATACGCTGCCCGCCAACGACATCGACCTGTTCCTGCTCGGCAAGGCGGAAGTCCCGCGCAAGGGCTATCGGCCGCGCGACGCGCGTCCGCGGGAAGGACACATTCTTGATTTGCCGGTAGGAGGCCAACATGCGTCGCTGCGTTAGGAGAATGTCCACGGTCGTCATCGTGCCCATCATCTTGTTGGGGGCGGCCGGCTGCTCCGACATCTATTACGACCGACGCGAAACGATCCACCGCGGCGCCGACGACGCGGTTGCGACCAACCGGGTTACGCACATGTATGACCCCTGGCCGGCGGCGAGCGGTAACCGCGAAATCCCGGGACATGGCCCGCGCGTCGCCGGAGCCATCGAGCGATATCGCACCAATCGCATTGTCCAGCCGCGCGGCACGGGCACGAGTTCGGTTGGCTACGCACAGAACGCTCCGGCGCCAACGGCGGCGCCGGCCGCGTCCGATCCCGGCACCAAGTGACTTGACCGCCGACCGGTTGGGACAAGCGGGTGGGAGCATGCGAAAGTCAGGCGCACAAAATTCTGCTGATCGTCCCTGCGTTGCGGTGGTAACGGCGGATGCGGTGTTCGCGCAGTCGGTGCGCGCAACGTTCGACGCGGGCGCCGGCGTCGAGCTGCAACTTATTCGCGGATCGATCGCGCAGTCCAATGCGGCCAGTCTCGCCGCCGCGACGGTCGTTGTATTGGACCTCGATCCGGCCGACGCCACCGAACTTGCCCTGCTTGATCGGCTGATGGCGGAGACCGCCGGCCGGCTGCCGGTAATTGTCATCACGCCGTCATTCGACGCCGATATGGCGCGACGACTCTTGCAGATGCGGGTCGCTGATTTCCTGGTCAAGCCGGTGCCAGCCATCGATCTCGTGCGCGCCTGCGCCCGCGTCGTGCGCGCGCCGGCCGTGGCGGAGGCGGCCGTTGACGCGGATATCTATACTTTCCTGCCCGCGGTCGGCGGCGCCGGCGTGACCACGCTGGCGATCCAAACCGCGTTGATCCTCAATGGTGCCGTCGCGCAGGCGCGGCAATCGACCTGTCTGGTCGACCTCAATTTCCAGCACGGCGCCTGCGCCGATTATCTTGATCTCGAGCCGCGTCTCGATCTCAAGGAAATCGAGCCACGTCCCGAACGCCTTGATCGCCAGCTCCTGGAGGTCATGCTGTCGCGCCACGCGTCGGGGCTTGCCGTGGTCTGCGCACCCAGCCGCCCGGCGGAGATGCGCACGTTCGACCCCGACATGGTGACGCGACTGCTCGACCTCGTGTCGGCGAATTTCCGCTACGTGGTCATCGACATGCCGCGCACCTGGTTCTCCTGGACCGACAGCGTGCTGCTCGGGTCCAACCGGCTGTTCGTCGTGAGCGAAATGACGGTGCCAGGCGTGCGCCACGCCAAGCAGCTTGTGGCCGCGATCCGCGACCGCCTTGCGGATGCCCCGCGCGCGCAGGTCATCATCAACCGCTTCGAGCAGCCTATGTTCGGTTCGGGCTTGCGCAAGGCCGACGTGGCACAGGCGCTTGGCGATGATTTCGCCTTCGCCATTCCCAACAATTACCGCTTGGTCCGCGAGGCGATTGATCGCGGCGTTCCGCTGGAAGAAGTCAAGCGCGGCAACAACATCACGCAGCAGTTGCGCAAGCTGGTGATCGCGCGGCCCGAAAAGAACTCGGCGCCGCCCGCTGGCGGCATCGTGCGCCGCGTCGCCCATTCCCTGGCGCGCTGACACCGCCGCGCGGCATCCCACGGGGTGCCCGGCCAAACCGACGGAACGAAAGCATGGCAGGACGGTTCACGTTTCGGCGCACGGCGGTGCCCGAACTCGACTGCGACCCGGCGGCGGCCGCACCCGCGATGACGCCGCCGCGATCAGCGGCGGAGCCTGCGCCCGACGCGGTCGTTATGACCCAGCAGCCGACAGCGCCCGCGGTCGAGCCGGCGTCCGCGGCCGGCGGCAATCCACTGCTCTCCGACAAGCTTCTCGACGCCAAGGTGCGGCTGCACCGCAAGCTGATCGAGGAAATCAATCTCTCGGCGCTGGAAAAACTCCCCGAAGACGAAATGCGCCGCCATGTCCAGCAGCTCGTCTCGCAATACATCCTGGTCGAACGCCTGGCGCTCAACACCAAGGAACTTGGCGATTTCGTCGCCGAAATCCTCGACGAGATGACCGGCCTCGGTCCGATTGAGCCGCTGCTCAAGGATCCAACCATCAACGATATTTTGATCAACGGCCACGAGTGCGTCTACGTCGAGCGCCACGGTATCCTGGAGCCGACGGCCGTGCGGTTCAAGGACGAGGGGCACCTGCTGCGCATCGTCAACAAGATCGTCGCGGCGGTTGGCCGACGCGTGGATGAATCACATCCGATCTGCGACGCGCGCCTGCTCGACGGCTCGCGCGTGAACGTGGCCATCCGCCCGGTCGCCGTCGACGGGCCGCTGGTGTCGATCCGAAAGTTTTCCAAGAAGCCGCTCAGTCTCGCCAGGCTCGTGGAAATCGGCGCCATACGGCCGCAGATGGGCGACCTCCTCGCCGCGGCGGTCAAGGCGCGCGTGACCACCATTGTTTCCGGCGGCACTGGCTCGGGCAAGACCACGATGCTCAACGCTCTATCCGCGTTCATTTCCGACCGGGAACGCCTCATCACCATCGAGGACGCCGCCGAATTGCAGCTCCAGCAACCGCATGTCGCGCGCATGGAAACGCGGCCGCCGAATATCGAGGGCAAGGGCGAAATCCGCCAGCGCGACTTGGTCAAGAACGCGCTGCGTATGCGGCCGGAACGCATCATCCTCGGCGAATGCCGTGGCGAGGAGGCGTTCGACATGTTGCAGGCGATGAACACCGGCCATGAAGGCTCGATGGCGACCATTCACGCCAACAATCCGCGCGAGGCGATTTCGCGCCTTGAGCAGATGATTGGCATGGCCGGCCAGCCGATGACCATCGCCTCGGTCCGCGGGCAGATCGCCGCGGCCGTTCGCCTCATCGTGCAGTTGTCGCGCCTGTCGGACGGCAAGCGGCGGGTCATGAGCATCGCCGAGATCACCGGCATGGAGGGCGATATCATCCAGATGCAGGAGATATTCAAGTTCGTGCGCACGGCGACGCTCGAGGACGGCACGGTCCAGGGGCACTTCCAGGCGACGGGCGTGCGGCCGCGTTTCCTCAACGACCTGGCGGCCAAGGGTATCAAGCTCCCGTCGAGCTATTTCGATCCCGGTCATCCGCTGTAGTGCCATGCCCTTCGAGATCAACGAACTCAACCTGATCTACCTCTTAGTCGGCGTTTCCGCGATGCTGTTCGCGGAGGCCGGTTATCTTCTTTTCTTTCGCTCCGCGTCCTACCGCAGCCGCGTCAACCGCCGGCTTGCGCTGCTTAACGTGGTGGGCGCGAACCGCCAGGATTTGCTTGTGCAGCTGCGCCGCGAGCGCGGACTGACCTCGGCCGGCGCGTTCCGGCTGCCACTGGTCGCATTCAATCGCCTCGTGCTGCAATCCGGCTTGACGCTCGGGCTCGCGCGCTTCGCGCTTGTCGTCGCCGTCGGCGCGACAATCGCCTTTGCCGCGGTTCTTATCTTGCGGGGCAATCTCATCGAAGCCGTGCTCGCCGCCGCCTTTGCCGGAATTGTCATGCCGTGGATTGGGCTGCGCATGAAGCGCGCGCGCCGCCAGCGCCGTTTCGCCGGACAATTTCCCGACGCCATTGACATCATCGTGCGCAGCCTGCGCGCCGGCCACCCGGTGCCGATCGCCGTGAGCATGGTGTCGCGCGAAATGCCTGATCCCATCGGCAGCGAGTTTGGCATCGTCGCCGACGAGATTACGTTCGGCGCCGATCTGGAGACGGCGATGCGTAATCTGTATTTCCGCATCGGCCAGGATGACCTGCCATTGTTCGTCACCGCTGTCGCCATCCAGGGAACGACCGGCGGTAATCTTGGCGAGATCCTCGAGAATCTGTCCGCGGTCATTCGCGGCCGTTTCAAGATGCGGCGCAAGATCAAGGCGTTGGCCGCCGAGGGCCGTGCGTCGGCACTCATCCTCTCGTCGCTGCCGATCGGCATATTCGCCATGATCCAAATCGTGGCACCGGATTTCTACAGCAGCGTTTGGCATTTCGACATGACCAAGCTCGTGCTCGCCTGCGCCGGCGTCTGGATGGCGACTGGCAACTTCATCATGTATCGCATGGTCAATTTCAAGGTGTAAGCGATGGCGACGCCGTTCGACGTTTCCCTGTTCGCCGGCGACGCTACCGTCACGATCATGGGAGCGCTAGTCTTCCTGACCGTGGCGATCGTCGCGTTTGGCGTCATGCATGCGCTGCGCATTCGCGGCGTCGTGCGGCGGCGGGCGGCCGGCATCGCGCCGGCAGGCGGCGATTCCGGCGAAGGAAACACGTCCCTGCGCCAGTCGAGCGCCAGGGCGGTCGTGCGCCTGATCGACCGCGCCAACCGCCATTACGCGTCGATCGACAGCGGAAATCTACGCATGCTGCGCCGTCGGCTGCTGCGGGCGGGCATATTCAACCCGCGCGCCGTCGGGTTTTTCTTTGTCATTCGCACCGCGCTGGCGATCGCGCTGGGCGCGACGAGCTTCGTGTTGGCGCCGGCGATCAGCGACGGCTCGGTTTTCTGGTTGCTGGTGGGTGCCGGGGGGCTCGCAGGGTATGTCGGACCGAGCGTCTATGTCGACAAGCTCGCCAAGGCGCGGCTGCAAGAATACCGGGCGGGGTTCCCCGATTTCATGGATCTGCTGGTCGTGTGCGCGGACGCGGGGCTGAGCATGGAGGCGGCGCTGGAGCGGGTTGGTCGCGAGCTTGGCGATACTTATCCAGCTCTCGCAATCAATATTCACATGACCAATCTCGAAATCCGCGCCGGGCGCTCATTGTCGGAGGCGCTCGAACATTTCGGCGACCGGCTTGGCCTCGAGGAGGTTCGTGCCTTCGCGACGCTGATCCAGCAGTCGGACGAGCTTGGCTCAAGCATCACCGAAGCGCTGCGCGTCTACAGCGAGGACATGCGCCATAAGCGTCTCTCACGCGCCGAGGAGAAGGCCTACAGCCTGCCCGCTCGGCTGGCGCTGCCGATGATGGTCTGCATTTTTCCCGTGCTGTTCGTTGTCATCCTGTTGCCGGTTGTCGTGCGCTTCAAGATGGGCGCGTATTGAGGCGGCGCACCGGTATTCGGTTACGCACGCGTAACGGGCAGGCTTTGTTAACCACCCTCGCTTAGCCTACCCAACCGGCCAGTTCTGGCCCGCGGCGGGAATCACGGCGAACGGCTCGCGGCGCTGGAATACGGGCCGTCGGGGCCGCCGCCGGGAGCGAATGAATGTTTTGTGGCGTCACGCGCAGCATCATCGTTGCCGCATCGAGCCTGATGTGGCTGAGCGGGTGCGGTTCGTCGTTCAAGCTGCCGGATGCTTTTTCGGCTTTGCGCTCGCACCAACAATCCGAGGCCGGGGAGACGACTGGAAGCGTTGCGGCGCAGCGTGGCGCGGACGCGGCCAGCCCCTCCGCAGGATCGCCGACGCCGCTCAGCACACTGGTCGGACAGGACCCCAAAAGCGACCTCAATCTCGGCAAAGAGCATTACCGCGCCGGTAATTTCGGCGATGCCGAGAAATATTTTCGCCGTGCGGTGGAGACTTCGCCACGCGATACGGAAGCGTGGGTCGGGCTGGCGGCGTCTTACGATCGGCTAAAACGCTTCGATCTGGCCGACCGCGCCTATGCGGAAGCCATCAAGCTCGCTGGACCGCGCCCCGAAATTCTCAATAACCAGGGCTACTCCTATCTGTTGCGCGGCGACCTGCGCCGTGCGCGCGAGAAACTCACGGCGGCGCAGGCGCGCGATCCGGACAATCCCTATATCCGCAATAACCTTGCTCGCCTGGCGCAAAGCGAACGCGGCGGAAAGCCGCCCCCATAACCGCCATTGGCGGCCTGCCGTCGCGGAGGCGCGCGGCGCGTTATCCGCGCCCAATCTGGACATTGTAGCGCAGGCATGCGAGTCGATCTGCCGCAGGCACCTGCGGATGAGGTCATGCTCAAGGAAATTGTCGCTTTCGTCGTGGAACTTGCCGGCGGCGAGACCCCCCCGGCGTTCGATGCAGGTGACTTTCGCCTGTCGTCGGCGGCGTTGCTGGTGCACGTGGCAACGCTTGACGGCGAATTGATGCCGGAGACCCGCGTCAAGTTGCACGACCTGCTGAAACGCCGATTCGATCTTGAAGACACGGCGACCGAGGAACTTATCGACGCCGCCGTGGTCGCCGACCACGATGCAATCGACTTTTACCATTTCACCAGCCAGATCAACCGCGCGCTCGACGCGCAGGGTCGCCTTCGCATGATCGAAATGATGTGGCAGACGGCCTTTGTCGATGGCAAGGTCAGCGAGTTTGAGGATAACGTCATCTGGCGCGTCGCCGATCTCCTCAATGTCTCCAGCGCCCAGCGGATCGATCTGCGTCGCCGCATTGCCGCAGAACGCGACGGCGCAAATGTCCGGCAGGGGTGAGCGGAGGTGGCCAGCGGGCGGCCGATCGTACTCATCACGGGGGCCTCGGCCGGCATCGGCCGCGCGCTGGCGCAGGAATTTGCCGTCCATGGGCATGAACTCGCCCTCGTCGCCCGCCGTGGCGATGCCCTGGCTGCCCTGGCCGACGAAATCGCCAGCGGCGGCCGACCGCGGCCAGCGCTGATCGTGTCCGACCTCACCGTCGCGGGCGCCGGCGAACGCATCGCGGCCGAGCTTTCCGCGCGCGGACTGGAGCCAGCCTATGTCGTCAATAACGCGGGCTTCGGCCTGTTGGGCCCTGCCGCGGAACTAGATCGACGCGACCAATTGGCGATGATCGACGTCAATGTGCGCGTGCTTGTCGAACTCTCGCTCGCCTTCATCGACGCGCTTGCCCGTTATCGCGGCGGTATCATCAACGTCGCGTCGGTGGCGGGCTTCCTTCCGGGCCCCGGCATGGCCGTCTATTACGCCAGCAAGGCATTCGTCATCTCGTTCAGCGAAGCGTTGGCGCGCGAACTGGCGCCACGCGGGGTGCGGGTGACGATCTTGTGCCCTGGGCCGGTGCCGACCGAGTTCCAAGTTCGCGCCGGCCTGCCGCGTGACTATTCGCCGAAGTTGATCGGCAACTCCGCGCAAGTGGTTGCGCGCGCGGCCTATGCGGGGCTGATGCAGGGGCGCACCTTTGTCGTGCCGGGGGCGCTCAACCGAGTTATAACGATGTTGCCGCGATTCCTGCCGCGCCGGGTCGTGGCGCGGGCGATGGCGTTTGCCCAGCAGCGTCGGTTCGGGCGGCCGGCGGCGCCCTGACGCTGGCTGGGCGAGGCTTGCGCGCTATTCATGGAAGCTCCGCGCGCGCACGCGTTTTCAAACCAGCCGAAAGATTCTACGAATAGAGCACATGATTTGGACGCACTGAATCCAGGTGACCCCCAAGAGCCGCAAAATCCTTCTCGTCATGCACCAGGAAAACTCGATTCCTGGGCGTGTGGGTCATTTTCTTAGCCACCGCGGCTTCACGCTCGACATCCGCCGGCCGCGATTTGGCGACACATTGCCCAAAACCCTGCGCGGCTACGCCGGCGCGGTCATTTTCGGCGGCCCGCAAAGCGCCAATGATGGCGATGAGTTCATCCGCAGGGAAATCGACTGGCTTTGCGTTCCGCTCAAGGAACAAAAGCCTTTTCTTGGCATATGTCTCGGTGCGCAGATGCTCGCGCGCCATCTTGGCAGCCGCGTTTTCGCCCACCCGCAGGGCATGGCGGAGGTCGGCTATTATCCGCTGCATCCCACGGCGGCCGGGCGCGCGGTTTGCCGGCATTGGCCAGACCATATCTATCAATGGCATCGCGAGGGTTTCGATCTACCCACGGGCGCCGAGATGCTGGCGCAGGGCGATATTTTCGAGATCCAGGCCTTCCGTGCCGGCCCGGCCGCCTTCGGCATCCAGTTTCACGCCGAAGTGACCCATGCCATGATGTGCCGCTGGACCACCCGCGGCCACGCGCGCTTGGAACTTCCCGGCGCCAAGCCGCGCGCCACGCATTTTCGGGATCGGCCAGTCTACGATCTGGCGATTCGTACATGGCTGACGGAATTCCTCGAGCACTGGCTCACGCTCGACGGTGTCGGACGCCGGCGTAATCTCCCTACTCTCCTGCGCGCCGCCGGTCATAGCTCTCGACACTGAGCAGGGCTGGGAAGAGCCGCGTCCACAGGGCAACCACGACGAGCGTGCCGACGCCGCCGATGATCACCGCCGGCACCGTCGAGAACGCGGCCGCGGCCAAGCCGGCGCGAAAATCACCGAGCTGGTTCGATCCGACGACGAACAGTGAGTTGACCGCGTTCACACGTCCGCGCATGACGTCGGGAGTCTCAAGCTGGACAAGCGTCTGGCGTATCACGACGCTGATGTTGTCGGCGGCGCCGATCAGAACGAGCATCACCAGCGAGAACGCAAACGACGTCGAAAGCCCGAACGCGATGGTCGCCAGCGCGTATATGGCGACGGCAGCATACATCATCATGCCGACGCGGCGCTTCGGCGTCCAACGCGCCTGTACGATGGACATCGCCAGCGCGCCGATGGCGGGCGCCGCGCGCAGCAATCCAAGTCCCCAGGGGCCGGTCGCGAACACGTCACGGGCAAAAATCGGCAACAGCGCCATCGCCCCGCCAAACATGACGCCAAACATGTCGAGGGACAGCGCGCCGAGCACGATCGGATTGCGCCTGATGAAGATGATTCCGGCAAACAGCACCGTCAGCGTGAAGGGCTCGCGGCGCGCCGGCGCGCTGGCGATGCGAACGAGCGCGATCAGAACGCTGGCGGCGAAAAACATCGTCGCGCAGGTCGCAAATGCAACCGTTGGCCCGATGAGATAAAGGACCCCGCCAATCGCCGGGCCGGTGATGAAGGCGGTCTGCGTGGCGGTGGCCGACGCCGCCACCGCGCGCGGCAGCAGCGCCCGCGGCACCACGGACGGCAGCAGCGTGTTCATGGTCGGCGCCTCGACCGCACGCGCCGCGCCCAGCACGAATACCGCGATAAAAATTGTTTGCCGCGTGATCGTTCCGGTGGCATTGGCGGCGACCAGGCTCAAGGCGCCGAGGCCGGCCACGATCTGAGAAACACGGATGATGACGCGCCGGTCGTAACGATCCGACAAATGCCCGGTCAGCAACACCAGCAGGACAGCGGGCGCGAACTGCACGAGGCCGATAAGGCCGAGATCAAGCGGATTCGACGTGAGGTCGTATATTTGCCAGCCAACCGCGACCACCTGTATCTGCAAGCCAATCGTGGTCGCCACGCGCGCGATCCAGTAGAGCACGAATGGCGCGTGTTGCCAGGGAGATGTCGGTGCGGCGGCATTCACGCGGTCAACCCCGCGCGGCGAACGGCCGCGCTGCGGAAATCCAATGACCGGCCAGCACCGTTGCCGCGTCCAGCGCCAACCCCACAATAACAGACGTTAAAGGTTGCAATCTCGTGTCCGGCCTGGTGGAGCCGAGCGGGATCGAACCGCTGACCTCCTCATTGCGAACGAGGCGCTCTCCCAGCTGAGCTACGGCCCCGCCGATCCAGGCCTGGCAACACGTATTGCCACAGCAGCAGGCGAGACGACGCCATTTAGGGCGCACCTTGAGCGCTGTCAAGACAATGCCCCGGTCGGTTGCGTTGGCCAAGCGGCCGCGTCGATCAAGCCCTTGCAAAATTGCCGGATTGGGCACATTTTCAGCCGCGATGGTGACGCTGTCCCGCGACTATCTGATCCGCCCGAACCCGGCCGACCCGCGCCTAACCGAACGTGTATCCGGCATCGATCATACCGGTGCCGCGGTGACGACGTCGGTCACCGTCGAGCGGGCGCTCACGATATTCCTCAACAGTCAGGAAATCGTCACCGCGATGACGATCAATGACTATCCGGAATTTCTCGCGCTCGGCTACCTGCTCAATCAGAACATGCTGCGGCCCGACGACGTGGTCACCAGTGTCGATTACGACGCGGACGTTTCCGTCATTGTCGTGCGCACGCAACGCGCGACCAATTACGAGGAAAAGCTGCGCAAGAAGGTTCAGACCTCCGGCTGCGCGCAGGGCACGGTGTTCGGCGACCTCATGGACGTGATCGAGCAGGCAAGGCTGCCCGACGCGCAACTGCGTACGTCGTGGCTCTATGCGCTCACGCGCAGGATCAACACGACACCGTCGCTTTACCTGGAGGCGGGCGCCATCCACGGCTGCGTTCTCGCGCATGAGGACGTGCCGCTCGTCTACATGGAGGACGTCGGCCGCCATAACGCCGTCGACAAGATCGCCGGATGGATGTTGCGCAATCACGTCGCGGCGCATGACAAGATTTTCTACACCACCGGCCGTCTCACCTCCGAGATGGTGATCAAGGCGGTGCGCATGGAAATTCCCATTCTTGTGTCGCGGTCTGGCTTCACCGCCTGGGGCGTGGAACTTGCGCGCAAGGCCAATCTGACACTGATCGGTCGCGCGCGTGGCAAGCGCTTCGTCGCGCTCGCCGGCGAGGATCGCATCGTCTTCGACCACGACCCCGACGCGGTGGAAGAGGAAAGCACCAAGCTAAGACGCAAGGCCGCGGTAAACGACGACTGAGACCACGGCGTTGGCCGCTCACCCCCGCGCGTCACCCTTGTGACGGCGGTAGCGACGCAAAATCAAGCGCGCGCAAAGGGGCATTGCGGCGCGGCAGTTGGCAGGCACCGCGCGTTGCCGCCGAGTATCTCCGAGCGCCGCTCAGGTTCCCACCCGCAGCGGCGCGCGCAACTTGCGCAGCGCCGCGATCACCGACAGCGCGACGATCTTGCCGGTCTTGGGATTTTGCGACGGCACGTTCTCGATCGACAACGAAAAGCGCGCCGAATCGGCCTCCACCTCGATCGTGTGGCAATTGCGCGTGACCTGCGGATCCGCCCAGATGTCGATCATGGTGCGGTCGGGACCGATTCCGGCGAGTGATAGGGCTGCGGCGACGTTCACATTGGCGGGAAACCCCGCCGCCGCCTCGCGCGCGCTTCCGCTGAACACGCGTTTGGCTTCATTCAGGCCGGTGACAGAAATGTTATTGCGCACCAGGTAGGGCGCGCCGGCAAGGCCGTGCGGTGGCTTGCGCGTCGTCATGCGCACGGAATGAATGGCGCCCTGCGCGGCGGCCGTGACGGCGTCAAGCCCGAGCAAGGCGCCGGTCGGAACCATGATATGTCCGCCACTCTTGCGCGCGAGATCGATCAGATCGGTGCGCCCCAGAAGCGCGCCGCAACTAAGAACCATCACGTCTTTGCCGGCGGCGAGCATCGGCCGGCAGATGCGCTCGAGCAATGCGGCTGGCGCGCACTCGACCGCAATGTCGGCACGGGTGGGAAATTCCTCGACCTCGACCAGGGGGCAAACGATCCCTTCGTCATCGAGCCAAGCGCGCGCCTTGGCCGCGTTGCCGGCCGCGGCGCAGGCAAGTTCCAGTCCGGGCATATCGGAGGCAAGCGCGCGGGCAAGCACGCGCCCAATGGCGCCAAGACCACCTATTGCGACGCGTATCGGGGCCATCCGCGCGGTTCCTTCGTGCTTTCGGCGTTGCTCATACGCCGCGCCTGGCGCGGTCGCAAGCGCGGCTTGACCGTGGCGGCACCTTGCGACAATGCTGTCGCCAACCCGGGAGGATGCAGATGTTCAAGAATAAGCATTATGTCATTCTGGCCGCGATCGTGGCGGCTGGCGCGGCCGGTTCGGCGACGGCACAGGACTATCCGACGCGGCCTTTGACCATGGTCATTCCGTTCGCCGCCGGCGGTCCGACCGACGTGCTCGGGCGGCTCGTCGGCGCGCGCATGAGCGAGATTCTCAAGCAGCAAGTCGTCATCGAGAACGTCGGCGGCGCCGGCGGCATGACCGGGTCGGCGCGCGTCGCCGCCGCCGCGCCCGATGGCTACACGTTCGGCATCGCAACGGTGGGAACCCACGCCCAGGGCCAGACCCTATACAAGCGGCCGTTGTATAATTCGGTAACCGACTTCACGCCGGTCGCCTTGCTCGCCGAGGTTCCCATTGTCCTGGTCGCGCGCAAGGATTTGCCGGCAAACGACTTCAAGGAATTTGTTGCCTACGCCAAGGCAAACCAGAACAAGATGCAGTTCGGCTCCGCCGGCGCCGGCTCGGCGACGCATATGGGTTGCGTCCTGCTCAACTACATTATCGGCACCAACATCACGCATATCCCCTATCGAGGAACGGGCCCAGCCATGCAGGACTTGCACGCGGGTCGCATCGATTTCCTGTGCGAAGTCATCACGACAGCCAAACCGCAGATCGACGGCGGCAAGGTCAAGGCGCTGGCGATTTTCGACGCCAAGCGTTCGCCTGCGCTGCCCGATCTGCCGACGGCGCAGGAGCAAGGCACGGCCAATCTCGAAGCCTATACCTGGAACGCGATATTCATGCCCAAGGGGGCGCCGGCGGCGGCCGTCAACAAGATCAATGCCACCGCCGTGGAAGCGCTCAAGTCACCTTTGGTGAGCGACCGATTGGAGGGCCTGGGGGCGCGCATCGTCCCCGACGATCGGGCGACACCACAATATCTTGGCCAGTTCCTCAAGGACGAGATCGCCAAATGGGCGGCGCCGATCAAGGCGGCGGGCGTGGTCGTGGAGTGACCGTCGCCCGCGCGTGCGGCGGTGACGCCAATAGCACCTGGCACGATGCCGGTGCGGTGACGCGCGCGCGAGGCGCGCGGGTATGGACCTTGATCCGGCCACGGGCAGCGCCGACTATTTTTCGGCGCGGCTGGCGGCGACATCCGCGACCGAGAAGCCCGCGATGCGCTTGTAGTTATCCGAAAGCGCGCGCAATTCCTGCTGCGTGATGTATTTGCCGAGATCGTCGAACGGTCGGTCGCCGACGAGTTCCTCGACCTTGATGTTGAGGAAGTCGGGAGGGTGCTCTCGATTTGTGCGCACGATCTTCGCGGTCGGTTCGAGGCGCGCCGCCTCGTAGGCCTTGAGCGCGCCGGCGCGGTCGCGATCGGAGGCCAGGCAATCGGCCAGCACCCGGGCATCGATCGTGGCCTGCGCCGCGCCGTTCGATCCGCGCGGATACATCGGGTGCGCCGCGTCGCCGGCGAAAGTGACGCAACCGAACGACCATTGCGCGACCGGGTCCTTGTCGACCATCGGATATTTGAGAACCTGTTCGGCGTTTTCGATCAGCGAAGCGACATCGAGCCAGTCGAAGCGCCAATCCTTGTAAATCGGAAAAAAATCCGCCATGTCGCCCGGACGGTTCCAGTCATTCTTCTCGAAGCTCTCCTGCTTGATCTCGGCCATCCAGTTGATCAATTGCCCGCCGTCGTCGTCGGCCGCGGCGATGATCGGATAGATCACAATCTTGCCGGTCAGGATCGAGCCCGTGCGGGTATAGCTTTGGCCGGTGAGGAACGGCTTGCGCCGCGTGACGCCGCGCCAGGTGTTGATGCCGGCGAACGCTACCGTCTCGTCGGGATAGAATTGGCGGCGCACGAGCGAATTGACGCCGTCGCAGGCAATCACCGCTTCCGCGCGCATCGGCGGTAATGTGGCGCCCGTCGTCGTGTGGCGCAAATGCACGACGGCTCCGGTTTCGTCCTGTTCAACGGCGACGCATTCGCGGTCGGTGAGGATGCGCTCCGGGCCAAGCCGCGCCAATGCCGCATTAAAGAGGATGACGTGCAAGCGGCCGCGATGGATCATCACTTCCGGATGGTCGTATCCGGCATGGCGCCCGCGCGGCTCCTTGTAGATCAGTTGGCCGAAACGGTTGAAGAAGCAGCTTTCCAACGTTTCGACGCCGGCGCCGCGCAAAGCCTCGGCAACCCCAAGGGCGGCGAATTCACGCATCGCATGCGGAAGAAGGGTAATCCCCACGCCAAGTTCGCGCACCTCCGCTGCGCGTTCGAGCACATGGCAGTCGATTCCGCGCTGATGCAGATTCATGGCGAGCGCCAGGCCGCTGACGCCGCCGCCGATGATCGCAATGGTCATGGTCTCGCAATTCCCACTTGCTGGCGGCCTTGCGCATATGGCGCAGCCGCGGTCGTCAATCGACCGGCAAAGCCGCGCTACCGCAAAGAAGGCCACGGCGCCACCCGAACGCGGTGAAACGGAAAGCGCCAACACCGGCGCAAGGCTACCGCGCGCTGCCGCCAGCGGTCAAAGCATTGCGGCACGCGGTTGACCGGGGGCGTTCCGCCGGCCACGGAATGCGCCAACGCCGCCACGCGGCCTCTCGCGCGCGTCACCTCATTCTGCTAGGAGAACCACGTTCGCGAGGATGGCCGGCGACGCGCCATGTTTGCGAGACCGACGGTTTTGCCACCTGGGCGGCGATGTTCCAGGAAAAGATCGGGCCGAAGTCCAATCTGGAGCGATGGATGATCGAACGGTTGCGCGCGGCGGCGCGCGTTTTGGACCGCAGCGTCGGCTGGCACCGCGTCGGATTCATCATCAGCATCTCCATCATCGCCATAGCTGCGTTGGTTCTTTACCGGACGCTGCGGGGAATCGACGTCGATGAAATCATTGCGGCATTGAAAGCGATATATGTGCGCGATATCGCCATCGCCGCAACATTTGTCGCCACCGGATATTTCACGCTGACGTTTTACGACTATTTTGCGCTGCGCACGATCGGGCGCGACGACGTGCCCTACCGTACCGCCGCGCTTGGCGGTTTCACCAGCTATTCCATCGGCCACAATATCGGCGCCAGCGCCTTTACCGGTGGCGCGGTGCGCTACCACGTCTACGCGGCCAGCGGCTTATCGGCAATCGAAGTCGCCAAGGTATGCTTTGTCGCCGGCCTAACTTTCTGGCTTGGCAACGCGACGGTTCTTGGACTTGGCATTTTGTACGCGCCGGCGGCGGCGAGCACGATCGACCAGCTGCCGCCCTGGCTCAACCGCATATTCGCCTTGGCCATTATCGCGGTGCTCATATCTTATGTCGCCTGGGTCTGGCGGGTGCCGCGCGTCGTCGGGCGCAACAATTGGGAGGTGACGCTGCCCAACGGGCCGTCCACCTTGCTCCAGATCGCGATCGGCATCGTCGACCTCGCCTGTTGCGCGGCGGCGATGTACCTTTTGGTGCCCGATGAGCCGCATATCGGCTTTGTTACGCTTGCCGTGGTGTTCGTGTCTGCAACATTACTCGGCTTCGCCAGTCACTCCCCCGGCGGACTTGGCGTCTTTGACGCCGCGATGCTCGTAGCGCTGTGGCAACTCGACAAGGAGGAACTGATCGCGGGATTGCTGGTATTTCGCCTGCTCTATTACATCGTTCCGTTTGTGCTGGCGCTGACCGTCCTTGGATTGCGCGAAATATTTCTTGGCTCCCGGCAGGTGCAGCGCGACATCGGGATCGATCCGCGGCGCGAGTTGTCGCGACGTCTCGACGATGAAAAACATTAGGGTCAGGCCTTAATTGATCCTCCAAGTGAGTGCGGCTGCCAAGAGGATTGCTGGGCGATCGATGTCGGCTCGCTTGTCGCATCGTGTCGCGACGCGCCCCAACTCGTTAGGGCGGCAGAACTTGCGCGCAATCAGATTGCGGCCCTTGTCGGCCTTGGCGTCGTACGTGTGCGGATGCCTGCAGGTTGGACGGGGCGGGATCGCCGCCTTTACCCCGCGCTCCGCCAATCGATTCCGCAGGCTGTTGGCATCGTAGGCCCTATCGGCCAGCAGCGCCGGGGCGGAGGAACCGTTGGGAGCAGATCGCGCGCGGCCGGCAGATCGTGGCCATTGCCCGGAGTGATCAAAAAAGCAACCGGCGCCCGCGATGGAGCCCCTATCGAGCACGGACCCCCCAGCATGATCCCGAAAAGTGGAAACCGGATTTTGGAAAAAATCATGCTCGAACAAAGTGCTTGCGCGCTTCCCGTTTCACGGGAATCGGAAAGCGCTCGATCTACTTTCGCTCTGTCGCATATTCTGCGGCAAACCGGTTCCCACTACGGCGGAAAATGCCCTAGGCGCCAGCCGCGAGCTTTTGCGTCAGCGGCACGGGAATGGCGGTACGCGCCTCGCGCGGCGTCTCCTCGCCATCGAACTCGAGCGCCTCGATGCGACCGGCACGCCTGGCGATCCGGTCGGCCGACACGAGAATCTGGTTGAGGTCGTCCGAGGCTTGCCCGAAATGCCGTTGCAGGTTGAGCACCCGCTCGCGCAGGCGTCCGAGATCGTCGCCCAAGTATCCGACTTCCGCGCGGATTGTGTGCGCGGCCTCGCGCATGCGCGAATCCTTGAGGATCTGCTGCATGACCTGGATCGCCAGCATCAGGAGCGAGGGAGAGACCAGCACAACCTGCGCGCGATAGGCCTTTTGGATGACGTCGTCAAACCCGTCATGCAGATCGGCAAAGACGGATTCCGACGGCACGAACATCAGCGCCAGGTCCTGCGTCTCGCCGGCGATGAGGTAGCGTTCGGCAATATCCGTCACGTGACGATGAATGTCGTGGCGCAAGCGCTGGCCGGCGGCTTTCTTCTCGTCTTCGTTCGCCGCCGACCGATAGGCCGTCACCGCCTCGAGCGGAAACTTGGCGTCGATGACGAGCGGGCGCTCATCGGTCGGCAGAAAGACCACGCAATCGGGCCGTTTGGCGTTGGAGAGCGTGTACTGGAAGGCGTAGGCGCCGATCGGTAGGCCGTCCTGCACGATTGCTTCCATCCGCGCCTGGCCGAAGGCGCCGCGCGCCTGCTTGTTGCCGAGCACGTCGCGAAGGTTCGTCACCTGCGCACCTAATTCGGCGATATTCTTCTGCGCGTGGTCGATGACGGAAATCCGCTCATAAAGATGGCGCAGACTCTCGACCGTTTGGCGGCTCGCCGCCTCCATCGACTGCCCGAGGCGATGGCTCACCGAATCAAGCCGTTCGCCGACGCTGCGGGCGAATTCGGTCTGCCGTCCCGCCAGCACCTCGCCCATGGCATGCAGCCGGCCGGCCGTTTCGGCCTGGATATGCGTCAATTCGGCCATGCGATGCTCGATGTCTTCAGCGCGAACGCCATGGCGCGCGGCGTCGAATGCGTGCGCCCGCGCCGATTGCAAAAGCGTCACCGCGATCACGATCAGTCCGGCCAGAATGAACGCGGCAGCCAGGATCAGCGTCTCGCCGACGTTGAAATTCAGATTGCCGATGGCAACAAGGGGTTCGCCCATGCAGATATTCTAAATGATTCGCGGCGTTTCTGGAACAAAATGCGAACAAGATGTAGCGACGCACCGCTATGCGGCGATCCCATTGATTTGGCAAGAGCAATTGCTTAAATCGCGGACTCATGGCGCGGCGCGACATCATCATCCTTCCCGACCGGCGGCTGCGGCAGAAATCGGAGCCGGTGGCGCGCATCACCGCTGACATCAGGGCGCTGGTGGAGGATATGCTCGAGGCCATGTACGACGCGCCGGGCATCGGGTTGGCGGCGATCCAAGTCGGGGTGGCCAAGCGCGTCGTCACCATCGACGTGTCCAAGAACGATGACGAAAAATGCCCACAGGTATTCATCAACCCGGAAATCGTCGCGCGTTCGGCGGAAATGTCGGTCTACGAGGAGGGCTGCCTGTCGATCCCGGATGTGCATGAGGATGTCGAGCGGCCCGCCGCGGTGACGGTGAGCTATCGCGACCTTGAGGGCAAGACGCGCAGCATCGAGGCCGACGGTCTATTGGCGACCTGCCTGCAGCACGAGATCGACCACCTCAACGGCGTGTTGTTCATCGACCATATTTCCAAGCTCAAGCGCGACCGCATCGTCAAGAAGTTCACCAAGGCCGCCAAGCGGGCGGCGGAGTAACGCTCCTGCGCCTCGTTTTCATGGGCACGCCCGCGTTCGCCGTGCCGACGCTGGTCGAATTGATCGACCGCGGCCATCACATTGCCGCGGTCTATACGCGTGCGCCGCGCGCCGCCGGGCGCGGACTCGCGGTGACGTCTTCGGAGATCGGACGCGCCGCGCGCAGCCGTGATCTGGCGGTGTGCACGCCATCGAGCCTGCGCGGCGAGGAGGCGACGCAGGCCTTCAACGCCCATGGTGCGCAGGCGGCGGTCGTCGTGGCCTATGGGCTCATCCTGCCGCGCCCTATATTAGAAGCTGTACCTTATGGATGTTTCAACCTTCACGCGTCGGCGCTGCCACGCTGGCGCGGCGCTGCCCCGATCAATCGCGCGATCATGGCTGGCGATACCGAGACAATGGTGACAGTCATGCGCATGGAGGAAGGTCTCGACACCGGACCGGTGGCCATGGAGGAACGCCTGCCCATCGCGCCGGACATGACCGCTGGCGAGCTGCACGACGCCATGGCCGGGCGTGGCGCCAGGCTGATGGCACGCGCTCTCGACGCGCTTGTGCGTGGCGATCTGGTCCTGACCCCGCAACCCGCGCGGGGCGCGACCTACGCCAAACGGATCGACAAGAGTGAAACGCGCATCGACTGGCGGCTGCCATGGCGAGCTGTGCACGATCACTGCCGTGGTTTGGCGCCTTTTCCCGGCGCCTGGTTCGAGCTTGCCGCGCAGGGCAAGCCGGTGCGCGTCAAGGTGCTGCGTACGAGCCGCGGCGAGGGGGCGGGGGAGCCGGGCAGCGTGCTTGATGAGCACGGTACGATCGCCTGCGGCTCGGGCGCCGTGCGGCTTGTGGAGGTACAGCGCGCCGGGCGCCAGGTCATGCCGGCGGCGGATTTCCTGCGCGGAGCAACCTTGACGCCGGGTTCGCGCGTCAGCTGAGGCGGACGATGCCGCGCTATAAGCTCGTGATCGAATATGACGGCACGCCTTATTGCGGCTGGCAATCGCAGGATCACGCGCCCTCGGTGCAGGGAGCGCTCACCGACGCTATCGCTTCGTTTTGTGGCATGCGCGTCACGGTCAACGGCGCCGGGCGCACCGACGCCGGTGTTCATGCCTTGCAACAGGTGGCGCATATCGACCTCGTGCGCGACTGGGACGTCGATACCGTCCGCGACGCGATCAACGCGCATCTGCGCCCGGCGCCCATCGCGGTGCTTGCCGCCGCGCGCGTCGCGGACGGATTCGACGCCCGCTTCAGCGCCATCCGCCGCTGCTACCTTTATCGCATCGCAAACCGCCGCCCCGACTTGACCCTCGATCGCGACCGCGCCTGGCGCGCGCCGCGGCCATTGGACGTCGCCGCTATGCACGCCGCCGCGCAACGGCTCCTCGGCAAGCACGATTTTACGACGTTTCGCGCCGCCGAATGCCAGGCGAGCTCGCCGATCAAGACGCTCGAGCGGCTTGACGTGTTGCGCGTTGGCGAGGACGAAATCGCCGTGCACGCAGCGGCGCGCTCGTTTCTGCACCACCAGGTGCGCTCCATGGTCGGCTCATTAGTGCTCGTTGGCGACGGCAAATGGCATGAAGGCGACCTCGCCGCGGCGCTCGCGGCCAGGGACCGCGTCGCCTGCGGACCGGTGGCGCCGCCGCACGGCCTCTACCTCGCCGCCGTCGAATATTGACCGCCCGTCCCGACAGCACGGTGCCGCTAAGCGCGGCGCCAGGCTCTCCGGTCAGGCGAAATAGCGCTCGAGGATTTCGCGGTAGATGCGCGTCAAGGTTACGAGATCGGCTGTGGCGACGTGTTCGTCGACCTTGTGCATTGTGCGGCTGACCAGGCCGAATTCAACGACCGGGCAATAGTCGTTGATGAAACGGGCGTCGGACGTGCCCCCCGACGTCGACAGCGCCGGCCGCCGCCGGGTGACGCTCTCGATGGCGTCGCTTATCAGTTCGACGAACGCGCTGGGCGCCGCAAGGAACACATCCGCGTTGGACGCATCCCAGTCGATATGCCAGCGGACGCGTCCGCCGCTCGCGATTGCCGCGCGCGCCTCGACCAGCGCCCGCAGCGCCGCGCGGCTGTGGCGGTCGTTGAAGCGGATATTGAACCGCGCCCGCGCCTGCGCGGGAATGAGGTTGACCGTGTCATTGCCGACGTCAATCGAGGTGAATTCGATGTTCGACGCGGCAAAATGCGCCGAGCCGTCATCGAGCGGCTGAGCGTCGAGCGCCGCGATCAGCGATACGATGCCGCGAACGGGATTGTCGGCGAGTTCGGGATAGGCGACGTGGCCCTGCGTGCCGGATACGACGAGCGTGCCGTTCTGCGAGCCGCGGCGACCGATCTTGACCATATCGCCCAGGGCGTCGGGATTGGTCGGCTCGCCCAGGATACAATGGTCGAACGTCGCCCCGCGCGCCGCCGCCCATTGCAGAAGCTTGACCGTGCCGTTGACGGCCACGCCCTCCTCGTCGCCGGTGATAAGGAACGAGATCGAGCCCGCTGTCCTTCCCCCGCGCGCGTGCAGATGGTCAAGAACTGCCGCGATCTTGCAGGCGATCGCGCCCTTCATGTCCACGGCGCCGCGCCCGTAGAGATGCCCGCCGGCGACCTCACCCGCGAATGGTGGATGCGTCCACGTCGCGGCGTCGCCTTCGGCAACGACGTCGGTATGGCCGGCAAAGACGAGATGCGGGCGCGCGTCGCCGACGCGCGCATAGAGGTTATCGACCGGCGCCGTTCCCGGCTGCGTGAAGGTCATGCGCTCGACGGCAAAACCGGCCGGCGCCAGGAGCCGCTCAAGGCAGTCGAGCGCGCCGCCTTCCGCCGGCGTCACCGACGGGCAGCGCAAGAGGTCGCGCGCGATGGCCACCGGATCGCGCATGGTTGCGGCCTTGGTCATGGATGCGGTTGCGGCCCGCGGCCGCCGCACGTTTGCGCGGTCGCGATGTCGATCATGTGTTCCCCTGCAGCGGGTCGGGCCCGTGGCGGTTGTGACCTGGCGTGCCGCGACGGAAGCCGAGGTCGATGAGCAGCGCCAATCCGGCGACGAGCCACGGCAGCGTGAGGACCTGAATGAGGGTGCTTGGATTTTCTCCGGCGCCGGCAAAGCCGGCGACCACCAGGAAATCCAGGAGCACGCTGAAGACAAAGAATGCGGCGACAATCCACACTGGCAGGTCACGGTCATTGGCGCGCTTAACGAAGATCGCGAATTCGGGATAGGTCAGGGCCAAGTCCAGGATGGCCGTCGGCCGGCGGCCGAAATTCGCCGACACCAGCGAAAAAATGACAATTTCCACGACCATCAGGCCGAGAAAGGCAATCCAGAATGTGCGCCGGCCGATGCGGCCATCAAACCGGTTGAACAGATAATTCGCATTCATGCGCGTCCCCGCCCGGGCGTTATTTCCAGTGATACCTGCGGCATCAGGCTTGATTGCGAACATCGGTTTGCCGCGCAGCGCTCAATCGCGCAATAGCTCGTTGATGCTGGTCTTGGCGCGGGTGCGCTCATCGACGCGCTTGACGATGACGGCGCAGTAAAGTCCCGGCGCCGCCAGGCCATCCTTTGCCGGCCGGCCGGCGATTGTGCCCGGCACGACCACCGAATAGGCCGGCACTTCGCCCTGGAAAGTCCGCCCGCTCTCGCGATCGACGATTTTCGTCGACGCGCCGATGAACACGCCCATGGACAGCACGCTACCTTCGCGCACGATCACGCCCTCCGCGACTTCGGAGCGCGCGCCGATGAAGCAATTATCCTCGATGATGACCGGCCCCGCCTGCAAAGGCTCAAGCACGCCGCCGATGCCGGCGCCGCCGGAGATATGACAGTTCTTGCCGATCTGCGCGCAGGACCCGACTGTCGCCCAGGTGTCGATCATGCTGCCGGCATCGACGTAGGCGCCGAGATTGACAAAGCACGGCATGAGCACGACGCCGGGCGCGATATAGGCGGAGCGGCGCACGACGCAGGACGGCACGGCGCGAAAGCCGGCCTTCTTGAACCGCGCCGCGCTCCAGCCGTCGAACTTGGACGGCACCTTGTCCCACCATGCCGCGCGACCGGGCCCGCCTTTGACCAAAGTCATGTCATTGAGACGAAACGAAAGGAGCACCGCCTTCTTGAGCCATTGCTCGACCTGCCAGCGACCGTCCGGCTGGCGGCACGCCACGCGCAGCTCGCCGGCGTCGAGCAGGTCGAGCGCGCGCTCCACCGTCTTGCGCAGCGCCCCGCGCGTCTTGGGTGTAACGGAATTGCGCTCCTCGAAAGCGGCGTCAATGGTGCGGGCGAGTTTGGCGTGCGGCATGCGGTGTCCTCGCGGAAGCATCGGTTGCGGGCGCGACGGTGGCGTCTCTACTCGCCAACGGCCCGCCGGAAGTCAACTGGGCGGTGGCATGACGGCGTTGGGTCTCCCATCGGTGGCGGCAGGGGGTTATGATGGCTGCCGGCGACGCATTCGGAAAAGAGACGATGCGGAAACGCCCTGGGGTGACGATCATGCTGCGAGGCACGGGGATTTCGATTGCGATGGCGGGCATGGTGGCTTTCATGGGACCGGCGGAGGCGCATCATGTCATGGATGGCGCGATGCCGACAAATTTCCTTCAGGGCCTGTTGTCGGGATTGGGCCATCCGCTTATCGGGATCGATCATTTTGCCGCCGTGGCGGCGGTCGGGTGTCTTGCAGCCTTTCACGCCGCTGCTGTTCCACTGGCCCTGTCCTATGTCATGGCCATGATCGTCGGCGCCGCCATTCATGTTCAGGGCATGGACCTGCCCGGCGGCGAGCTTGGGGTTGGGCTGTCGCTGCTCGGGCTCGGCCTCGCGATGTGGTGGCGCGCCGCGATCGTGACGCCGGGAATGCTGGCGCTGGTTGCGGTCGTCGGTGTTATTCACGGCTACGCGCTCGGAGAATCGATCGTCGGTGCCGAGCCGGCGCCGCTGATCGCCTATTTCGCGGGGTTCGCGCTTGTCCAGGCGGCGATTGCGCTGGCATCGGTGGCGTTGACGCGATTTTTCTCCGCGCATGCGCTGCCGGCCCGCGCGGCCGCGACGCCAACGGGCGTTCGCTTGATTGGCGTGGTCGTGTTTGGCGTCGGCATCGTGGCGCTGGCGCGGAATTATCTCGCCGCGTGAGGGGACGACCGTCCGCTGATCGCGCGGCGCGCAACCGCCGCGACCGCGCCTCGCCAAGGCCCTCGCCCCACGGTTACTGCACCTTGATGCCGGCGCGCGTCACCAGTTCGCGCACGCTCGCGATCTCGGCCTCGACCCGCTTGGCCAGCTCGGCCGGCGAGCCGGCGACGATCTCAAAGCCCGCGCGGCGGACCAGTTCACGCACGTGCGGGCGCTGCAAGATGGCGCGGCTTTCACGCGTGAGCAGTGCGACGATCTCGGCCGGCGTTCCCGCCGGGGCAAACAGCGCGCTGAACGTGTCGGACACGAAGTCGGGATATCCCGATTCGATCATGGTCGGCACCTGCGGCAGCGAGAACCAGCGCGCCGCTGAGGTCACCGCGAGCGCGCGCAACTGTCCCGACTGGATGAGCCCCTCCGCCGCCGCCAGCGCGACGGAGCCGACCTGCGTCGTCTTGGCGAGCACCGCCTGCGCCGCCGGTCCGGCTCCGCGGAAGGGGACATGTACCATCGCGATGCCGGCGCGCAGCTTGAGAAGTTCGCCGGTGATATGCGACTTCGTTCCAGCGCCTGGACTGGCGTAGTTGAACGCGTCCGGCTGCGCTTTGGCGCGCGCGACGAAATCGGCGATCGTTTCGATCCCGGAATCGGGGCGAACCACGAGGACGTTCGGCGCGGCGACGAGTTCGGAAATCGCCGTGAAGTCCTTGACGGGATCGTAAGGCAGGTTGCGAAACAGGGCAGGATTGACGGCGATCGCGGTCGATGTCAGCAGCAGCGTATAGCCGTCCGGCGCGGCGCGGGCGGCCTGTCCCATGCCGATATTGCCGGCGGCGCCGCCGCGATTGTCGACGACGACCTGCTGGCCAAGCGAGGCCGACAGCGCGCCGGCCAGGATGCGGGCGATGATGTCGGTTGGGCCGCCCGGCGCGAACGGCACGATGAGCGTGATGGCGCGCTCCGGATAGGCCGCCTGCGCCGGCGCGCACAGGCATAATGCCGGCAGCGCCGCCAGCACGGTGAAGATTCCCCGCCATCGCATGGCACGGCCCCCCATTGTCCAATTGTAGAGCGCGCCGCACCGTACGGGAATATCCATTGCGCGTCGCCAAAGCCAACCCGTGGGCTTGTTCACGCGTGATCGCGCCATCCTACGCGTCGCCGCCGATCGCGCGCAGGAAATGCGCCAGATCGTCGGTCACGTGATCGACATGCGCCGCGTCGCGCCCGGCCAGTTCCCATTCCTCGCGCACGACCTCGCGCGTGCGCGAGGGTACCACCAGCACGGTCACCATGCCCAGCGCGTGCGGGACGTCGAGGTTGCGCGCAAGATCCTCGAACATCGCCGCTCGCGTCGGATCGACGCCATGGCGCGCGAGGAAGCGATGATAGACCCGCGGCTGCGGCTTGGGCTCAAGGTCCGCCGCGGCGATATCGAATACATCCTCGAAATGTTGATCGATTTCGAGTCGGCGCATGACCGCCTGCGCGTGCTTGCGCGTACCGTTGGTGAGAATGAGCTTGCGTCCCGGCAGCCGTTCGATGGCGGCGCCGAGCGCGGGATCGGGTTGCAGCGGGGAATGATCGATCTGGTGCACGTAATCGAGAAAGTCGTCGGGCTTGAGCCCATGCTCGGTCATCATGCCGCGCATCGACGTGCCGTAGCGGCGGTAATAGTCCTTTTGCAGGCGAAAGGCTTCCGCGTCGGAGACGCGCAAGAAGCGTGCGATGTAATCGCGAATGCGCGCATCGACCTGTTGCCACAGATTGACATGATGCGGATAGAGCGTGTTGTCGAGGTCGAAGACCCAGGTCTCGACGTGAGCGAAGGCGCCGGCTTTTTGACCCATGAAATCCTGCTTCGGTTCACCCGCGCCCGAGTCTTGGCGGCGTTCGCGAGGGTCATCGCCCATGCCGTTCTATTGCATTTTCGGCAACGTGAAAGCGTGGCAATGGCCGAAATCATGCTTTGGCCGCAACTCGCGCCGCCACTCGTGCCGCCGCCGCGCCCGGCGGCGCGTTCATGGCTCGCGGAAGCGCAAGGTCGTGGCGCGGCTGAAGTCGACGACGGCGAAGCCGGAAGTCGAAAGCCCCGCCGCGGCGCAGTCCACGTGCTCGGTGAGTTCGAAACTGGTCTCGCGCGTGCATAAAAGCTTGGTGCCGCCCCAGGTCAGCGGTTTGCCGGCGCGTCGAACCGGCGCCCCGTCGCCGTCGACGGCCTCGCCGAAACTATAGAGCATGGAAGGGCTGCCTTTGATTTCCGGCCGCAGGCATTTCCCCGGCTCCACGCGATACCATCCGCGCGCGTGGACCGCATCCTTGTCCTCGACCCCGAGCGCCGCCATCACCACATGCCTGGTGTCGTTGCACCACGCAAAGCCGACGCCTTCGGGGTGCTCGATGACCTCCAGCAGCTTGGCAAAAAAGTCCGGCGCGGCGGCCGCTTCCGCGGTCAGCTTGCGGTCCTTGAGGAAGCGCGCGAGCGCGGCGTCGGTTTTCGGTCCCGCCAGGCCGTCGATCGGACTGGCGTCGTAACCGGCATAGGTGAGCAGTCGCTGGATGCCGGCGAGGCGGGCCTGGGCGTCGTCATAGTCGGCGTCCTCGGCCAAAACGGCGACCTGGGCGTCGTCGGCGACGGTCGGCTTGATTTCGGAAAATTGCGCCAGCCGCTGACCCGCGCGCGTGCAGGATCGCGCTGCCGCGATCACGAAATTGCCAGGCGAGATGCATAGCTCGGTATGGCCCGTTTGCGCCGCCGGCGAACCGCCATAGAGCGCGAGCGCACGCGCGTGCAGATAGATGTGTTCGGCCGCGAAATCGCCCTTGAGGACGACACGGCATTGCCCCGGATCGATGCGAAACCAGCCGCGCGTCGCCGCCGCGCCCTTGTCTTCAATGCCGATCGCGGTCTCGACGATGTAGCTCAGCCGATTGCACAGCTTGAGATCGGCACGGGCGGCATCGGGCGTCACGGCCAGGCCGGCCATGGCGGTCACGGCGGCGGCCGTCGCGGACACGATCCGGTATCGGCCTGCCACTGGCGCATCTCCAGCCACGTTGATTCGCGTCTGGCAAGCATTGAATCGATCGCGCGGCGGTGGCAAGGGGCGGGCATCGCGGCCGGGGCCGTTTGCGCCATTGCGGCGATCCGTTCATTTTGGCCGTGATCTTGTCCGAAAAATTTGCAACTTTTCGCCGTTACCGCCTCGCGGTGCGATTTCAACCGCAGCCTCCCATCGCTTTGGAAAGACCGCCCCTAGGATACAAGACGTTAGCGGGCTGACGCGTGCCAACATTTGGGATTTAATTGTCGGCGTCGGACCATTAGGTTGCCGAAGTCCGAGCTTGTTCCTGCATTGCGGAACCCGGTTGGCCGCTGAAAATGTGACGGGACAAGGAGAATGGGAACGCCTACCAGATGCCGCGAGACGCCAAGCGTTGCGGGGACACCGCCGCTTGGGTGCGAAGCGGCGCCCGACCGCCGGGCGATCTAAAATTCGGGAGAGTGTCCGATGAGATCCGCAAGCGATTGGAGCGTCCCTCCACTCGTCCAGCCCAAGCCCGAGGACTACGCCTTCGATCTCGACCAGGCGCTAGCCTCGGTTGTTGGGCTGCGCGCGATCATTCCCGCCGACGCGTTTACCGCCGAGACGCTCGGCACCGAGCGTGCCGGACATGGCGTCGTCATCCGCGGCAACGGGCTTGTCCTGACCATCGGATACCTGATCACCGAAGCCGAGACGATCTGGCTGACCTTCAACGACGGCCGCGCGGTCCCCGGCCACGTCCTCGCCTATGACCAGGCGACCGGATTCGGCCTTGTTCAGGCCTTGGCGCGGCTTGATTTTCCGGCCCTGCCCATCGGTAATTCCGCCGCTATCGAAATCGGCGAACGGGTGGTGGTCGCCGGCGCGGGCGGTCGGCAACGCTCGGTCGCCGCGCGCGTCGTGGCCAAGCAGGAGTTCGCCGGTTATTGGGAATATGTGCTTGACGAGGCGCTGTTCACGACGCCCGCGCATCCCAACTGGGGTGGAACGGCGGTGATCGGCAGCGCCGGCACGGTGATCGGCATCGGTTCGCTGCAATTGCAGCAGGCGCGCGAGAATGCGCCGCCGGAGAACCTCAACATGATCGTCCCGATCGACCTGCTCAAGCCTATTCTCGACGACCTTCTCAAGTTCGGTCGTCCCAATTGCCCGGCGCGTCCGTGGCTCGGCCTTTATGCGACCGAGATCGAGGACCGTATCGTCGTGGTCGGCGTGTCGGACAAGGGACCGGCGCATCATGCCGACGTGCGCACCGGCGACCTTATCCTCGCGGTGGCGGGTGACGTGGTGCATTCGCTGGCGGACTTTTTTCGCCGTATTTGGTCGCTTGGCGATGCCGGCATCGACGTGCCGATCACGCTTTACCGCGACGGGCGCACATTCGCCGCCCGCGTGACCTCCGGAGACCGCAATACGTTCCTCAAGGCGCCCAAGATGCATTGAGGCGGCCGGCGGCTTCGCCGCCGCATGCCGGAGCGCCTGGCGCAGCATGGAAGTCGCCGCACACCAATTTCTTGGGGATTTGCCGCCGTCGCGGTAGCGATCCGTCGGCCGCTGCGGAGGAAAAAGCGCGCGGGATCGGCGGCAATCCGGCGATCTCGGAGATCAGCTTTCTGCGCACCGCGTCGCCGAACACCTCGTAACTCTCCGCGGCGATGACGAAGGAGCCGGGCCCGCCGATGACCTGATCGAAATAATAGCGATCAAGGCCAATTTCGAGCGCCAATATCGGCAGGCCGTTGATCACCACGCCGGCGGCGACCGCCTCGTCGCGCGCGATGGTCACGCTGCGCCCGCGATTGTTGGAGCCGTCGCCGGAAATGTCGATCGTTCGTTTGAGGCCCTTGTAGGGGCTAGCGGCCAAGAGCGTCATCGCGTGGTCGATGGCGCCGCTGATCGAGGTGCCGCCGCCAAAGAGTTGGCGCGGCGCGTTTTCGATCGCGAAGGCGACAGCTTCCGCCGTGGCCGTGTCGCTGATCGCCATCCACGGCACGACTTGGATCTGCAACATGGGTCCGGTCCACTGCACCATCGTTACGGCGATCGATTGCGTTGGCCCGGTGCGGATGGCGTTCAAGACGCGCGGGTCGCGGAACGCCTCCGCGTAGCCCTTGATCTGCAGCGCGAAACGCGAATTGCTCACGCTGCCGGAGGCGTCGACCGCGAGCACGAGCGCAAGATCCACCTGGTTCTGGGCGACTGCGGGGCGCGCGGCGACGAGGAGAGCGGCGAGTATAAGCGCGACAATAACGGTTCGCATTGGCGGGCTCCGCCGCGCCCAAGCGCATTCCTTATCTGGCGCGACAACGTTCCCCCCGCTATACCCGATGCCGGCGCGTTCCATGCGCCCTTGCGGGGACGGCGCGCTTCCCATCCAAGCTCCGCGTGGCCAGAACCGCGCGACAATGCGCCGCGTTGCCAGCCGCCATCGGCGCCGGCCGCGACCGGCCTGGGCATGCGTCATGCGCGGCAATTCGTGGCCTATCGTGTGATCAGCGTTCCTGCGCCGTGATCGGTGAACAGCTCCAGAAGCACCGCGTGCGGAACTTTTCCATCGAGAATGACAACGCCTTCGACGCCGCGCTCCAGCGCATAGATGCAGGTTTCCACCTTGGGTATCATCCCCCCCGAAATGGTGCCGTCGGCGATCAGACGGCGCGCGTCGCCGGCGGAAAGTTCCTTGATCAGCTTGCCGCTGGTGTCGAGAACGCCGGGAACATCGGTGAGCAGCAGGAAGCGCTTGGCCTGCAACGCGCCGGCGATCGCGCCGGCAAACGTGTCCGCGTTCACATTATAGGTTCCGCCCTGCTTGGAGGTGGCCACTGGCGCCAGCACGGGAATAAGCTCGCGGCCGAGGATCTGATTGAGCACGGTCACGTCGACCTTCTCGGGCTCGCCGACGAAGCCGAGGTCGACGATCTTCTCGATATTCGAGCCCGGATCGACGACCGAACGGCCGATCTTGCGCGCGACGACCATGTTGCCGTCCTTGCCGCACAGGCCCACGGCCTTGCCGCCGGCTTCATTGATGTAGCCCACGATCTGCTTGTTGATCGATCCGGCGAGCACCATTTCCACGATCTCGATTGTCGCGGCGTCGGTGACGCGCAATCCGCCGGCGAATTCCGACTTGATGCCGAGGCGATTGAGCATCTGCCCGATCTGCGGGCCGCCGCCATGGACCACGACTGGATTGATCGCGGTCTGCTCGAGCAGGACGATGTCGCGGGCGAACATGCGCGCGGTATCCTCTTGCCCCATGGCATGCCCGCCATACTTGATCACGACGATTTCCTCGTCATAGCGCTGCATATGCGGCAGCGCTTCCGACAGGATGCGGGCTTGGTCGTGCGGCGAAACGGTCATTGGCGGTACCTCGGCCTGTGTCGAAGTTATTAAAGATCAGGCGAGGCGCGCGAAAGGGGCAATCCGGCAAAATTCGCCGCCGGCGCGTGGTCCTTGCGCGAGACCGGCTAGGCGTCCTGCGATCATGCTTGCGGCATCAATGGCGCGCGCGTTCCGCCGCCAGCCGCGCGATCGCCGCGCGCAGCTCGGCGATGCCCATGCCGCCACGCGCCGACGTCGCCAGGACGTCGGGAAATGCCGCCGGACGCTTGGCGACCGCCGCCAAGACCGCGGCGTGGACCGCCGCGAGCGAATCCTCCGCCAATTGATCGCACTTGGTCAGCACGACCTGATAGCTGGTTGCCGCCTGATCGAGCAAGGCGAGCATGCCGGCGTCTGCCTCGCGCAAACCCTGGCGGGCGTCAATGAGAACATAGACGCGGGCAAGATTGGCGCGGCCGCGAAGGTAGGCGCCAATGAGCGTCGTCCAGGCCGCGATCTTGTGCTGCGCCGCGCGCGCGAAACCATAGCCGGGCATATCGACC
This sequence comes from Pseudomonadota bacterium, assembly GCA_016195095.1. Lineage (GTDB taxonomy): Bacteria > Pseudomonadota > Alphaproteobacteria > Rhizobiales > Xanthobacteraceae > JACQAE01. The sequence goes on from JACQAE010000049.1 coordinate 37,623, forward strand.
AGCGTTAACCCGGCCTGCGCCGAGAAGAAAACCAGCTCCTGCGTGCGGCCGGGCGTGCGCGACGTACGCGCCAGCGCCTTGCGCGCGGTGAGCGCATTGATCAGGCTCGACTTGCCGACATTGGAGCGGCCCACGAAGGAGATCTCGCTGCCGCGCGCGCGCGGCAACGAGGCAAACGACCCGGCGGCGCCGGTGAACGCCCATTGCGTCGCGAATAGGCGGCGCCCGGCGTCCAACTCTCGCGAGGAAAATTCCGCCATGGTCATCGTGTCCGCCGCCGGATCCGCGCGCGTCGTGCCAATCGACCGCCGGCGCGGCGGCTAGCGAAATCGCGCGTCATCAGTGGGCGCATGGTCGCGCGCGGGGGCCGCCATTGCGCGCCGGCGCGATCAGGATCAAGTCCCGGTCCGGCCCTTGGAAAACACCGACTTGAGATTGTCCCATAATTCGATCTTGGCGCCATTGCGGCGCATGATTGCCGACTGCTGGATGACCGAAAGCAGGTTGTTCCAGGCCCAATAGATGACCAGGCCGGCCGAAAACGACGCCAGCATGAACGTGAAAATGAGCGGCATCCAGTCGAAAATCATTTTCTGGGTCGGATCGGGCGGCGTCGGATTAAGCTTCATCTGCATCCACATCGTGATCCCCATCACGATCGGCCAGGCACCGACCATGAGGAATGATCCGAGCACGGGGACGCTCGATGGATCCCAGGGCAGGAGGCCGAATAAGTTAAAGAGCGTCGTCGGATCGGGCGCCGAGAGGTCCTTGATCCAGCCGAAAAATGGCGCATGGCGCATCTCGATGGTGACGAAGAGCACCTTGTAGAGGGAGAAAAAGACGGGAATCTGGATGACGATCGGCAGGCAGCCGGCCAGCGGATTGATTTTCTCCTGCTTATAGAGCTCCATCAACGCCTGCTGCTGCTTGACCTTGTCGTCGGGATAGCGCTCGCGGATGGTCTGCATCTGCGGCTGCACGGCCTTCATCTTGGCCATCGACGCGTAGGATTTGTTCGCCAGCGGGAAAAACACGATCTTGATAATGACGGTGACAATGAGGATGGCGATGCCGAAATTGCCGACCAGGCGAAAAAAGTAGTCGATCAACGTAAACATCGGTTTGGTGATGAAATAGAACCAGCCCCAATCGATGAGCAGGTCGAACCGATTGACCTGCTGCGACTTCTCGTAGCCGTCGACGATGGCGACTTCCTTGGCCCCGGCGAAAACGCGCGTGGTCGTCGAACCGGACGCGCCAGGGGCGAGCGTCTGCGGCTCGCCCAGATAGTCGGTTTGGTAGGTCTTGGTCGTTCCCGCCGATCCGGCGGCAAAGCGCACCTGCAGCTTAGCCGACTTTTCCGGCAGCAGGGCCGCCGCCCAGTACTTGTCGGTAATCCCCATCCAGGCATTGGTGGCGTTGAACGTCATCGTCTTCTTTTCTTCGACCGTCTTGTAGGTGACCTCCTGCAACCCCTGGTCGCCGAGGAAGCCGATAAGCCCCTCATGCAGGATGTAATAGCCAAGCGTCTGCGGCGTGCCGTGGCGCGAGATCAGCCCGTAGGGATAGACCGTTACCGGCTCGGCGCCCTTGTTGACGACCGCGTCCTCGATCGTAAACAGGTATTTGTCGTCAACCGCGATCAAGCGGCGAAACTCGAGACCCTCTCCATTGTTCCACACCAGCGTCACCGGCCGCCCGACCGCAAGCGCGCCGGTGCCGACCTGTTTCCATGGCGTATTCGCATCCGGGAGTTTGAGTGGATTGCCCGCCGCGCCGACCCAGCCGAATTCGGCGTAGAACGGATGCGCGCTGCCCGACGGCGAGAGCAACACGATGGAGGGAGAACGCGGATCGATCGTTTCGTGATAGCTGGCGAGCGCAAGGTCGTCGATGCGCGCGCCGGTCAGGGCGATCGAGCCGCGCAGGCGCGGCGTGTCAATGACAACGCGCGGCGTGCGCGCGATGACGGCCTCGCGTGCCGCGGGCTGGCCGGGCACCGCGACCCCCGGCGGCGTCGCGGGAGCACCTGCCGCTGGCGGCGCGCCCGCGACCGGTGGCGCGCCCGCGACCGGCGGCGCGCCGGCCGACGGCTGCGCACCCGTTCCGGGGGTCTGCTGCTGTTGCGTCTGCTGCTGCGCGCGCTGCAGTGCGTCCTGGCGCTGCTTTTCCATCTGCGGAATGCCAAAGAAATACTGCCAGGCAATCAGCACCAATGCCGAGAGCAGGATGGCGAGAAGCATGTTCTTCTGGTCGGTCATCGAATTCCCGGCCCCCGGCGGTCGGCTTTTCCGCGCCGCGTTGCGACTTTGTCATGATCGGCGTGCCGCCCGCGCTCATTCACCCGGTCGAAGGCGCGCGCCACGTCGCTCACCAGGCTGCCATAGGTCTGCGCGAGCGCGGCCCGCCGCGCGATGATCACATAGTCCAAGCCCTTGCGAAATCGATCCGCCGCTGCCAGGCGCACGATTTCCCGCAGCCGGCGTCGGACGCGATTACGCTCGACCGCATTGCCAACCTTCTTCGAAACCGTGAAACCCACGCGTGGCGGCAAATCGCTGCGATGGTCGAGCGCCGCAACGATGATTGCGGCGCCGTGCGCCTTGACCCCGCCCGATGCCGCCAGAAAGTCGGCCCGCCGCCTCAAACGCTGCATGGAATCGACATCGGCTGCTCGTCGAGGATCAGGCACTCAGCCGCTTACGGCCACGCGCCCGGCGCGCATTGAGCACCCGGCGGCCGCCCTTGGTGGCCATGCGGGCGCGAAATCCATGGCGGCGTTTGCGTACCAGCTTGCTGGGTTGATAGGTCCGCTTCACGGGTCGATTCTCCGCCTGTCGCAGCGTGGCCACGGCTGATTCAAGATCAACGCACCGCCACCGGTCCTTGCAGGCGGATCAAACACCCGCTGCCGGCGTCCGCGTGCGAGCGGCTTATACGGGAGGCCCCTTTCGGCGTCAATGCGCCGGCCCGATCACGATGTTATTGCATCGAATCGATGCAAAGTCATAAACGTGATCGATTCTCAGGGCTTAGCGCACGATGTCGCCCGAAAAACGCCGCGCGGTTTTCGGCATCATGCACCTGGCACGCGCCGCGGGTGACGCCGTGGCGCTCGCGGCGCCATAACCTGCCGCTCACGCGCCGGAGAGAGCCCTGTCAACACGCGTCAAATGCCGGTGAGCCCGCCCCGATCGCCCTTCGCATCGTGTATAGGATGGGCCGCGACAGGCATTCGCCGGAAAGGCCGCACCCCATGTCCCAATCAGCCGCAGGCCCGATGGCTCCCGCAGCTAAGGAGCACAAGGATTGCGCGCCGCCGGAGACCTGCCGGCGTGCCGGGATTGGCCGTTTCGTTCCGCTTGTTGTCATTGTCGCCGTTGCGGTCCTTGTCATCGCCATGGGTTGGCATCGCCAATTCTCCCTGGAGAACCTGGTACGCCACCGCGCGGCGCTCGACGCGTTCATCGCCGCGAATGGCATCGCCGCGATCGCGGCCTATGCGGCGCTTTACGTCGTGGTTGTCGCGCTTTCGATTCCGGGCGCGGTATTCCTGACGATTGCGGCGGGAATCCTGTTCGGGGCGGCGCTCGGCGGCGCCGCGACCGTCATTGGCGCAACAATTGGCGCGACCGTGATTTTTGTCATTGCCAGGGGCGCGCTTGGCGAGATCCTGATCCGGTGGGCGGGCCCGGGCGCTGGCAAGCTGGCGCAGGGGTTCCGCGCCGACGCCTTCAACTATCTGATGTTTCTGCGCCTTGTGCCGCTGTTCCCGTTCTGGCTGGTGAACCTCGTTCCGGCGGTTTGCGGGGTGAGGCTGACGACTTTCGTTGCCGCCACGGCGATCGGAATTGTGCCAGGAACATTCGCCTTCGCCTTTTTCGGCGCCGGACTCGACAGCGTCCTCGCCGCGCAGGCAGCGGCCTACAATTCCTGCCTGGCGACGGGGAGCGCGGCCTGCCACCTTGATTTTGACCTCAAGACCGCCGCCACGCCGCAGCTCATTGGCGCGCTGGTCGTGCTCGGCGTCGTCGCGCTCATTCCCGTCATCGTCAAACGCGTCAAGGCGGCGCGTTCGGCCGCGCGCTAACCGCGCGCGCCGCCGATATTTGCCAACTTCGACTCCCGCATCCAGGATCAAGCCCATGACCGACGTGCTCACCCCCGACATCTGCGTTATCGGTGGCGGTTCCGGCGGCCTTTCGGTGGCGGCCGCGGCGGCGGCGTTCGGCGTGCCGGTGGTCCTGATCGAAAAGGGCAAGATGGGCGGCGACTGCCTCAATTATGGCTGCGTCCCCTCCAAGGCGATGATTGCCGCCGGCCGGCAGGCCGCGAGCGTCGGCGCGAGCGCCGCGTTCGGGGTGCGCGCAGGCAATGTCGAGGTCGCCTTCGATGCCGTGCACCGCCACGTCCACGGCGTCATCGCGGCCATCGCGCCCAACGATTCCAAGGAGCGCTTCGCCGCTCTCGGCGTTCGTGTGATCAGCGGCGCCGCCCGCTTTCGCGACGCGGACACGGTCGTGGTTGGCGATTCAATCGCGGTCAAGGCACGCCGCTTCGTCGTCGCGACCGGCTCCTCCCCGGCCGCGCCGCCGATACCTGGCCTCGCCGAGACGCCGCATCTCACCAATGAGACGATTTTCGACCTGACCGAGCGTCCGGAGCACCTGATCGTCATTGGCGCGGGCCCGATCGGGCTTGAGCTTGCGCAATCGTTTCGCCGGCTGGGCGCTCAGGTCACGGTGATCGAGGCGCTGACTCCGTTGGCCAAGGACGATCCCGAATGCGCGGCGATCGTTATCGCGCAGCTGGAAAGGGAGGGCGTCGTCATCCGCGCGCACGCCAAGGTCACGGCGGTGGGCAACGCCAATGGCAAGGTTGCCGTCACGCTCGCTCTTCCCGACGGCGAGGAGACGATCGAGGGCTCGCATCTCCTTGTCGCCGCCGGGCGCAAGCCCAATGTCGGTGGGCTCGATCTCGAAGCCAGCGGCATCGCCTATGAGCGCACGGGGATCAAGGTCGATGCCGGGTTGCGAACGACCAACAAGAAGGTCTACGCGATCGGCGACGTCGCCGGCGCACTGCAATTCACCCATGTCGCCAACTATCACGCCGGCCTCGTCATTCGCAACGCGCTGTTCCGCCTGCCGGTCAAGGCACGGTACGGCGCCATTCCGTGGGTGACATTCACCGACCCAGAGATGGCCCATGTCGGCCTGACCGAGGCCGAGGCCACCAAGCACGGCCATAAAATCCGCATCTTGCGCTGGCCTTATCATGAGAACGACCGGGCGCAGGCGGAACGAGAAATCCATGGACACGTCAAGGTGATCACCAGCAAGCGCGGCAAGATCCTGGGAGCGACCATCGTCGGCGCGTCGGCCGGCGAACTGATCGGCACCTGGACGCTGGCGATAACGCAGGGGCTCAATATTCGCGCCTTGACCGGATTCGTCGTTCCTTACCCGACGCTTGGTGAAATCAGCAAGCGTGCGGCAATTACCTATTTCACCCCCGGTTTGACGAGTCCGCTTGTGCGACGCATCATCGGTTTCTTGCGTCGATTCGGCTGACCAGGGCGGCGGCAAGATCGGCTTTCATGCACGAAACATCCACCGCGGCGAAAGAACCCACGACGGCGGCGATCCCGTCCGGCCTGTCGGGAAAACTCCTCTTGCTCACGATCGGCTTCGTGATGATCGCCGAAGTGCTCATTTATGTTCCCTCGATCGCCAATTTTCGCCTGAACTGGCTCAACGACCGGCTGGCGGCGGCGCATACGGCGGCGCTCGTGCTCGAGGCGGCGCCGAGCGGGGCGGTGCCCGAAAGCCTGTCGCGCGAGATTCTCAAGAGCATCGGCGCCAAGTCGGTGGCGATGAAGATGGGCTCGCAGCGCATTCTGCTGGCGATGATGGACGCGCCGCGGGCGGTTCACAGCGATGTCGACGTCCGCCATGTCTCCGCGCTCGATGCCGTGCTTGGAGCCTTCGCGCTGATCGGCAGCGGCGCCGATGACGACCTCATCCGCGCGGTCGGGCCGGCGCCCATGGGCGGCGACTTCGTCGAGATCGTGTTTGAGGCCGGGCCGCTGCGGCACGCGATGTGGCGCTTTTCACGCAATGTGCTTCTGCTCTCGCTGATCATTTCTGCGATCACCGCCGCGCTCGTCTATCTCGCCCTGCACTACATGTTCGTGCGGCCGATGCACCGCATGACCACCAATATGATGGCGTTCCACCAGGAACCGGAAAATCCCGCGCGCGTCATCGCGCTGTCGGGACGCCGCGACGAGATCGGCATCGCCGAACGCGAGCTGGCGGCCATGCAGCGCGACATCGCCTCGATGCTGCAACAGAAGACACGGCTGGCGGCGCTCGGGCTGGCGATTTCCAAGATCAGCCACGACCTGCGCAATCTCTTGGCGTCGGCGCAATTGTTTTCCGACCGGTTGGTGCGCCTGCCCGACCCCCAGGTGCAGCGGTTCGCGCCGAAACTGATGCGCGCGCTTGAACGCGCCATCGATTTTTGCCAGTCGACCATTTCCTATGGCGGCGTGCAGGAGCCGGTGCCGGACCGCAAGCCGGTGGCGCTCGAGCGCCTGGTCGATGAGGTCCGCGAAACGCTCGGCCTGATGGCGGATTCCGACATCGGCTGGATCAGCGCGATCGAGCGCGGGCTCATGGTCGATGCCGACTATGACCAGCTTTTGCGCGTCCTGCTCAACCTGACGCGAAATTCCGTGCAAGCGCTCGAAACCCGCTCACCCAACGATCCCGCGCGCGACCAGATCCGCGTAACCGGCCGGCGCGAGGGCGCCGTGGTCATTATCGAGGTGGCGGATACCGGCCCCGGCCTGCCGCAGAAATCGCGCGACCACATGTTCGAGGCATTCCAGAGTTCCTCGCGCAGCGGCGGGACCGGGCTTGGCCTGGTCATCGCGTCGGAACTGGTGCGTGCGCATGGCGGCGAAATCCGCCCGATCGAGGGAACCATCGGCGCGAGCTTCCGCGTCACCATTCCGGACCGCACCGTCGATCTCGGCGCCAGGCGCGTGGAACGCGTGCGCGCCTAGGGTATTGCGGCACGTCGTCCCCACGTCGCCGGGAAATGCCCTGGCGAATTTCCGGCGTGATATGATGCCCATCGTTCTCGGAGATATCGGTGGATCCGCGATTTCTGCGCCAGCTTGCCGAGATCCTCGACACCGGTTCGGTGACCCGCGCCGCCGAGGTGCTGGGCGTGCCGCAATCGACGCTCAGCCGCAACATGAAAAGCCTCGAGGCCAGCGTGGGGGCGCCGGTATTCGAGCGCGGCCGGTACGGCATCATCCCGACCCGCATCGGCACCGTGCTGGCGCGCGAGGGCCGCCAAATCCGCCTCGCGCTCAAGCAGGCCGAAACCGAGCACCAGCATTGGCGATCGGGCCTGCATGGAACCTTGCGCGTTGGCGTGGGCACCATGCTGGCGCATTCGCTGATGGCGGCTTTTCTCGACCATCCCCTGATCGCCAAGTGGCATGTTGCGTTGCATTTGTCAGTGGAGGGCACCGAGCGGCTGCTTGAACAGGTCCGGCGCGACGAGCTCGATCTGGCGATTGTGCAAGGCGATTTGCTGGAGGCGCCGAACGGCCTCAAGCAGAATGTCGTGCTCGAGGAAACGATCGGATTTTACGTCGCGCCGGCGCATCCGCTCGCCAGACGCAGGACACTGACCCTTGCCGACCTGGCGGCGGTCGAATTCCTGGCCGTCGGGACATTTTTCGATCACGTGGTCAACGCGTTCCATGCCGCCAAATGCGCGGTGAAATCGCCGCGGCTGCGCTTCTCGGGCGACGTCGCCATGGCGCTGCATTTGCTCGCGCGCGGACGCCATGTCGCCGTCCTGCCCGACATCATGATGGCCAATCTCTGCGACGGTAGAACCTATGCGCGGCTGCGCGTGGAGGCGGCCTTGCCGCGCCGTGTCATCGCGGCCTGGCATCGCGCCGACATGGAGGGCCATCCGCTATTGGCGGATTTCATGCGTCGTCTCAGGGCGTTTCTTGGGGATCTGCGCAAGCGCTCGCGCTGAACGCGCCGCGCCAGTTATTCAATTCCGGATCGATCGGTTCACAATTATCGTTTGCAGCGGCCGGCGGGGTGATGATTCTCCCGCCATCCCGCCATCCCGCCAGGCAGAGGAGCAGCGCCATGGCCAAGGCCGCACAATTGATCGCCGAGTCCACGTCACTAGAGGTTCGTCGCGTCGGCCGGTTCATCGGCGCCGAGGTCGCCGGCATCGACCTCACCAAGCCGCTCGACGCGCGCACGGTTGCGGCGATCACACAGGCACATGCTGAGCATGAAGTCCTGGTGTTTCCCGATCAAAAGATCTCCTCCGAGGACCTCAAGCGCTTTGGCCGGTATTTTGGCGAATTGTCGGTGCATCCCTTTTCGACCAATTCCGACGCCAGCCCGGAATTGATCGTTTACGACAACAAGGAAGGCAATCCCCCGCCGCCCACCGACATCTGGCACTCCGACGAGACCTTTCGCGAATGTCCTCCGATGGGCACCATCCTGTGCTCGAAAATCGTGCCGCCGATCGGTGGCGACACCGCCTTTTGCAGCATGACCGCCGGCTACGAGAGCCTCTCGGACAAGATGCAGCAATTCATCTCCGGGCTTGAGGCGGTGCATGATTTCACGCCATTTAAGGCGCTATTCACCGAGGACGAAAAGGGCCGTCAGCGCCTGGCGAAATACGAGGCGCTGTATCGGCCGATGACGCATCCGGTGGTGCGCGTTCATCCGGTGACGGGCAAGAAGGCGATCTTCGTCAATCCTCAATTCACCCTGTATATCAAGGGAATGGAGGAAACGGAGAGCCGCATGCTCTTGGAGCGGCTTTACCGGCTCACCGGCATTCTCGAACACCAATACCGGCACCGCTGGGTGCCCGATATGGTCGTGTTCTGGGACAACCGCTCGGCGATGCATGCCGCCGTGCACGATTATTATCCGCAGCGCCGCCTGATGGAGCGCGTCACGATCGCCGGCGATCGGCCGTTCGGCACCGGCGAAAAGGCGGACGCAACGCAATTGCGCAAACGCAAGGCGCCCTCGCCGATGCAGTTCAAGGATCGGCCGTTGCGCGGTCACGAGAAGGATTAGAGCATGATCCCGAAAAGTGGGAACCGCTTTTCGGAAAAGATCATGCTCAAACGAAAGTCATGATCCCGAAAAGTGGGAACGGCTTTTCGGAAAAGATCATGCTCAAACGAAAGTCATGATCCCGAAAAGTGGGAACCGCTTTTCGGAAAAGATCATGCTCAAACGAAAGTCATGATCCCGAAAAGTGGGAAC
>JACQAE010000074.1 GCA_016195095.1 Pseudomonadota bacterium
GGGCGCTCGACTTGCATGTGTTAGGCCTGCCGCCAGCGTTCGCTCTGAGCCAGGATCAAACTCTCAAGTTGGATGAGAACTTAATCTCAGCTGATCACACGTTTGACGAGTAGCGAAGCTCGCGCCTCGCTACATTGACGAGGTCCCACCACTATCCCGCAGACGATTGCTCGCCTGCGCGATCGTAGTGAAAACCAAACGTGTACCGCCGAAGTCTCGTCCGGCCGCATTCTGGCAAGATTTCTCCCGCCATGGTTGCGGCCCGCAAGGACTCCGCCGTCCACGTTTCTCTTTCTTCCTATTCACTTGTCAAACAGCATGAACCAAACCAGCATGAACCAAACGCGGTCCACCCCCCACTCGCGCGGAAGGCAATTGAAGCCCCGCATTCCCGACCGCAGCCGGGTGCTTGGTCACCGTATTCAGTTACCGAATATCAGTGAGGAGCTTCGGAGGCACATCATCGCGCCGACGCGTCGACGTGCTGTAGCTGGGCTATATAGTCCCCGGAGCAAGATCTTGTCAACTCCTCGGCGGCGATTTTTACCCGCGACAATTTTGCTGTAAAGACGGCGTCCGAACCGACCGCGCTTCGCGACCTCGCGGGAAAAACCACGCGACAAGTGGCCAACGCGCCGTACTGCGGCCACATTCCTCCGCCGTCCTTGATCCCTAGGGGTACGGGTCGCTGATCGGCGTCCAATCTTGAGGCCACGGGACGTCCTGCGCCGTCATTGACGGACGCCGGGCATTGTGGTCGACGCGCTTGCCGATTGAGGGGCCGTCGGCGGGCACGGATTGTCGATCGCGCGCCCGCCGCAGCAGGGGACTTGAGCCTTGATCCAAAGCAAGGTGCGCGGCGCAAACCGGGCGTTGTCGGGCCATGACGCGGTCGATCTCGGCAATGAGCCGCCCCTGTCGATCGACGGCGCGCTTGCCGGCAACACCGACCGACGGCGCATCTCCGTTCAATGGTTCAGCGGAACGATATTGACCGGGTTGTGTGGCGCCGCCCTGATGGGCGGCGCGGTCTTTGCCGCGCTTGACGGCGTCGCCAATTTCGCGGCCGAGCCGGAACGCATGGAAGTCGCTTTGCGCGGCGCGCTCGGCGAGCGCTCGCACAAGACCGACAAGCTGCAATCCCCCTCCGAGGCGAGCGCGGCGCGCAATATCATTCGCGTGTCGACGACCAGCCGCGTGCGCGAGCGCGAGGTGGTTCGCGTGCAACCGTTCGTACGCGTCGCGGCCAATTTTTCGTTGTCGGTGTCGGAACTTTCCGCGCAAATTCCGCGCTTCAATCCGCAGCGCCTGCTCGCGGAATCGAGCGGGGCGGCCGTCGGCGCCGAGTCGGCGAACGCGGAACCCGACGCCGAGGTTTCCTTCGTCCAGCGCGATCTCGCCGCCATGTTGTCGCGCATCAAGGTGGCGACAACGCTGCCGATCGACGCGGTCCTCGCGCGCGTGCGCGACGCCGCCAGCCAGTTCGGACCCGCCGCCGCGCGCCAGACCACCGCCAGCATCCCGCCCCTCGATCGCCTCGCCTACGCGATCGAGGGGACAACCGACCCCTATGTCGGGTTCGAGGCGCGCATCGTTCCAGAAAACGTGACGCTGTTGCCGAAGACGTCGCCGCAGTCCGCCGGCGGCCTCTCGGGCAGCGAGCGCGCCGTCATGGTCAAGAAGGGCGACACGATCGCCAGCATCCTGCGCGAGCTTGGAGCCAGGCCGCAGGAGATTGCGCGGATCGCGACGGCGCTTGGACCATTGGGTCGCGACGACGGCCTCAAGGAGGGCCAAAAGTTGCGCGTCCTGATCGCCCCGGCGGCGCCGGGCCAACCGGCGCTGCCCGCGCGCGTCATCGTCATGAGTGAAAGCGTGGTCGAGGCGGTGGTCGCGCTGTCCGACCTTGGCCGCTATGTTTCCGTCGACGTGCAGAGCGCCGAAACACAGGTGGCCGACGTTGACGAGGAGGACGACCGCGGCGGCGTGCGCCTCTATCAAAGCCTCTACGAGACCGGGCTGCGCAACAACATCCCGCGACTGGTCATCGACGGCCTCGTGCGCATCTACTCCTATGACGTCGATTTCCAGCGCCGGGTACAGCCTGGAGATTCGTTCGAGGTTCTTTATGCCGGGGAGGATGAAACGCAGGGCCCCGATACCAAGAACGACATCCAGTTCGCCGCCCTTACGGTAGCCGGCGAAACGCGACGCTATTACCGCTATCAGACCGGCGATGACGGTCTCGTCGATTTTTATGATGAAACCGGAAAGAGCGCCAAGAAGTTCCTTGTTCGCAAGCCGCTCGCCTCCGGCATCATGCGTTCAGGGTTCGGATCGCGCAAACATCCGATCCTCGGTTACGTCAAGATGCACACCGGCGTCGACTGGGCGGCGCCCACGGGAACGCCCATCTATTCATCCGGCAATGGCGTCGTCACGCATGTCGGCTACGATTCCGGCTACGGCAAGCATGTCCGCATCAGGCACGCCAATGGCTACGAAACCGCCTATGGCCACATGACCGCCTATGCGCGCGGCATGGAGCCCGGCACGCGCGTGCGCCAGGGCCAGGTGATCGGGTTCGTCGGCTCAACCGGCCTGTCGACCGGCGCGCACCTGCACTACGAAATAATCGTCAATGGCCGCTTCGTCGACCCCATGCGCGTGCGCCTGCCGCGCGGGCGCGTGCTTGACGGAACGCTGCTCGCTGGATTTGACAAGGGGCGCCAGCAGATCGACGCCATCATGGCGCGCGCGCCGGCACGCCTGGCGCAGTCCTCGCCGCCGCCGCGCGCTGGTGATCGCTAAAGCATGATCCCGAAAAGCGGGAACCGCTTTTGCGATAAGATCATACGCGAATGAAGGTCATGATCGCCAAAGGTTGGGGAGCGCGTGCCGGGCGCGAACGCCTTTCGTCCGATCGATCGCGCGGCAAGAAATCAACGCATGGTGCGGCCGCCATTGGCCGCCTGCGAAAGAGGCCGCGCACGCGGGATATTTCCGCTGTGCACGACACATCGCGCTCACAATCACTTGATGGATTCGCCCTGCAACGTTAGCTCTCGGTGCGCCGTACCTGGTTAAGGTACCGACGCCAATTTCGTTCCGGAGCTTTCGCTGTGACGCAATCCGCGGCCATCGGCATCATGTGCAAGGCGCCGATGCCGGGGGTGACCAAAACCCGGCTGGCTGCCGCCATCGGCGTCGAGCAGGCGTCGGCGTTGTCCGCCTGTTTCCTACGCGACGTCGCCGCCGCGATCGAGGCGTTGCCGAGCGAACTGCTGGTCAAGGCCTATGGGGTCTACGCGCCCGCCGGCGCCGAGGACGCGTTGCGGCGAATTCTGCCCCCGGCGTTCGATTTGCTTCTGCAGTCGGACGCGGATTTCGGCAATGTTCTGCACGGCGCGGCCTGTCGGCTGCTGGCCGGCGGGCATGATTGCGTCCTCCTCGTCAATGCCGACAGCCCGACATTGCCCTCGCGGCTGCTGGCGCAGGCAATCGACCGGCTGCGCGAGCCCGGTGACCGCGTGGTGCTTGGTCCGGCAAGCGACGGCGGATATTATCTCATCGGGCTCAAAGTCGGACACCGTCGCCTGTTCGAGGACATTGCTTGGGGCAGCGATGACGTTGCCAGGCGCACGCGCGAACGGGCGGCGGAAATCGGCCTCGAAACAATTCTGCTGGAGGAATGGTACGACATCGATGACGCGCAAACATTCGCCTGGCTCCGCGATGAACTCGCTGGCCGCTCGCGGCGTTTCCAAGGTGGCGGCGCGGCGATGGCCACGCGCGAGTATATCGCGACCATGTCCATAGCCGCGCAGTGATGGATCGCGCCGCAACCCATCACCCGGGCGGCGAGCTGAATTGGCTATGGCTCATTGCCGGCTTGCTGGTTGCCATCACCATCGCGACGCCGTGGGCCTTCCGCGCCGCTGGCGACAATGTCTACATGCTTTTCGCGGTCGCGGCAGGGCTTCTGGCGATGACCGCCACCCCGCTCGCCGAGCGGGCGCCGGCGGCGGCGGCCCTGTGGCTGATTTTCGCCGTCGCGGTCTTGCTGCGGATGATCCTGCTATTCACCGAACCGCTGCTCTCAAGCGACATCTATCGCTATGTCTGGGATGGCAGGGTGCAGGCCGCCGGCATCAATCCCTATCGCTATGTCCCGGCGAGCGAGGCGCTTGCGCATCTGCGCGACACGGCCATCTACCCCAACATCAACCGCGCCGATTACGCGGTCACCATCTATCCGCCGGTTGCGCAGATGTTTTTCTTCCTCGCCACCCGCATCGGCGACAACGTCACGGCGATGAAGGCGGCGCTCGTCGCCTGCGAGGCGGGAACGGTTGGCATCATCATTCTGCTGCTCCGCCGCCTCGGCCGCTCCGCGACACGCATCGTCGCTTATGCGTGGCACCCGCTGCCGATGTGGGAGATCGCCAATAGCGGCCATATCGACGCGCTGATGGTGGCGCTGATGATGGCCGGCATTTGGCTTGCGCTCGGCGGGCGCGGGGCGCGGGGCGCCGTGTCGATCGCGCTAGCGGGACTTGCCAAACCATTCGCGCTCCCGGCCTTGCCCGCGCTGTGGCGGCCATGGGACTGGAAAGTCCCCGCCGCGGTCGCGGCGGTCATCGCGCTTGCCTACACGCCGTATCTGTCGGTCGGATCGGGCGTACTCGGATTCCTGACGCGCGGGTACCTGCGCGAAGAATCGCTCGCCAATGGCGAAACCATATGGCCGCTGGCGGCCTGGCGCTGGCTCGGCGGCCAGATGCCGGGCGATTATTACCTTTACCTCGCGCTCGCGGCGCTGGTGCTCGCGCTTCTTTCGATCCGCGCGGCGACGCGCGAAGCGCCGTCCCCCGACGGCACGCTCACCGACATCAGCCACCTCCTGTTGGCGACGCTTTTGTTGCTCTCGCCGAACTACCCCTGGTACTTTCTCGCCTTGACGCCTTTTGTCGCCTTGATCGGCGGCGCGCCGCTCTGGGCGGTGACCTTGGGGGCGCTTTTTTTGCAGGAAGAAGTTGACTGGGACGTGTTTGTCCCCATCCTCACGCGAAAATCGGCGCTTTATGGCGTGTTTTTCGCCGCATGCGCCTATGTCGCCTGGCGAGCATGGCGGCGAAGGACCGCGCACGCGAAGAATGAGCACCAGTATGCCAAATAGTTCCCCGACCGGAGCCGTCAATCCGCGCCGCTACCACGAGGCGATTTCCGGTACGCTCGCCGCGCAAGCGGGGCGACCCCCGGTCTGCCTTTACCTGGAGACGACAAACCGCTGCAATCTGTTGTGCACGACCTGCCCGCGCACCTATGCGGAGCTTGAGCCGCCGGCCGATATGAGCTGGGAGCTGTTTACCTCGATCGTTGACCAGGTTCCCGACCTGGCGCGGGCCGTGCTGCATGGCGTTGGCGAGCCGATGTTGGTGAAGAATCTGGCCCGCATGGTCGCCTATCTCAAAGCCCGCGGCGTCTATGTATTGTTCAATACCAACGGCACCGTCCTCAACACGCGCAACGGCCGCGCGCTGATCAAAGCCGGGCTCGACGAATTGCGCGTGTCGCTCGACGCATCCAACGCCAAGAGCTTTCGTGAAATCCGCGGCCGGAACTATTTCGATCGCATCCTGAAGAATGTGCGCGCGTTTCGCGACATGCAGGAGCGCGAAGGCCATGCGTTGCCGCGCGTGTCCGCGTGGCTCACGGGCATGAAGGAAACGGTCGAGGAATTGCCGGCCTTCGTGCAAGTCGCGGCCGATATTGGCGTCAAGGAGGTCTACCTGCAACGCCTCGTCTATTTCGACAAGGACGCAATCGGCAAGGCACGCCCCGACCAGGCGCTGTTCGAGCGCATGACGAACGGCGACGCGCGCTACGTCAAGGAAGCCGCGGACTTGGCGCGCGCGCTCGGCATGACCTTCAGCGCGTCGGGAGCGGCGAGCGAACCGAGCGAAAGCCTGCGCCAGGCCGAGGGCCGATCGCCGTGGTCGCTGTGCCGGCGACCCTGGACGCTGATGTACTTCACCGCCAACGGCCGCGCCTTGCCATGCTGCATCGCTCCGTTCTCGCAGCACGGCTATGAGCATTACACGCTTGGCGATGCGACGCAGCAAAGCATCCGCGAAATCTGGAACGGCCCGGCCTACCAGACGTTTCGCGAGGCGCTGCATTCCGATGCGCCGCCACGGGCTTGCGCCAATTGCGGGCTGCGCTGGAGCCTGTGAGCGTGGCCGGCGCGGACACCGGCGCGACGCCGGCACGCATGCGCGCCGGGCCCGACGGCGCCGCCTC
This sequence comes from Pseudomonadota bacterium, assembly GCA_016195095.1. GTDB lineage: Bacteria > Pseudomonadota > Alphaproteobacteria > Rhizobiales > Xanthobacteraceae > JACQAE01. The sequence goes on from JACQAE010000074.1 coordinate 6,304, forward strand.
CGCCGCAAGCGTATCCGCGATCATTCCCTGCCTTGACGAGGAGGACGCCATCGCCGCCGTCGTTGCGGCGGTGCGCGCGCAGTGCGTCGAGGATGTGATCGTGGTTGACGGCGGCTCGCGCGACGCCACCATCGAACGCGCGCGCGCCGCCGGCGCGCGCGTCGTCGTCGAGGAAGGGCACGGTTACGGCCGCGCCGTGCAGGCCGGGATCGCCGCCTTGCCGCCGCGCTGCGACACGGTGCTTTTCCTCGACGGCGACGGCAGCGACCGCGCGGAATTCATCCCGCAATTGCTCGCCCCAATTGCCTCCGACCGGGCGGTTTTCGTGCATGGCTCGCGCACGCGTGGCGATCGCGAGGCCGGCAGCCTGTCATTACCGCAGCGCATCGCCGGGCATCTCGCTGGCTTTCTCATCCGCCAGCGCTACGGCGCCCGCTTCACCGACATGTCGCCGTTTCGCGCCATTCGGCGCGACGCTCTCGAAAGCCTTGGCATGCGCGAAACGGGATATGGCTGGAATTTGGAAATGCTCATGCGCGTGGCGGCCGCCGGTCTGCCGGCGGTCGAAGTTGCCACCGGGCAGCGCCGCCGCGCCGGCGGCGTATCGAAAGTCTCTGGCAATGTCGGCACCGGACTGCACGCGGCATGGAGCATTGGCGCGACGTTCCTGCGCCTGGCGGCCACGCTGCGGCGCGAGCGGCATCAGTAGCCGCCGTTCGCAGTCATCCGACAAGCTTGAGGATTTTGCCCGATAGATCCGTGCCGTCGCCAACCGAGGCGACATTTCTCCGCAGCCAGGCGTCGAGGCCAAGGCTGCGGCCGGCGGCGTGAAGCGCGAGGAAGAACATCAGCATCGCGAGAAAAATGTACGACCACGGCCATTCCGCCGGGACGCCCGGGAGATAGATGCCGAGCCACAGATGCAGTACAAAAACAATTCCAATCAATCCGGCGAGGCGCACGCCCAGCCCCAGGATCAATGACACCGCGAGGATGAACTCGGTGAGAAAGACGAACGGGCCGAGAATCTTGAGATTGGGCAGCAGAAAACCCGTGACAAAATCGCGGTGAAACTGGAAGGCCGCGCGCGTTGCCATTTGCTCGGTCCAATATTGCAACCCGCCGGAGGCCGGCAAAGGCAGCTTCCACAGCATGCCCTCAAACCACATGGTGCCGATGAGGACACGAACGACGAAGGTCGTGCAGTGGGTAGCGCTGCGCTGCGCTGGATCCTCTTTCCAGTTGCGGATCGCGAGGGCGATGCTGGACAGAAGCAGGATCCAGTAAACAACGGCGAGCACCACGCCAAGCCAGCCAAGCTGATGATAGTCATCCGTCGCCGCGGTAAGGAATTGCCAAGCATCGCTCAATGGATTCTTCGGCATCTGCATTCTCCGTTCGGCGTCGTTTCACGCGCCTGCTGGGCCCGGCCCTCGGGCATCCCCGCCGACAATTTTTCATGCCGCGCGAAACGATACTAGAGCGCTCCGTGTTTCAATTGAATCGGAATGGGCTCAATTTTCTTTGACGTTGTCGCATTTTCCGCGGCGAACCGGTTCCCACTTCGCCAGAAAATACTCTGGGGCACGATGCCAACACAATTCGAGTCAATCGCGACCCTGTGATCGGCGAGCCCGCGCACCGGAAACATGATGGTGGACGACGCCAGGCGATTGCCGCTCATTCCCAGGCTGTAAAGATAGAGCCAGTTCTGGCTGGCCAATCGATCAATGAACGCCGCCGCACCCGTTCGCGACGCGTAGGTCCCTGCCTCGGCGACCGTCCAACTGGATGGCGCGGCGCTATCGGCGTCGGTCGCGACGATCTTGCGATCCCGATCACGGAACTCCTCGCTCACGTCGAGCGTGACTGGGCCCCCGCCCCGACCTGCCGGCGGCATGATCCGGATTGGAATGTAGAGACGAATTTCGCTTGCGCCGCCCTTGCAACGAATTTGCAGCGTCGTGGGCCGCGTGGTCGCCGATACCCCATTCAACGACAGGACAAGGTCGGCTTCGCCGCCGGACTCGCGAATCCATCCATCCCGATACCCCTTGAGGACCAACGCGGCGCCGCTGCCCGCGATGGCCAGGGCAACGACGATGAGCAGCCATTTTTTCATCCCGCGGTCCCCAAGGAGCGGCTCCGGGCAACGCGGCCACTTTGCCTGGTCGCGATAAAATGCGCCGCCACCATAAGGTTCCAGTCTATGCGCCTCTGTCGTCCACGCAATCCACGCAGGCTTGTTTGCGGTTTTCGCGCGTTCGCAATCCACGCAGGCTTGATTGCGGTTTTCGCGCGTTCGCAATCCACGCAGGCTTGATTGCGGTTTTCGCGCATACGCAATCCACGCAGGCTTGATTGCGGTTTTCGCGCATACGCAATCCACGCAGGCTTGATTGCGTTGGCGAATCGGGAACGTATCCATGCCAAATGCGCACTGGTACTAGATCGCGAAAAGTTGCAAACTTCACGCTCAAGAGTACGCTCATGATCGAGGTGCCCCGACGCCACGATGATTGCGGTCGGATAGAAGACCTTGCGCTTGAGCGTTTTGCGGCAAGGCTGCGGCCGGTTGACGGCGAAAGCAACCGGTTGACCGCCAAGAAAGCGACAGTCCTCGTTTGCCGACCGCCGGCACGATTTTCCCGGTAGGGAATTCGCGCGGCACCCGGCGCAAAGGTTGTGGTAACGCGATCGAGCGTCAGTCCAAAGGCAGGGTCTTATGAACTCCCCCGGCGATAAGGTGTCCAGGCCGGCAAATGCCGCCGTGGAAGGCAAGGTCGGTTGTGCGATTTGCGAGGTGCGGTCGATCAGCGTCTGCGCGGCGCTTGAGACCCACGAACTTTGCCAACTTTTTTCCCTTGCCCACCATGCCGCGTTTCCGGCGCGCGAAACCCTGGTGCGGCAGGATGAGGATGCCGATTCGGTATTCAACATCACCGAAGGCGTCGTTCGCCTCTATAAAATCACGCCCGACGGCCGCCGCCAGATCGTGGGCTTTGCCATTCCCGGCGATTTCCTGGGGCTGGCGCTGGCCGATCGTTATGGATTTTCCGTCGATGCGGTCACGCCCGTGCGTGCCTGCCGTTTCGCGCGCGAGGCATTCGCGCATTTGCTCGATGAAAAGCCGCACCTGTTCCGGCGCCTGCACGAATTCGCCACGCATGAACTCAGCCTGGCGCAGGATCAGATGGTCGTGCTCGGGCGGCGCACCGCGGAGGAAAAGGTGGCGTGCTTCATCATCGCTTGGCGCGATCGATGGGTGCGCCTGAGCCGTTCGTCGGTCACCGTCGAGTTGCAAATGAGTCGCCAGGACATCGCCGACTTTCTCGGCCTGACCATCGAGACCGTCAGCCGCACGCTCTCGCGGCTCGCGCGCGAACGGCTGATCCTGATCGTCCCTGATGGCGTGCGCCTGCTCAATCCGCAACGCATGGAGGCGCTTGCGGCGGCCTGACCGTCCCAGGCACGTTGGCGGACCAACGAGCGCCGTCCGACTGCACGCCGCCGCAAATCGCCGCCCACGCATTGCGGCGTCTTGCGCCGCGACCGGATCGCGAGGTGCCCGTTTCCCGATCGGTTTGGTCGCATCGTCGTGCGCGGAGCGCCGCCCAATTCGCCGGGAAAAATGCCCTAATCCCCGTCGTTGCGCGCGGAACGATTGGCCGCGCGGCGGCGCAATTCGAAGCGTTGCAGCTTGCCGGTCTGCGTCTTCGGCAGTTCGCGCACATATTCAATGATGCGCGGATATTTGTAGGGCGCGACCGTCGCCTTGACATGGTCTTGCAACTGCTTCGACAGCACGGCGTCACCGTCCTTGCCGTCGCGGAGAACGATGTAGGCGGTCACGACCTGGCCGCGCAGCTCGTCGGGGGCGCCGACAACGCCGCATTCCGCTACCGCCGGATGGGTGAGAAGTGCTTCCTCGACCTCGGGCCCGGCGATGTTATAGCCCGACGAAATGATCATGTCGTCGGAGCGCGCCTGATACCAGTAGTAGCCGTCCGTATCCATGACATAGGTGTCACCGGTGATGTTCCAGCCGTCCTTGACGTATTTTTGTTGCCGCGCGTCGGCGAGATAACGGCAGCCGGTCGGGCCGCGAACGGCGAGGCGGCCGACGGTCCCGGGCTTGACCGCGTTGCCCTGGTCATCGACGACGCGCGCTTCATAGCCCGGCACCGGCTTGCCGGTCGCGCCCGGCCGGATCGCGTCGGCGGGCGAGCCGATGAATATGTGCAGCATTTCCGTCGCGCCGATCCCGTCCATGATGCGAATGCCGCTCGCCGCCTGCCAGGCGTCGAATGTCGCCTTGGGCAGCGCTTCGCCCGCCGAGACGCAGACGCGCAGCGAGGAGAAATCATGCTCCGCGAGCCGCGCGAGCATGGCGCGATAGGCGGTCGGCGCCGTGAATAAGGCCGTGGCCCGATAACGCGCGATGGCCGGAAGAAGATCGTCCGGCGCCGCCTTTTCGAGCAGGACCGTGGAGCCACCGACGCGCAACGGGAACAGAACGAGTCCGCCCAGCCCGAACGTGAAGGCGAGCGGCGGCGAGCCGATGAAGCGGTCATTGGCGCGCGCGCGCAGCACGTGGCGGCCATAGCTGTCGCATGTCGCCAGAATATCGCGATGAAAGTGCATGGTGCCTTTCGGTTCGCCGGTCGTGCCCGAGGTGAAGGCAATCAGGCACACGTCCTCGGCGGCGCAGGCGGCGGCGGTGAAGCGCTCGTAACCGGGTTTTCGCATCAGCGCGTCAAGCGCGTCGGCGGCGTCGTTGCCCCAATAAACGACCTTTTCGAGTGACGCTGACTGCGCGCGCGCCTTTTCCATGTCCTCGGCCAGGCGGCAGTCGCACAGCGCAAGCGCGATCCGCGCCTTGTCGATCGCGTAGGACAACTCCTTGGCGCGCAGCAGTGGCATGGTCGCGACCACAACGCCGCCCGCTTTGGCCACCGCCAGCCACGCCGCGACCATCGCCGGACTATTCGGCGCGCGCAAGAGCACGCGATTACCGGGACGCATGCCGAGATCGCGCGTGAGTACGTTAGCGACACGGTTCACGCGTTCCGCGAGTTGCGCATAGGTCAGCGTCTCCGATGGTGAGATCAGGCACGGCGCGCCACCCTTTCCGGCGGCGATCCAGGAATCGAGCAGTTCGGCAACGCAATTCAACCGTGGCGGATAGCGCAACTCCGGCAGATCAAACAAGAATTCCGGCCACTGCTGGCGCGGCGGAAGGTGATCCCGCGCAAATGTATCGCTATGACCGCTGTCCGCCATCGCCATACTCCTCCCTTGGCGCAGTGCCGAGCGCGGCCGCGTCAGCGTGCGCCGTGGTGCGCCGGCGCGCCTCGCGCCACCGCATCGCGCGCCGACGCTTTTGCCTTGGCCAACAGCCGCATCAGGCATTCGATATCGGCGGGCGCCAGGCCGGCGAATATGTCCGCGATCCAATCGGCGTTCGCCCGTGCCATGGCGCGAAACGCCTTGCGGCCCTGCGCCGTCAAGGTGACGAGCTGGACCCGTCGGTCGTTTGGCGAGGGGCGCCGCATCAGTAGCTTGCGCGCCGCCAGGCGATCGACCAGGCCGGTGATGTTGCCGTTCGATACCATCATGCGCCGCGACAATTCGCCGAGCGTCATGCCGCTGGGCGCGCGATCGAGCTGCGCCATCAGGTCGAAACGCGGTAGCGTGACCGCGAAATGCTCGCGCAGACGGCGGCGAATGCCGGTCTCGATGAGCGTCGTGCAGGTCAAAAGACGAAGCCACAGCCGCAATTCGGATTTGTGGTCGCCCGGCCTTTCCGCGGCGATCGTCTCCGCGTCGAGATGCACGTGAACCGCGTCGTCCATGGCGTTCATAGTTCCCCCCCGGCGACGGGAAGCGCGGTTCCGGTGATGGCGCCGGCCGCGGGCGAGCAGAGGAACAGGACGGCCGCGGCGACCTCCTGCGGCGTCACCAGCCGCTGCTGCGGATTGCCCGCGAGCATGCGCGCGAGGACGTCCTCACGCGCGCGGCCGGTGACCTCCGCCGTGCGCGCGATGCTGCCGCGCACGAGTTCGGTGTCCGTATATCCCGGGCAGACGGCGTTGACGGTGACGCCGCTCTTGGCGGTTTCGACCGCGAGCGCGCGCACTAGGCCGACGACCGCGTGCTTGGCCGCGCAATAGGCCGAGACGTAGGGATAGCCCTTGAGCCCCGCGGTCGAGGCAATGGCGACGACGCGGCCGAAACGGCGCGCCAGCATGGCATCGAGGACGGCGCGGGTCGCATGCACGACACCCATGACATTGACCGCGAACATGCGGTGAAACTGCTCTGCATCGGTCTTGAGAAATGCCGCGCTTTCCGCGCCGCCGGCATTGGCGATCAATATGTCGATCGGCCCGCGCGCCGCCGCCGCGCCCGCGACGGCGGCGCCGAGCACGGATTCGTCGGTCACGTCGGCGACGACGTAGCCGGCCGCCATGCCGCACGCGATCGTGTCAACGAGCGCCGTTGCCTCGCGCCCCACGACCGTCACGGCCGCGCCGGCACCGCTGAGCGCTGCCGCGATGGCGCGGCCAATCCCGCGCCCGCCTCCGGTCACCAGCGCGTGCCGGCCAGCCAAAAAATCCAAGAAATTCCTCCACCACGTTGCGAAAACGCGATTCGCCAGTTAATTTTAGGTTTCAAATTTATAGGCTTCAAGCACCTTGTCGTAAGAATTTCGCGCCACGACGAGGCCGTGACCTTGGCGCGGAGTCGTGGAATTCGTCGCGGGAGGCAATTTTTCTTCCCGAGGCATCTTGTAGTCCTATCATGCGCCCGGCGGCACGCGGCCAAACGCGACCGCGGTGCGCCGGAGGTCGGCATGCAGATCGACATCATTGGCGGTGGTCCCGCCGGGCTCTATTTCGCCATCCTGATGAAGAAGGCCTGGCCGCGGTTTCGCATTTCGGTGTTCGAGCGCAATCTGCCGGACGACACGTTCGGCTTTGGCGTCGTGTTCTCCGACGCGACGCTGGAGAGCTTCGCCGCCTATGATCGCGAGAGCTACGAGGCGATCACGCGCGCCTTCGCCTATTGGGACGATATCGAAATTCACTTCAAGGGGTCGCGTCACCGCATCGGCGGCAACGGATTTTGCGGATGCTCGCGCGTGGCGCTGCTCACATTGCTGCAGCAGCGCGCGCGCGAGCTTGGCGTCGAGCTGAATTTCAGCGTCGAGGTCGACGCCTCGCTGCGCGCGCATCGGTCGGCCGACCTGATCGTCGCGGCGGACGGCGTCAATAGCGCGATCCGCGCCGCCAATCAGGATCATTTCGGCGCCGTGGTCGATTTCCGGCCCAACAAATTCGCCTGGATGGGATCGACGCGCAGCTTCGACGCGTTCACGTTTTTCTTCCGCGAAACCGAGTATGGAATATTCATCGCCCATTGCTACCAGTACGAGCCGGGACGCTCGACCTGGGTCATGGAGGTGCAGCCGCAGAATGCGTCGCGAGGGTGGCGCCAATGTCGGTGCGGCGCTTTCCCGGTTCGAGAACGAGCGGCGCGAGGAGGTGGAAAAGACGCAGCACGCCGCCGACGTGTCGCTTGTCTGGTTTGAGCATGTCGATCGATTTTGGTCGATGCAGCCGACGCGATTTGCCTTCGGGCTGATGACGCGCTCGAAGGCGATCACCTATGACAACCTTGCCTTGCGCGCGCCTGAGTTCGTGGCAAAGACCGACTGCGCGGTCGCCGACGAAGTGGCCGCGGCCGGCTTTGCACGCGACGCCGCGGCGCCGGTGCCGCCGATGTTCCAGCCGTTTCGCCTGCGCGCGATGACGCTTGCCAACCGCGTCGTCGTTTCGCCCATGTGCCAGTATTCCGCCGTCGAGGGCGCCCCCGGCGACTGGCATTTCGTGCATTATGGCGCGCGCGCGGTTGGCGGCGCCGGCCTCTTGGTCACCGAAATGACCGTCGTGTCGGCGCAGGCGCGCATCACGCCCGGTTGCACGGGCATGTATAGCGACGCCCATGAAGCCGCCTGGAGGCGGATTGTCGATTTCGTGCACGCCAATTCCGCCGCCAAGTTCTGCCTGCAGCTCGGCCACGCCGGGCGCAAGGGCGCGACGCGGCTGATGTGGGAAGGCATCGACGAGCCGCTCGCCCAAGGTGCCTGGCCGACGCTTTCGGCGTCCGCCGTTCCGTATTTTCCGCACAGCCGTGCGCCGCGCGAAATGACCCGGCACGACATGGATATGGTCGTCGCCGACTTCGTGCGCGCGACCGAGCGTGGCGAGCGCGCGGGCTTCGACATGCTCGAACTGCACGCCGCGCATGGCTACCTGCTGGCGAGCTTCATATCGCCGCTGACCAACAAGCGCGGCGACGACTATGGCGGACCGCTCGCCAATCGCATGCGCTTTCCGCTCGAGGTCTTTGCCGCCATGCGCGCGGCCTGGCCGCGGTCGAAGCCGATGTCGGTGCGCATCTCGGCGACCGACTGGGCCGACGGCGGCCTCGGCCCCGACGATGCCGTGGAGGTCGCGCGCCTGTTCGCCGCCGCCGGCTGCGATCTCATCGACGTCTCCACCGGCCAGACGGTTCCCGACGCGCGGCCGATCTATGGACGCATGTTCCAGACGCCATTTTCCGACCAGATCCGCAATGAGGCCGCCATCGCCACGATGTGCGTCGGCGCCATCACCAGCGCCGACCAGGTCAACACCATCATCGCCGCCGGGCGCGCCGATCTCGTGGCGCTGGCGCGGCCGCATCTGGTCGATCCTTCGTTCACGCTGGCGGCCGCCGGATGGTATGGCGTGGAAGCCGTGGCGCTGCCGGTGCAATACGAGGCGGCGCGCGACCAGCTGCTGCGCAATGGCGAGCGGCAACGCGCGGAGATGAGCGATCTGCGCCACAAGGCTCGGCCGAAGGCGCATGCCGCGACGTTCAAGCAGGCGGCCGAATAGTCGGAATTCTCGGCCCCGCACCGGACGGGAACGGCTATGCCGGGCGCGTGGCGTCCGCTACCTATAGGCCGTCGCAACCGGTGGGATTGCAGCGGAGGTCGCGCGATGGCTGACGGGCATGTTGGATTCATCGGCGTCGGACGCATGGGCAACCACATGGTAGGGCGCCTCATCGCGGCGGGCTACCGCGTGACCATCTTCGATACCGATGCGACGGCAATGGCTCGCCTTGTCCAGCGCGGCGCCGAAGCGGTCACGTCGGCTGCCGCCGTCGCGGCGTGCGCGGAAATCGTCCTCGCCAGCCTGCCGACGCCCGACGTGGTGAAGGCGGTCGCGCTGTCGGCCAACGGTATCATCGCCGGGTCGGCGGTGCGGACTTTCGTTGACCTTTCAACGACGGGTCCGCGTGTCGCCAAGGCCGTCGCGGAGGAGCTTGCGACAAAAGGCATTGCCGCCGTCGATGCGCCGGTGAGCGGAGGACCGGGCGGCGCGGAGGAGGGCACGCTCGCGGTCATGCTGGCATGCCCGCGGCCGCTTGCCGAGACGCTGCGGCCAATCCTCGAAAACATTGGCAATGTTTTTTTTGTCGGCGAGCGGCCCGGCATGGGCCAGACCATCAAGCTCCTCAACAATCTCATGTCGGCCGCCGCCCTCGCGATCACCGCGGAGGCGATGGTCGCCGGCGTCAAGGCCGGGCTCGATCCGACGACGATGCTTGAAATTATCAATGCCGGCAGCGGACGCAACACGGCGAGCGCCGACAAATTTCCGCGCTGCGTTCTGCCGCGCAGGTTCGATTTCGGTTTCGCGACCGACTTGCTTTACAAGGACGTGCGCCTCTGTCTCGAGGAGGCAGAGGCACTCGGCGTTCCGATGCTGGTCGGCAACGCGGTGCGCCAACTGCTCGCGATCGCGCGGGCGACACAGGGTGCAGGGTCCGACATTACGACCGTTGTGCGTCCGCTCGAACAATGGGCGGGCGTGGAGGTCGCGGCGCCCGCGATCGCGCCAGCGGGCCGTGCGCCGCGCCGGCGCTGAGGCCCCATGGCGCGGAAGCGCTCGCGCATCGGCGGCGCGGTGGTTATGATGGTGGCGCGATTGGCTCGGGCGCCGCGTGCGCCAACGCACGCGCATCGCCCGATCGCAAGCGACTGTGCAGGTCGCCAGAATTCGCGACACGGCATGGGAGGTCGAATGCATGGCACGACAAACGGGCTATATCCCGCACGGCGTCATCGCGGCGGTCCTGCTTCCGTTCGACGACGATCTGGGCATCGACGAGCACGGCCTGCGCGCGCATCTTCGCCACGTCGCGGCGGCGCCGGGCCTTTCCGCCATCACCGTCAACGCGCATTCGACCGAGGTCGGCTCGTGCACGTTCGACGAGCAGCGCCAGGTGATGGCGGTCGCCGCCGAGGAGGTCGGCGATCTGCTGGCGATCGTGCACGGAATTTGGGCCGACGGCAGCATCGAGGCGGCGCGTATCGCGCGCGCGGCGCAGGCGGGCGGCGCATCGGCGCTGCTGGTGTTTCCTCCCGCGCCGTTCACGCTCGGGCAGAACGCGGCGATGGCCATCGCACATTACAAGCGCATCGCCGACGCGGCCGACCTGCCGCTGATCGCGTTCCAATACCCGCTCGCCACCGGCCAGGGCTATCCGCCGAAAACGCTGATCGAGCTTCTGGACGCGGTACCCTCGATTCGCGCCATCAAGGACTGGTCGAATGACGTGCCGACCCACGAATGGCACGTGCGCAATCTGCAATCGCGCGCGCCCACGGTCAACGTCCTCTCCACTCATAGCGCCTGGCTGCTCAGCTCGCTCGTGCTCGGTTGCAACGGCCTGCTGTCGGGCAGCGGCAGCGTGATCGCGGACCTGCAATCGCAATTGTTCGATGCCGTGCGGCGCAACGATCTCGCCGCAGCCCGCGCGCTCAATGACCGCATCGATCCATTGGCGCGCGCGTTTTATTGCGAGCCGAGAGTGGACATGCACAACCGCATGAAGGAAGCCCTGGTTCTGCTCGGCAGGCTGCCGCGCGCGGTCGTGCGCCCGCCGCTGGTCAAACTCGACGCAGCCGAGATCGAGCGCATCCGCGCGGCCCTCGTCGCCGCCGGACTGCTCACGCGCGCGGCCGCGCGCGACGCGGCCTGAGAACGCGCAACCGACGCCGATCCGGTTCGCGTCGCGGCGGGCGGCGTCGCGTGTTCCGCAGCTTGGCCGTCCCAGGCTCGCCGCGGAATGCGCCGGCAACACGCGACGCCAGCCGCTACCACCAGCTCCAGCTTTGGCCGACGAGGACGAGCGACAACCAAGGAAAGACGACGCATAACAACAAAACGAAAATCATCGTCAGCGTCATTGGCGCGGTTCCCTTGAATATGTCCCACACGCCGATGCGCTGGTCGTCGAGATTGGCCTTGACCACGAATACCGCGAGCCCGAGCGGCGGCGTGAGCAGGCCGATCTCGATGGCGATGACGCTCACGAGGCCGATCCAGACGAGATTGGCGCCGAAACTTTCGAATACCGGAATGACGAAGGGCAGGACGATCAGCATGATCGACACGGAGTCGATGAAGCAGCCGAGCAGGATCACCACGCACAGGTAGCCGACGAGCACAACCAGGAAACCGAGCCCGGCATTTTGCAACCATTGCCCGACCGTGTAGGGCAGGCCGGAAAGCGTCAGCATCTGCGAATAGAGCGCCGCCGCCATCAAGAGAAAGCAGATCGCGGCTGTGACGCGGCCCGTTTCCAGCGCCACTTCCCAGAGCGCGCGCGGCGTCAGTTCGCGCCGGAACAGCGCGATGAGAAATGCCATCAGCGCGCCGGCGCCGCCGGCCTCCGTCGGCGTGAAGAAACCGCCATAGATGCCGCCGAGCACCGTGCTCACCAGAACGACGATGGGAAGGAACTTGAGCGCGAGCACGTGCGCGGGCGCTTGCGTCAGCGGTCCGCTGAACGCAGAGGCGAGAGATGCCGGATCGACCGCGACGAATTGCGGGCGCAGATAGCCGAGCAGCAGGATGGTGCCGCAGAATGCCGCCGCCAGCACGATGCCGGGCAGGATGCCGGACGTGAACAGGTCGGCGATCGACACGTTGGCGATGACGCCGAAGATGATCATCAGGATGCTCGGAGGAATGAGCATGCCGAGCACCGAGCTTCCGGCGACGACGCCGACGGAAAAATTCGGCGTGTAGCCATGCCGCATCATTTCCGGCACCGCCACCTTGGCGAAGACCGAGGCCGAGGCGATCGTCGTGCCGGTGCAGGCGGCGAACACGGCGTTGGCGGCGACGGTGGCGATGCCGAGCCCACCGCGCAGCCGCCGCATCAACACGGCGGCGACGTCGAACGTGTCGCGGCCCATGTTGGTCGTCGAGACAAAGAGGCCCATCAGCACGAAGAGCGGGATCACCGCGTAGGCGTCGGACGCAATCGACGTTGCGACCGAGCTCGCGAGAAGCTTGCCGGCGATGGCAAGGCCCTTGATCGCCCACACGCCGACGAACGACAACAGCATAAGCGCGACGCCGATATTCATTCCCGTCTGGATCAAAACCAGGCTGGCAGCGAGGCACAGCGTGCCGATGGCGATGTCGCTCATGACCCGCCCATGCCATGCGCGCGCAAGCGTCGAAGGGCGAGCCACGCCCCCACCAGGAACTGGCACGCCGTCGCCGCCGACCCGACCACGATCGCCGCCATGAACGGCCAGATCGGAATTTCGATAAGACCCGCGGTCCCGGCGTAGTAATCGCCCGCGTAATTCTCGCGCACGATCGGCCACACATAGATGACGATCATGCTCAACAGCAGCGCGCCAATAATATTGAACGCCACATTGAGCGCGTCGGCGACGCGCGGATAGGCGCGGCTGAGCACGCCGAAAAACACGTCGTTGGAAACGTGGCGGTCCTCGCGCAGCGTGTTGGCCATCTGCAAGAAGACCACCGCCACGATGGAAAGCCCGATGAACTCGGTGACCCCGGGGATCGGACGGTTGAACGCATTGCGGCCGAGGACGTCGGCGTTGACGGCGATAGCCATGGCCAGGATCAGCAGCGTGCCCACCACGTTGA
>JACQAE010000064.1 GCA_016195095.1 Pseudomonadota bacterium
GCCCGGCGACATCGGCGCCGTCGTCGCGCGCCTGGCCGCGCGCCTCGAAGGCGCCAATGCAGCCGCCTCCAAGCAGGAATGGCTTGCCGCCTGCGCGGAGAAAAAAGCCGAATGGTCGCGCTACAAGGCCGAACGCTATCGCTTCGCCACGCTCGACGATCCGATGTGGCGGCGCGCCGTGCTCACGCAGCCGGCGGCGATCAAGATCGTGGCCGACTTCGCCAAGGAGATCGACGCCGCGAAATATTTCGACGCCGGCGACGTCCAGGCCAACGGCTTCCAGATCGTGGAGGACGACCGCAGCGGCGACACGTTCACCGAAGCCGGCGCCTCCTATATGGGGTTCGCGGCCAGCGGCCTTCTGGCCTCCGCGCTGGCCGAGCAGCCGCGCTATGGCATCGCCTTCTGCGGCGACGGCTCCTTCATGATGAACCCGCAGATCCTCATCGATGGCGTCGCGCACGGCCTGCGCGCCACCATCGTGATCTTCGACAATCGCCGCATGGCGGCGATCAGCGGCTTGCAGATGGCGCAGTATGGCGCGCAGTTCCGCACTAGCGATTGCGTGGCCGTCGATTATCAGCGCCTGGCCGCGGCGGTCGAGGGCATATGCGCGCTGCACGGCGGCTACACGGCGCAGTCGCTGCGCGCGGCGCTGCAAGACGCGCACGCGCATCGCGGCCTGTCGGTCATCCACCTTCCCGTCTATTGCGGCGAGGACGCGATGGGCGGGCTTGGCGCCTGGGGGCAATGGAACGTCGGCAATTGGTGCGCCGACGTGCAGCGCGCATGGATCGCGCAGGATATTTGAGGTCGGGCATGGATGCATATGAAGGCTTCGGACTCTATATCGGCGGCGCTTGGGCACCGGCGCTCGCGGGCGCCACCAAGCCGGTGCTCGATCCCGCGACCGAGGACGTGCTCGGGCGCATACCGGACGCGGGCGCCGAGGATCTCGATCGCGCGCTGGCCGCGGCGGAGGCGGGGTTCGCGCGCTGGCGCAAGGTGCAGCCGTTGGAGCGCGCGGCGATATTGCGCCGCGTCGCCGATCTCCTGCGCGAGCGCATCGAGCCGCTGGCGCGGTTGATGTCGGGGGAGACCGGAAAGCCGCTCGCCGAGGCGCGCGGCGAATGGACCGCGGCCGCCGATCAGTTCGAATGGTACGCGGAGGAAACGCGGCGCATCTATGGGCAGATCGTCGAGGGGCGCCAGGCGGACGTGCGGCAAAGCGTGATCTACCAGCCGGTCGGCGTCGTCGCGGCGTTTTCCGCGTGGAACTTCCCGGCGCTATTGCCGGCGCGCAAGATCGCCGCCGCGCTGGCGGCGGGCTGTTCCATCATCATCAAGCCGGCCGGGGAGGCGCCCGGATCGTGCATGGGTCTGGTGCGGGCGTGCCACGACGCCGCGCTGCCTGCCGGCGCGGTCAACCTGGTGACGGGAGATTCGCGCGCCATCGCGCGCCACCTGATCGGGTCGCCGATCGTGCGCAAGGTGTCGCTCACCGGCTCGGTGCAGGTCGGCAAGGAAATCCTTCGTCTCGCCGCCGCAGGCGTCAAGAACGTCTCCATGGAGCTTGGCGGGCATGCGCCGGTGCTCGTCTTCGAGGACGCCGATGTCGAGAAGGCGGCCGAGGCGGCGGCGACGGCCAAGTTCCGCAATTGCGGCCAGGTGTGCATTTCGCCAAGCCGCTTTTATGTCCACGAGAACGCCTACGCGGCATTTACGCGCCGCTTTGTCGAGGTGGCGCGCGGCCTGAAGCTCGGCCGCGGCTGCGACGACGGCGTGACGATGGGGCCGCTGGCCAATGCGCGCGGCCTCGAAACGGCGCGTATGCTGGTCGCCGACGCCGTCAAGCGCGGCGCGGATTTGCTTAGCGGCGGGCGCACGCCGTCGGAATTCAATCGCGGTTATTTCTTCGAGCCGACCGTGCTTGGCCACGTGCCCGACGACGCGCGCATCATGGTCGAGGAGCCGTTTTCCCCGGTCGCGCCGATCGCGGCCTTCAGCGAATTCGACGATGTCGTGCGCCGCGCCAACGCGCTGCCCTTCGGCCTTGCCGGCTACGTCTTCTCGAAAAGCCTGCGTACCGCGACGCTCGCGGCGGAAGCCCTCGAGGTCGGCATGGTCGGCGTCAACGACATGCTGCTGGCGAGCGCGGAAGCGCCGTTCGGCGGGGTCAAGGAAAGCGGCATGGGGCGCGAAGGCGGCTCGCTCGGCATCAGGGATTACCTGGAGGCCAAATACATAAAGTGCCGGCTGTGACCGGCGCGCGGTCGGGCGCGACCACGGCGGACGCGGCATGACAGCGAACGCGGCCGCCGCGCCGCCCTATGCCGGCAATAACCTGACCGGCGAGAGCGGGCTCGTCGCCGTCGACAAGGTCGGCAACAAGATCCGCTTCTACGATCCGCGGACCTTGCGCGAGACGCACGCGTTCGCGCCGCCCGAGCCCTGCGTGCATGAACTGGCCATCAGCCACGACCGCAAATGGGCCTATTCGCCGCTCTATGGCGAGGGCATTTACGGCAACAACAAGCAGCCGAATAACAAGATCATCGTCATCGATCTCGCGCGCCAAGCGCTCGCCGATGTCGTGGACCTCGGGGAATTCCTCGCGCCGCACGGCATGGTCGCCACGCAAGACGGCAAGCTGTGGGTCGCGTGCGATATTTCCGGAAAGCTGCTCCTCGTTGACCCGGCGCGCCGCGGCATCGAGCGCGTCTATGACAGCGCCGCCAAGGGACCGCACCAGATCGCGGCGCTGCCGGACGGCTCGCGCCTTTATTTGTCGAACAAGGAGGGCGATCTCGGCGTTTTCGACACGGCGCGGCGGCGGTTTCTCGACAGTCTGCCGATGCGCAGGCGCGGAATCTTGAGCGGCAACGGCTCCGGCAGCGAGGGCGTGATGCCGGCGCCGGATGGCCGGCGCGTGCTGGTCATCGACAATGACCGCAACGACATCCACGTCATCGACGTGGCCGCCAATCGCGAGGTCGATCGCGTACCGCTGACGGGCAACGCGCTCGCCAACGTCAAGCGCTCGCGGCTCGCCAAGCTGATGTTTTCGCCCGACGGCCGATTTCTGGTGGTCACCGCCTATGCCAGCGCGCTGGCCTGGGTCATCGACGCGACCGATCTGCGCCGGCAAGAGCTGGTGACGCTCGCCAAGGGACCGCAGGGCATGACGTTTTCGCCCGACAGCCGCTCCGTATTGGTCTCCAGCCACGACAGCGGGCTGTTGACGCGCATCGACCTGCAATCCGCCACCGCCGTCGAGGCCTATGACGGCGGCGCCGGCATCGAGGTGCTCGCCTTCTATTGAGGCGCGTTCGGGGCCGGATCTTAGCGCCCCGCGCCTTCCCCGATCAGTGAGAACGGCCCCCAAAATGCTGGAT
Organism: Pseudomonadota bacterium; assembly: GCA_016195095.1. Lineage (GTDB taxonomy): Bacteria > Pseudomonadota > Alphaproteobacteria > Rhizobiales > Xanthobacteraceae > JACQAE01. The sequence continues at coordinate 3,396 of JACQAE010000064.1, forward strand.
TGGCATTGAGCGGGTCGGACGTGTCGTCGAGATAGGCAACCATCGCGCGACGCAAGGCCTCGGCGCGACCGATGCCGGGGTCGGCCTTGAGCGCATCGAATGTCGAAATCGTCAGCCGGGTCGCGGCGTTCGAGGCCACAGCCCAGTGCGACACCAGGAGCGCGCGCGCGCCGGCATAGAAGAAGGCGCGGGCAAGCCCGGAAAGCGCCTCGGCGCCCGGCTTGTCGCCGGCGACGGTATTGCACGCCGACAGCACAACCCAGTCGGCATTCAGCTTGAGCTGCGCCACCTCGCTCGCCGTCAGCAACCCGTCATCAAGCGCGCTCGCCTGGCGCGGCAGCGAGAGCGCGAGCGACGGCTCGCCCAAGCCCTTGATATCGCCGGCGACCAGGCCGTGCGTGGCAAAATAGACGATGCGGTAATCCGCCAGCGGCGCGCGCTTCACCGCCGTCTCGCTGGCGTCCGCGCCGAGGTGAATGTCCTTTGCCGGCGCGCCGACGCGCCGCGCCACGGTCTTGATCTCGTCGGCGGTGTCGGGCAGCGCCGGCAATGCCTTGCTCAACGCCGCGCGATCGACGCCGGCGCCTTGCCAGAAATCGGTGTAGGCGCGCGTGCCGCCACGCGGCCCGCTGGCGCGCGAATTGGCGCGCGCCGCTCGTTGTGCTTGCGGCGTTGGCGTCGACGTCGGGTCGAAAACCGGATCGCCGAAGGCGATCATGGGCTTGGCGCCGCGCTCCTTGCTTGCGAACACGCGCAGCGACTTGAGCGCGGCGACCGCGGGCAGCACCGACACCGCCTGGCGCCGGATCAGCCACGCGGCATCGCGATAGGCGGGCATGTCGGCGAGCACACGCGCGAGCGTGGCGGGCTTCTTGGTCAGCAGCAGATGGAATGGAAGCGCGGTCAGGGGGCCGGTTGGCACGACGATGAGATGATGTTTGCCGGCGATCGTCGTCTCGACCGGCGCGAGCAGGGTGGCGTAGAGCTGGTGCGCGAGATCGAGGTCGAACAGGATGGGCGCGCCGGCGTCGATCGACTTTTGCAATTGATCGACGTCGAGGCCGCGACGGAACCGGGCGACCTGCGCGGCCACGGCGTCGCTGCCAACGGCGACGGAATGCCAGGCGAAAGTATCGCGTGTCACCGCGAACACGTGCGTTTCGGACGAATTGACGAGCAGATAGACGATTGCCTCATCGCCGCCCAGCAGCTTTTCGGTTTGCGCCAGCGCCAGCGGCCGCGGCTGGCGCAACGCCGCATATTGCGGAAAATCGCGATCGAAGCGCGCCTGCAATCGGCTGACCCGGCTGCTCATATCGGCAATGTTTCGGCGGGTGACGTCGATGAGCAGCTGGTTGCGACGTTCGAGCGGAGCCGCCAGCGCGGCGGCGAGCGCGTGGTCGAGCGAGCGCAATTCACCGCGCGCGTCCTGCTCATCGCGGATCACGGCGGCGAGCGCGGGATCGGCGGCGCTGAAGCGGACGGCCATCTGGCCGAGCGCGACGGCGGCCGGCGACTGCGTTGCCCATTGCGCGATCTCGAAGGCCTCGTTGACGCCATCGCGCTTGTCGCTTGTGCGCCCAACCATCCAGTCGATCAATGCCAGGTTGATCTCGAACCCACCGCGGAAATCGCGCAAGTCGTGCGCGGAATCGCCACCGGAATTCTGCCGCAGCAGGCCGACCGCGATGCCGGCGGCGCGACGTGAGAAGGCGAGCGCCTGCGGATAGTCCTGCAGCAGGACCTCGGCATTGGCCAGATTATTGAGCGTGATCATCGCCTCGCGCGATTGCGACAGCTCGGCCTTGGCGCGGATCGCGAGTGCGCGCTGCATCAGCGGCACGGCCTCCTTGTATTGGCCCGCCTCCATGCGCACCGACGCGAGATTGTTGAGGTCGGTGGCGATTTCCAGGCGCTCGGGGCCGAGGACTTTCTCATCTATGGCGAGCGCGCGCTGATACAGCGCCGCGGCCTCCTCCCTGCGGCCCTGCCTGCCATAGACCGCGGCGAGATTGGAAAGACTCTGCGCCACGGCGTGATGCTGCGGACCGAACGTCTTCTCGCGCAGCGCCAATGTCAGCTTATGGATTTTCTCCGCTTCCGGGAGGCGTCCGACGGTTTCATAGAGGAAACCGAGATTGTTGAGATTGCCGGCGACGTGGCTCCGTGCCGCCACGGGCATGGCGCCGAGCGCGTCGAGCGCTTTCGACATGTCGGGCTGGTCCACGATGCCGGCGAGCGAGCGCCGGTAGAGCCGTTCCGCGTCGGCATGGCGGCCCACGGCCAC
>JACQAE010000095.1 GCA_016195095.1 Pseudomonadota bacterium
CCTGAAAAGTTTGCCCACCGGGGGTCGCGCGGAGCAGGCCTCGAAACGCCGCGCGTGGGATGCCGGGGAACCGGCGGAGCCTGCGTCACCATCTTCTTGGCCCCGCCGTCGCAAGGCGGCGGGGATCGCGGGGTCCATCGCAACCCCGGCATCCCGCGCGTCCTTCTTGCAGGGCGTCAGGAGCCAGCACGACGGCGCGCCCGGCCGCCGCAACGTTCCGGGCAGCCGAAGCATTGACCAAGGCCGACGCGACCAAACAGGCCCGGGTTTGCGCGCGCGCAGGCGCATACATTCCGCCGTCCCGCGCGCCATCGCGCGGCGTTAGCGTTTACCGCCGCGCGCGCCTTTGGCCTTGGACTTCGCTCGCACCGGATTGCCGCTTTTGCGCGCGAGCGTCTTGCGCGTCACGCGCGCCTTTGCGGTATTGGCGCGCGCGCGGCCGGCCTGCAGCACCGCGATTGCCTCGATCTCGTAGAGCGCGCCCTCGCGCGCGAGCCGCGTGATCTCGACGGCGGTGCTCGCGGGCGCCGCCGCGCGGTTGACATAGCGGTCGCGCACCTCGAAATAGGTCGGCAGGTCGCGCGCGATATTGATGAAGTAGCTCGTGACCTTCACCACATGGCCAAAATCGGCGCCGACCTCCGCCAGCGCGATCTTGAGATTCTCGAACGCCTGCAGCGCCTGCGCGCGGAAATCGCCGGGCTCGCCGGCGAAGCGGCCGTCGGCATGCATGCCGAGCTGGCCCGCGACATAGACCGTGCGCGACGGCGCTTTCGTCTCCACGACATGCGAATAGCCGCGCGCCGGTCCCATGGTCGCGGGCGTATGAAAGCTGAGATGGCTGTGCATTGGTTTCTCCGGGTGTTGGGTTTCTCCGCGTGTCGCGGAAACGGGCCTGGCGACGCGGCGGCCGCCGCGTCGTGGAAGCCGCGCCGAGTTTGCTAGAACTGCCGAGTTTGCAGGAACTTATGCATCCTAGCGCCGCCGCTTGCCGCGCGGCGGCGGGCGCTTGAGCGTCTTGGCGCTGCCGCGCGCCGCTGCCATGCGCTTACGCGCGGAACTGGCGCGCGCGGGCTTCGCCGGCGGCAGTACCGCGATTGCCTCGACCTCGAACAGCGCGCCGGGCCGCGCGAAATCGGCCACCTGCAGCGTCGTGCTTGCCGGCGGCGCGGCGCGGTTGACATAGGCGTCGCGCACCTCGCGAAAGATGCCGAGGTGGGAAATATCGAGGAGGTAATTGTTGATCTTGACGACGTGCTCGAAACCGGCGCCGACGGCGGCGAGCGCGCTCTTGAGATTCTCGAATGCCTGCGTCGCCTGGGCGCGGAAATCGCCGGGTCCGCCGACCAGAACGTTGCCGGTGTCGAGACCGAGCTGTCCGGCGACGTAGACGAGCCGGCCCGGCCCGGTTGCCTCCACGACATGGGTGTAGCCGGGTGGCTTGGCAATCGTATCGGGATTGATGAAACGGATATTGGCAGGCATCGGCATCTCCCCAAGCGCCATGACAGGCGCGGCAACGGCGCGCCGGCGATTAGAGCATTTTCCGGCGAAGTGGGAACCGGTTCACCGCAGAAAAAGCGACAAAGACGGAGATACGCAGAGATAAAGAGAGCTCTCTCCGATTCGCATGAAAAAGAAAGCGCTCTAAAGCGCAAGATTCCGGCGGTTGCGCCGCCGCCGGGCGCGCCGCACCCGCCATGGCCCGGCTTTTTCACCGTTGCGCCGCATCGGACGGGCACGCCGTCATGCCGGCGCGATCGTTCGCCCGCGAGCGCCGCGATCAGCGCCGAAGGCTTGCGACGACATCCGCGGCAATCGACAGCGCGCTGGTCAGCCCAGGCGATTCGATGCCGAAGAGATGCACCAGGCGCGCCAGGCCGTGATCATCCGGGCGGTCGATGCGGAAATCCGCCGCCGGCTCGCCCGGACCGGTGAGCTTGGGGCGGATGCCGGCATAGTCGGGCACCAGCGTATCGTCCGGCAGCCCCGGCCAATAGGTGCGGATGGCCGCGTAGAATGCCGCCGCCCGTTTCGGGTCCACGTCGTAATCATAATGCCCGTCCGCCAGCCACTGCACGTCCGGTCCGAAGCGCATGCGTCCGCTCAGATCGAGCCCGACATGCACGCCGAGCCCGGCCTCGACGGGCGCGGGATAGATGAGCCGCGTGAAGACCGGTTTTCCCGTGTAGGAAAAATAGTTCCCCTTGGCCAGCGTCAACCGCGGCACGCGCTCGCGCGCATAGCCATGCGTCGCGCGCGCCAGCGCCTGCGCGCCATGCCCGGCCGCGTTGACGAGCGCATCCACCGTCAGTTCGCCCGGTTGCGCGCCGCCAAAGCGCGCGCGCCAGCCGCCGTCCTGCGGCGCTATCTCCTCGACCGGCGTGTTGAAGGCGATGGCGCCGCCGCGATCCTCCAATTCGCCCTGCAGTGAGAGCATGAGCGCATGGCTGTCGATAATGCCGGTATGCGGCGACCAGATCGCCGCGACGCAGGAAAGCTCGCCCTCCAGGTCGCGTGCCGCGTTGCCGCCGATCAGCGTCAATCCCTCGACGCCATTGGCAAGACCCTGCGCCAGAATCTGCTCGATCTTGCGCGTCTCGGCGGCATTGGTGGCGACGATCAGCTTGCCGCAGCGCTGATGCGCGATGGCGCGCGCGGCGCAGTATTCGTAGAGCATGCGCCGCCCGCGCGTGCAGTGGCGCGCGCGCAGCGAACCCGTGGGATAATAAATGCCGGCATGAATGACCTCGCTGTTGCGCGAGGACGTGACGGTGCCGATGGCGTCGGCGGCCTCCGCGACGATCACCTCGTGGCCTTCGAGCGCCGCCGCGCGCGCGATGGCCAGACCGACGATTCCGGCGCCGACGACGAGGACCAGCATGGCGTTACGCGCCACGCGTCGGCGCTACCGCGTCGCCGATGTCGACGCTCCCGTCATGCATGACCTCGGCATAGACGCCACAGTCATCATGCCCGAACGCCTGATGCAGCGTGCGCGGGATCGTCAGGTCGCGCTTGCCGCTGCTCGGATCGACATTGGTCGCGGCACAGCGCACGATGCGCTTGACGACCTTGAGCCGGGCGACGCGGCCGATGCGGAGTTCCTCGCCCACCAGGTCGAACTCGTGCCAGGCCGGCCAGCCGCTGACATAGAAATTGGCGCGAAAGCGCAGCATGTCGACCGGCGCGCCGACCGCGGCCGCGATGGCGGCGACCGACGACAGGTTGATGATCGAGACCACCTTGGCGGCGACGTCGGAAAAGCTGTGCCCCGGCGCCTGCAGCAGGCGTGGCGGGCCGCGCAGCTCGCCGCCGCAATAGGTTGCGAAAAAGGCCTCGATCGCCGCGCGGCCCCGCGCCTCCGACAGATCGCCGCGCGCGACCTCGATTCCGTCCAGGCGCAGCACAAGCGTCTGCGTGGCGTCGTCGAAGCGCGCGTCGAGCCGCGCCAGGCTTTCGTTGCGCATCAGCATGAGAAAACGGATCTTGGGCAGATAGGCCGGCGCCGTCGGATCGAAGCCTGCCGGTCCGTTTTCGATGGCGAAGCGGCGATCGCCCGGCAACGTCGCGCCGCGCGCGAGCGCAACGCTCGCCAGCGGCTCGGGCGTCAGCCCCTTCACCGGGTAGCGGAAAATGCCTGTTATCGTGGCCATGACGTGATTCCGATTGCGACCGCCATGCGTGGCGTCAAAAAGATCGCAAGCTGCATAGGCGAAATCGCGAGAATGTTAAACACCCTGCCGTGGCCAAAATCGGGTTTTGCGCTGGCATGGACCGACGCAAGGGTTGTGGACCGCGATATGCAAGCGCGATGCCCGTGCACGCGAATTTACCGTCATCGCCGCAACGCTCGCCCGGTTCCGCGCCAGCACCGCGGCCGCCTCTTCCATTGCGGCCACACGCACCTACATCACTATTGAACCGGTCGCCTGCGGGGGCCGGAGCGGGGTTGCGCAGCAATTGCGTGCCATCGGCGCGAGCGCGGGGAATGTCGATAAATCGTCTCGTTGCGGGTATCCCGGAACGGGCGAGTGTCGCGGCAGCCCGGCGCTGGCCGAGGCAACGATCGCTCGGGCGGCGAGGACGCACGCTCATGCCTTTGCCAGATTGGGAAGGACGTCATGAATATCGAGAAGTTCACCGACCGCGCGCGCGGCTTTGTGCAATCGGCGCAATCGCTGGCGCTGCGCGAGGGCCATCAGCAATTCTCCCCCGAGCACCTGCTCAAGGTACTGCTCGACGACCCGGAAGGGCTCGCCGCCGGGCTGATCGCGCGTTGCGGCGGGCGCGCGCCTGAGGCGCTCGCGGCGGTGGAGGCGCAGCTGCGCAAGCGGCCGCGGGTCGAAGGCGGCGGCGCCGGGCAGCTCTATCTCGACGCGGCGCTGGCGCGCGTTTTCGACATGGCCGAGAAGGCCGCGGCCAAGGCCGGCGACAGCTACGTCACCGCCGAGCGCCTGCTGCTGGCGCTGGCGCTGGAAAAGGACAACGAGGCCGGACGCATCCTCGCCGCGGCCGGCGTCACGCCGCAGAACCTCAACGCCGCCATCAACGCCCTGCGCAAGGGACGCACCGCCGACACGAGCTCGGCGGAAAACGCCTATGACGCGCTCAAGAAATACGCGCGCGACCTCACCGCCGCGGCGCGCGAGGGCAAGATCGATCCCGTCATCGGGCGCGACGAGGAAATCCGCCGCACTATCCAGGTGCTCTCGCGCCGCACCAAGAACAATCCCGTCCTCATCGGCGAGCCCGGCGTCGGCAAGACCGCGATCATCGAGGGTCTCGCGCAGCGCATCGTCAATGGCGACGTGCCGGAAAGCCTTAACGACAAGAGGCTGATGGCACTCGACATGGGCGCGCTCATCGCCGGCGCCAAATACCGCGGCGAGTTCGAGGAGCGGCTCAAGGCGGTGTTGCAGGAAGTCACGTCGTCGGACGGCGGCATCATCCTGTTCGTCGACGAGATGCATACCTTGGTCGGCGCCGGCAAGGCCGAGGGGGCGATGGACGCGTCGAACCTGCTCAAGCCGGCGCTGGCGCGCGGCGAATTGCATTGCATCGGCGCCACGACGCTCGACGAATACAAGAAGCACGTCGAGAAGGACGCGGCGCTGGCGCGGCGTTTCCAGCCGGTCTATGTCGCCGAGCCGACGGTCGATGACACGGTCTCGATCCTGCGCGGCCTCAAGGACAGGTACGAGCAGCACCACGGCGTGCGCATCAATGACGCGGCGATCGTGGCTGCGGCGACGCTGTCCAACCGCTACATCACCGACCGCTTCCTGCCCGACAAGGCCATCGATCTGGTCGACGAGGCGGCGGCGCGGCTCAAGATGCAGGTCGATTCCAAGCCCGAGGAACTCGACAATGTCGATCGCGAAATCGTGCGGCTGCGCATCGAGCAGGAGGCGCTCAAGAAGGAGCAGGATGCCGGCTCGCGCGCGCGGCTGGCGAAGCTTGAAACCGAGCTCGCCGCCTTCGAGAAGCGCTCCGCGGATCTGACCGGCCGCTGGAAGGCGGAGAAGGACAAGCTCTCGGACGCCCAGAAGCTCAAGACCGAGCTCGACCAGTTGCGCGTCGAACTGGCCAATGCGCAACGCCGCGGCGAATACCAGCGCGCCGGCGAACTGGCCTATGGCCGCATCCCGGAGATCGAGAAGAAGCTCTCGAGCATCGAGGCGACGGACGGAAAGGCCGCCATGGTGGAGGAGGCGGTGACGACCAATCACATCGCGCAGGTCGTCTCGCTGTGGACCGGCGTTCCCGTTGACCGCATGCTGGAAGGCGAGAAGGAAAAGCTGCTGCGCATGGAAGAAACGCTTGCCCGCCGCGTCGTCGGCCAGGCCGATGCGCTCAAGGCGGTGTCGACGGCGGTGCGCCGCGCGCGCGCCGGCCTGCAGGATCCCAACCGGCCGATCGGCTCGTTCATGTTCCTCGGCCCGACCGGCGTCGGCAAGACCGAGCTGACCAAGGCGGTGGCGGAATTCATGTTCGACGACGAGACCGCGCTCATCCGTCTCGACATGTCCGAGTACATGGAAAAGCATTCCGTCGCGCGGCTCATCGGCGCGCCGCCCGGCTATGTCGGATACGAAGAAGGCGGCGCGCTTGCCGAGGCGGTGCGGCGGCGGCCGTATCAGGTGATTCTATTCGACGAGATCGAGAAGGCGCATCCCGACGTTTTCAACGTGCTCCTGCAGGTGCTCGACGACGGTCGCCTGACCGACGGTCAGGGGCATGTCGTCGATTTCCGCAATACGTTGATCGTCATGACGTCCAATCTGGGCGGTGAAATCCTCGTCAACCAGCCGGAAGGGCAGGACACCGACGCGGTCAAGGAGCCGGTCATGGCCATCGTGCGCGCGAGCTTCCGGCCGGAATTCCTCAACCGCGTCGATGAGATCATTCTGTTCCACCGGCTCAAGCGTTCGGAGATGGGGCGCATCGTCGATATCCAGGTGGCGCGGCTGGCGCGGCTTCTCGACGAGCGCAAGATTGTCGTGGAACTCGACGCCACGGCGCGCGAATGGCTGGCGGACAAGGGTTACGATCCCGGCTATGGCGCGCGCCCGCTCAAGCGGGTGATCCAAAAGGCGCTGCAGGATCCGCTGGCCGAGATGGTCCTCTCCGGCGCCATCGCGGACGGCGCGAAGGTCGCGGTCACTGGCGGCAAGCAGGGTCTGGCCTTCAACGGCAAGGTCGCGGCCGCGGCCTGACGCGCCACGCGCGTCTTGCGCGATTTCGCGCGCGCCGGATCGGCCGCGCGGCAACGTCCGCCGCGCCCGTGCGGCGGCGCCGCCGGGCCTCGCGGCACTCCCCGACACTTCGCGGAATATTGCATCGCGCTAAGGCGTCGGCGCGCGGCCCCCGGTCATGCGCCTGCCATGTGCGCTTTCGCCGCGCTTGGCGCCGGGGTGTTGACTCATTAAAGTAAGATAATAAACTAGATAACATAATTGGAGACGCCGCCATGAGCGCGACCGCGACCGCGACCGGCCCGGCCGCGACACCCAACCGGCCGCCGCCCGACGCCAGCCTGCGCGACTATCTCGTCACCAACGCCGATATCGTCACCCGCGTCACCAAGCCGGTGCGCATCGAGGATATCGGGGCGCTGTCGGCGCAGAGCGACCAGCCGATCCTGTTCGAGAATATCGTCGAGAAGCCGGGATTTCGCCTGTGCGACATCCTGGGCAAGACCCGCCGCGCGCAAGCGCGCGCGCTCGGCGTGGCGCCGGAGGATTATCTCAAGACGCTGGCGTTCCGCTTGCGCCAGCCGCCGCGCGGCTTCAAGAGCGTCAGGAGCGGCCCGGTCAAGGAGATCGTCAAGACCGGCGCCGACGTCGATTGGCGGTCGCTGCCGATCCCGCGCCACAAGGACGCCGATGCCGCGCCCTATGTCACGGCGATGAACGTCATCCGCGACCCGGAGACGGGATTCTATAATTCATGCCACGCCGGAACCTACGCGGTCGACGCGCGGCGCGGGCTGATCAGCTTCGTGACGCCGCACTCGCACGTCATCATGAACAAGTATCGCGCCATGGGGCGCGACAAGATGCCGATCGCCTTCGTCTTCGGCATTCCGCCGGCTTACGAGATCATGGCGAATTTTTCCGGCCTGCACATGGACATGTGGGGGGAATTGGAAATGGTCGGCACGATCATGGACCGCGATGTCGAGATGGTGGCGTGCGAGACGATCGACCTGACCGTGCCGGCGCAGGCGGAAATCGTGGCCGAAGGCTTCGTCAATCTGCGCGACAAGTTCCGCGTTGGCGAGGTGACGTCGCCGTCGATGTATCACCTGCCGCATTCCGAGGAGGTTCCCGAGGTCGAGATCACGGCGATTTGCATGCGCGCCGACCGGCCGATCTATCGCAATCACCAGACATGCCCGGATACCGATCATCAGCCGCTGCCACGGCTATGCCACGAGGCGGTGCTCTACAACCGACTGAGCGAAATCGGCGTTAAGGTGAAGGACGTGCGCTTCCCGACCTGGGGCGGCGCGTTGTCTTGCGTGCTGCAATTCGACTATCCGCGCGAGGGCTTCGTCAACGACGCGCTGATGACGGCGATGGGAGCGCCCTGGCTCAACACCAAGTTGGTGGTCGCGATCAGCCCCGACACCGATATCGACGACGCGGCCGCAGTCTATCACGCCATTGCCACGCGCGTCGATCCGGCGCGCGACGTCTTCATCGTGCCGCATACGCGCGGTTCGCCCTACGATCCCGCCGGCAGGCCGATCGAAGGTCAGCCGCCGTTCCGTACCGTCGGAAAGATGGGGATCGATGCGACACGCAAGGCGCGCCACGACCCGGCCGACTTCGAACGCGCCTGGCCGGTCAATTGGGGCAAGGTGCGCTTGGAGGATTTTCTGTGAGGAGGAGATCGCATGAATAAGTCCGTATCGCCGCCCAAGCCGCATGTGCTGGCGGAGGCCGAGCCTTTCATTCCCTATGTGCGCGAGGAGGATTTCGCGCCCAGCCTGCGCGGCGTGCTCGCGCCCTACAAAAAACGCATGGGATTCCTGCCCAACGCGCTCAAGCTCTACGCGCATCGCCCGGAAATCGCCGAGACGCTGTGGAAGCTCAATAGCAACATCATGCGCGACCCGAGCTCGACGCTCGACCAGTTCCTCAAGCGCAAGCTCGCGGCGGTGGCCTGCGCCATCAACGGCTGCGCCTATTGCACGGCGCATAGTTGCTCGATGCTCAAGACCGCGCGCGGCTCCGATTTCGAGGGCTGGGGCGTGGGCGAGGAGGAGTTGCAGGGGTTGATCACCGGCGACCTGCCGCCCAAGGACGCGTTCGAGCGCGCCTGCTTCGATTACGTGCGCGCCGCCAGCGAGGATCCGACGGCGGTGCCGGCCGCGATCCTTGACGCGCTCAAGGCGCACCTGTCGCCGCCGCAGGTCATGGAGCTTGCCTGCCTGGTCGGCTTCTGGAAATTTTACAATACCGTGCATGACAGCCTGCACATTCCGGTGGAGCGCCAGCTCCTGCAAGACACGGGCTATGTCGATCTCTAGGCGGCAATCGCGCCGCGCCGCGCCGCCAAAGCACGGGGCAACGGGAAAGCGGCCGGCGCACGCGGACGGCGCCATTCCGGCGACCGTGTCGCGCCCGGCGCTGCTCGATCGCGGCTGCGACAAGCGCTTTCGCGCGCTCATCTACGACCTCATGACGATCGCCACGCGCATGAACGCGGTGCGCGAGCATCTGGCGCGGCG
>JACQAE010000096.1 GCA_016195095.1 Pseudomonadota bacterium
CCGCCGCCGCCGCCGGCGGCCGTGCGCCCCGCGCCTGCGCCAGCAGCGCGCGCCAGGTGCGTGCTACCGAATGGGCAGCCCTGCCCGGCGCGCTGAGCGCGGCGCGCGGGAACGACACCGTTCCACCGGCGATTTGGCGTGTCCGTGGCCGCAATCGTTGCGCGGCCCACCACATGCCGATGCATCGCCGGCGCGGATCGACCGAAGGGGCGCATTGGCGACGGACAAATCGGCTTTACCCACACAACAAGCCCGATGCGATCGAGGCGGCGCGATAATACGGGCCGGACGTTTTCGATCGATCAACCTTGCGCAGCGCGACCGGTATCCGCCATTTTACCCCCTGGCGACACCTCCAATGAGGCTGGTGTCCCCCCTCCGCGGCCGTGACCGCGAAAGCATATCGTTCGCCGATTGGCTCCCGGCTGCGGGCGAACCTGCGCCCGCGTCGACCTTGCGAAAGTCGCGTTGACCGGGAATTGGCTGGGTCTAGATTTGGGCGACCGATGGCGCCACGATTGCGATAATCTCGTCGCGTGACCCGTGTTGGCCTTATCGAGCGTGCGATCCGGGCGGCGTTGCTGCCCGAATTCAACCCGCATTGCGAGAACGAAAAATGACCTATCGCGCGCCTGTTGCCGATATCGCCTTCACGCTGCGCCACGCCGGCGGCTTCGCCGCCGCTCGCGACCGCGGCGTTTACGGCGATATTGGCGACGACGTGATCGACGCCGTGCTCGCGCAGGCCGGCCGCTTTGCCAGCGAAATCATCGCCCCGCTCAATCGCATCGGCGATCGTCACGGAGCGCCGTTACGCGACGGCGTGGTGACGACGCCACCGGGCTGGAAGGAAGCCTATACCGGCTGGGCCGCCGCCGGCTGGAACGGCCTCGCGGCGCCGGCGCAATGGGGCGGCCAGGAACTGCCGCATGCGCTTAACGCGGCATGCATCGAGATGTGGAATTCCGCCTCCATGGCGTTCGGCATCGGCCCGGTCCTGACCATGGCGGCCGTTGACGCGCTGGCGGCGCATGGCAGCGACGTGCTCAAACAGGCCTACCTGCCCAAGCTCGTGTCCGGCGAATGGATGGGCACGATGCAGCTCACCGAACCGCAGGCCGGTTCCGACGTCGGCGCGCTGCGCACGCGCGCCGAGCGCGACGGCAATGGCGGCTACCGCCTGCGCGGGCAGAAGATCTTCATCACCTATGGCGAGCACGACCTGACCGCCAACATCATTCATTTCGTGCTGGCGCGGCTACCGGACGCGCCGGCGGGCAATCGCGGCATTTCGCTTTTCCTGGTGCCGAAATTCCTGCCCAATGCCGACGGCTCGCCGGGCGCGCGCAACGACGTGCGCGCCCACGCGGTCGAGCACAAGCTCGGCATCCACGCCTCGCCGACCTGCACGATGGTCTATGGCGACGGCGAAGGCGCGCGCGGCTACCTCGTCGGCGAGGAAAGTCACGGCATGGCCTGCATGTTCACGATGATGAACCTCGCGCGCCTCGCGGTCGCGCTGCAAGGCGTCGGCATCGCCGAGCGGGCGACGCAGGCCGCCACGGCCTTCGCGCGCGAACGCCGCCAGGGGCGCCGGGCGGCGATGGGCGCGGCCGAGCAGGTGGCGATCATCGCCCATCCCGACATACGGCGCATGTTGCTCACCATGCGCGGCCTGACGGCGGCGGCGCGCGCGATCAGCTACGCCACCGCGGTCGCGATCGACGAAGCGCAGCGCGCCAATGACGCCGCCGCGCGCAAGGCCGCGCACGCGCGCGCGTCATTGCTCACCCCGATCGCCAAGGCGTTCTCAACCGATATCGGCACCGAGGTCGCATCGCTCGGCGTGCAGGTGCATGGCGGCATGGGTTACATCGAGGAAACCGGCGCCGCGCAGCATTATCGCGACGCGCGCATCGCGCAGATCTACGAGGGTACCAACGGCATCCAGGCTATCGACCTCGTCACCCGCAAGCTGCCGCTCGCCGGCGGCATGGTGGTGCGAGACCATATCGCGGGGCTGCGCCGCACCGTCGCCGCCGTGCGGGAGGCGAACGAGCCGGGCTTCGGCGCGACGGCGACGCGCCTCGGCGAGGCGCTTGACGGCCTTGAGCGCGCAACCGGTTTCCTGCTCGCCACGCTCGAGAAATCCATGGACACGGCGCTCGCCGGCGCCACGTCCTATCTGCGCCTCTACGCCGAGGCGGCCGGCGGGTGCATGCTGGCCGACGACGCGCTGGCGGCGCTGCGCAGCGACGGCGCGAATTCCTCCGCGCGCGTCGCGCTGGCGCGGTTCTTCGCCACAAACCTGGCGACGGCGGCGCCGGGCCTAGCGACAAGCGTGATCGAGGGCGCCGACGCCGTTGCGCACGCCACCGTGCTGGACGAATAGGCCGCCCATGACCGATCTCGTGACCGTGCGCGACGAGGGTCCCGTCAGAATTGTGCGGATGAACCGCCCGGAAAAGAAGAACGCGCTGACCGAGGCGATGTACAGCGCGCTCGCCGGCGCGATCGAGGAATATGGGCACAGACCGGCGCTGCACTGCCTGATCATCGGCGCCACACCGGCCGGATTCTGCGCCGGCAACGACCTGCATGACTTTCAATCGGCGATCGTCGGCGGCGTCGGGCTCGGGCAGCCGGTTTTACGCTTCCTTTATGCGTTGGCGCGCTGCGAGAAGCCGCTGGTCGCCGCCGTATGCGGCGCCGCCGTCGGCGTCGGCGTCACCATGCTCATGCATTGCGACCACGTCGTGTGCTCCGAGGATGCGCGCTTCTCCACGCCCTTCGTGCGCCTCGGGCTGACGCCGGAGGCCGCCTCGAGCCTGATCGCGCCGCGCCTGATGGGGCACGCGCGCGCATTCTCCCTCCTGGTCATGGGGCGCGCGCTCGACGCCGCGCAGGCGCAGGCGGCCGGCATCGTCAACGCCGTCGTCGCGGCCGCGCAGGTCGACGCCGTGGCGATGCAGGCGGCGGCGGAAATCGCCGCCCTGCCGGCGGCAAGCGTCGTCGGCGCGCGCCGCCTCATGCGCGGCGACGCCGACGCCATCGTCGCGCGCATCGACGCCGAGGCCGGCGTCTTCAAGGCGCAGCTGGCGACGCCGCAGGCGCGTGCGGCGATCGAGGCATTCTTCGCGCGCCGCAAATGACGCGTGCGTGACGGCGCGCGATCATGGCGCTCGCGCGCGCATGATCCCGTCCGAAAAACGCGTCGCGCCTTTCGCGATCATGCTTTATCGGCCACGGAAATAGAACGCCTCGCTCGGCAGCGAGCCGTAGGTAAACGGCTCCTGGCGCTTGCCGGTCGCGGCGAGAACGTCGTCGCGCACGCGCCGGAACAAGAGGCTGATCTCAAGCCCCGGCGTCTCGAGATTCTTCAGGAGCGCGGTCATGAACGGGCTATTGACGCCCGCGCCGTCCTCGGCGACCTGGCCATGCTTGGCGGCGTAGGCGACGAGCGTGGCGCCGTCGGGCTCGATATTGGCGAGCCCACGGCCCACGGAACGCGACGCGCCGCGCGTGCGCTGCATGCTCTTGACAAAGGGATTGTCGCGGCAGGCGTCGAGGATGACGAGGCCGAGCTTGCGCGCGCCTTCGACGGCGTGCAGCACTTTGTCCAGGCCGACGCCTTCGTAGTTCGCGTCGCGATCGGAGCCGAGCTTGGCCTCCACCGGAACGAGATAATTGGTGCCGCCGATTTCCAACCCATGGCCGGCGAAGTAGACCACCGCCCAGTCGGCGCGATCGGCGGCGCCGGCGAAAATGCGCAGCTCATCGAGCATCTTCTCGCGCGGCAGGTCGAGCTTGAGCGTGACCTGGTTAAAACCGATACGCCGCAGCGTCGCGGCCAGCGCCTGCGCGTCGCGCGTCGGATTGGGCAGCGCCGCGGCGTTGACATATTGGCTGTTGCCGATGATCAGCGCGATGCGCGTTTCCGAGCGGGCCGCCGCGGTGCCGCCGATCACCGGTGGGAGGCCCGCGCTTTGTACTGGTCCTGGTCCCGGACCCGGTCCCGGAGACGCCACGACGTTATTGGTCAACCGCCCTTCGGCGCGACTGATCGCCTGCGGCAAGCGCTCGACCGTGCTGCCATGCGTCTGTGCCACGCGATAGTCGCCGAGCGCCTTGACGAAATCGCCCTGCGCCTCGTAGGTCGCGCCGCGTTCATAGTAGTAGTTCCCGACGCGCGGATCGAGCTGGATCGATTGGTCGTGATCGGCGATGGCGCGCGCGAAATCGCGCTTGAGACGGTAGACGATGCCGCGCTGCATGAACGGCAGCGGGCGTTTGGCGTCGATCTGGATCGCGGTCGAAAGGTCGGCCAGCGCGCGATCGTACTCGCCTTTCCAGCGGTAGGCGGTGCCGCGGTTGCCGTAATGCACGGCGCCGTCGGGGTTGAGGATGAGCGCCTGGCTATAGTCGGAAATGGCGCGGTCATACTCGCCTTTCTTGCGATTGAGCAGACCACGCTCGTTCCATGCGCGCGCGTATTGCTGGTCGGTGCGGATCGCCAGGTCGTAATCGGCCATGGCGCGATCACGGTCATTGATCTTGACGTAGGAATTGCCGCGATTGGTCAGGACGATCGCGCTGTCGCGCGGGCTCAGGCGTTGGCGGCCTTGCAGAAGCGTCGTGCAGGCGGCGATCGAGGCCTGCGGCTCGCCGCGCGCGCATTCGTTGCGCGCCGGGTCGACGGCCTGCGCCGCGACCGGCGCCGCGCCGGCGCCGGCTAGGAGAATGGTCAATGTGATCAGTGCGGCGTGCCGCATGTCCACCTCCCCTGTTCATGCCTTGGTCGCGGCAGGATAGCGCGGGGTTCACGGCAATGAAACCCGCGCATTGCCCTGGCGTGGTAATATCGCCACGACCAGGCCCGCTCGGCTATCGTGGGAATTTCCTCAAGATTCTAAACCGGGCGGTGTCCGCCGCGCCGGAAAACGCCTAGTTTGACCCATCGTCGCCGCGCCGCCACGCGCGGCCGGGAGACAAGGGACCAATGTCGCTCAAGGGCAAAACGCTGTTCATCACCGGCGCGTCGCGCGGCATCGGGCTTGCCATCGCGCTGCGCGCCGCGCGCGACGGCGCCAATGTGGCGATCGCCGCCAAGACCGAGACCGCGCACGCGAAATTGCCCGGCACCATCCACAGCGCCGCGGCCGAAATCGAGGCCGCCGGCGGGCGCGCGCTGGCGCTCGCCGTCGACGTGCGCGAGGAGGCCATGGTCAAGGCCGCGATCGAGCGCACCGCCGATACGTTTGGCGGCATCGACATCGTGGTCAACAACGCCAGCGCGGTTAGCCGCACGCCGCTCGCCGCGACCGACATGAAGCGTTTCGACCTCATGCACCAGGTCAATGCCCGCGGCACCTTCATGGTGGCGAAATACGCCATCGCGCATCTCGCCCGCGCCGCGAACCCGCATATCCTGATGAACTCCCCTCCCCTCGACATGCGCGAGAAATGGTTTTCCGGCTCGACCGGCTATTCGATGTCCAAATTCGGCATGAGCCTGGTCGTGCTCGGGCTTGCCGGCGAGTTGCGCGCGCAGGGCATCGCCGTCAACGCGCTGTGGCCGCGCACGACCATCGCCACGTCGGCGATCAAGAACCTGCTCGGCGGCGAGCGTGTGATGCGCATGTCGCGCAGCCCGCAGATCATGGCCGACGCGGCCTACGCGATCTTTCACAAGCCGGCGCGCGCCTTCACCGGCAATTTCCTCATCGACGACAGTTTCCTCGCCGGGGAAGGGGTGCGCGATTTCGAGAAATACCGCGTCGATGCGGGGATGCCGCTGGCGCCGACATTCTTCGTGCCCGACGATCCGCCCGCGCCGCCGGGCGTGAACGTCGCGGGTCTGCGCTGGGACGACGACGCGCCCGCGCGCACGCGATGACGCGCGCGGCGCCAATAAAATTTCCGGCTGAATTGTCCCGCCATTCGTATATTCAGGAACAATGTCCACGCTCCTCATCACCCACGCGGCCTGTCTCGATCATCTCACGCCCTCCGGGCATCCCGAGCGGCCCGACCGGCTGCGCGCCATCGCCCGCGCGCTGGCGCATGAGCGTTTCGCGCCGCTGATGCGCGTCGAGGCGCCGCGCGCCGAAATCGCCGCGATCGCGCGCTGCCACCCGCTCGACTATGTCGAGGCGCTGCGCGCGGCGGTTCCGCAAGCCGGCCTGGCGCGACTCGACGCCGATACCGCGCTGTCGCCGGGCAGCTTCGAGGCCGCCCTGCGCGCCGCCGGCGGCGCCGTGCACGCGGTCGACGCGGTGTTCGCCAAGACGGCCGCCAATGCCTTCTGCGCCATGCGCCCGCCCGGCCACCACACCGAGACGGCGCGGCCGATGGGGTTTTGCCTCCTCAACAACGCCGCCATCGCCGCGCGCCATGCGCAAATCGCGCATGGCGCCGGGCGCGTCGCGGTCGTCGATTTCGACGTGCATCACGGCAATGGCACGCAGGAAATATTCTGGGCGGATCGCACGGTGATGTATTGCTCGACCCACGAGATGCCGCTTTATCCGGGGACCGGCGCGAAATCGGAGCGCGGCGAGTTCAATACCATCGTCAACGCGCCGCTGCGCGCCGGTGACGGCGGCGACGCGTTCAAGGCCGCCTTCGAGGCGGCCATCCTGCCGCGGCTGCGCGAATTCGCGCCGGAATTGCTGATCGTTTCGGCCGGTTTCGACGCGCACGCGCGCGATCCCCTGGCCAATCTCAATCTGGTCGAGGCCGACTTCGCCTGGGCCACGCGCAAGCTCATGGACATCGCCGATGCCAGCGCGCAAGGCCGGCTCGTGTCGCTCCTGGAAGGCGGCTATGATTTGGAGGGCCTGGCGCAATCCGTCGCCGCGCATGTCGGCGCGCTGATGCGGGGATGATCGCGTGTCCCCTATCCGAAGTTCGCTTCACACTTGCGCGCCTCTTGCGCAAACTTCGCAATAGCAAAAGACACGGGGAAAACGACAATTCTCGCGTGGTTTGGGTTGCGAATTTCTCTTGGTGAACCGGCGGCGAAGGCAAATGAGAACATAGCGATCCCCGCTCGAGCGCCCTCATTGTCGCCATTGTGAGGAAACAGGATATCGCCCATGGCCGAAGCCAATGCCGACGTTAGGAAACTGAGCTTCGAAAAGGCGATCGAGGAACTCGAATCGATCGTCACCAGGCTGGAGGGCGGCAAGGTGCCGCTCGAGGAATCGGTCGCGATCTATGAACGCGGCGAGGCGCTCAAGCGGCGCTGCGACGAGCTGCTGAAGCAGGCCGAGGCGCGCGTGGAAAAAATCACCCGCGACGCCGACGGCGCGCCGACCGGCAGCGAGCCGCTCGACGTGGAGCGCTGACAGGCGGGCGTGCCAAAGGCGCCAGCGGCGCGCGCAACAAGAGCGCCGCTGGCGCCTGAACGAAAGTAACCGTCATGAGCTTTTTCCGCGGCCCCGACCCACGCCAAGGCGACGCGCCGAGCTGCGCCGCGATCGCCAACATGATCGTGCCGCGCAGCGTCGATCTCGGCGGACTTAACGTGCGCCGCGCGCTGCCGCACACGACGCGGCGCACGGTCGGGCCTTTCGTGTTCTTCGACCATTTCGGCCCGGCCGAGTTCAAGGCCGGCGACGGGCTCGACGTGCGCCCGCACCCGCATATCGGCCTCTCGACGCTCACCTACCTCTATGACGGCGAGGTGATGCATCGCGATACGCTCGGCCACACCGCCGCGATTCTCCCCGGCGAGGTCAATTGGATGACGGCGGGGCGCGGCATCGTGCACTCCGAACGCACCGCGCCCGAGCGTCGCGTCGCGGGCGAGCCGCTGCACGGACTGCAATGCTGGGTGGCGATGGCGGCGCGGGCGGAGGAATCCGAGCCCGACTTCACGCATATCGGCGCCGGCGACCTGCCGCTGATCGAGGGCGAGGGCAAATCGGTTCGCGTCGTCGCCGGGCGCATGCTCGGCCGCGCCTCCCCGCTCGCCACCGGATTGGCCACGCTCTTTGCCGACGCCAAGCTGGCCGCCGGCGCGCGGCTGCCGCTCGACACGGACTACGAGGAACGCGCCGTCTACGTGCAGTCGGGCGAAATCGATATCGCCGGCGACCGCTTCACCGCCGGCCGCCTGCTGGTATTGCGGCCGGGCGACGCCATCACGCTCACGGCGCTGACGCCGAGCCGGGTTGCCATCGTCGGTGGCGAGACGCTCGAGGGCCCACGCTACGTGTGGTGGAATTTCGTCTCCTCGCGCAAGGAGCGCATCGCGCAGGCGCGCGACGACTGGAAGAACGGCCGCTTCGGCACCATTGCCGCCGACGCCGCCGAATTCATACCGCTGCCCGACGATTCGCTGCGCTGGCACGCCGACTAGCGCAACGCCGGAAAAATCCGGCCTTTCGGGTTGATTTCAAGACATGAAAGCCGGCGCCGCCGGGTCGCGGGCAGGCGGATTGAGGCAGCGCGGGATTTGCCTATCTCGCGCCCACGGTGTAACCATTGCTAAACCATGCGGCCGGCGGGGATGTTTGAGGATCGGCCGCAATGGGTCAGGGGATCATCACGGAGCGTTAATGGTGTTGGCTTCAGGCACGCCGCTACTCGACCGCATTCGCACCCCACATGATCTGCGACAATTGACGCCCGACAAGCTGCGTCAATTAGCCGATGAGCTGCGTCAGGAGACGGTTGACGCGGTCGCGGTCACCGGTGGGCATCTTGGCGCCGGGCTCGGCGTCGTCGAGCTGACGGTGGCGCTGCATTACGTCTTCGACACGCCGCGCGACAAGCTGATCTGGGATGTCGGCCACCAGGCCTATCCGCACAAGATTCTCACCGGCCGGCGCGATCGCATCCGTACGCTGCGCCAGGGCGGCGGCCTTTCCGGCTTCACCAAGCGCGCGGAGAGCGAATACGACCCGTTCGGGGCCGCGCATTCCTCGACCTCGATCTCGGCCGGCCTCGGCATGGCGGTGGCGCGCGACCTGGCCGGCAAGAAGAACAACGTCATCGCCGTGATCGGCGACGGCGCCATGTCGGCCGGCATGGCCTCGATCGCACCGCCGGTCGGCGCCATGTCGGCCTATCTCGCCCGCCTTCTTTCCGGCCGCGCCTACCAATCGCTGCGCGAGATCGCCAAGCAGTTCGCCCACCACATGCCCAAGCTGATCGAGGAGCGCGCGCTCAAGGCCGAGGAATATGCGCGCAGCATCGTCACCGGCGGCTCGACGCTGTTCGAGGAATTGGGCTTCTATTATGTCGGGCCGATCGACGGGCATAATATCGAGCACCTGCTGCCCGTGCTCAACAACGTGCGCGCGGCCAAGAACGGGCCGATCCTCGTTCACGTCGTGACGCAGAAGGGCAAGGGCTACGCGCCGGCGGAACAGTCGGCCGACAAGTACCATGGCGTGGTGAAATTCGACGTCGCCACCGGCACGCAGGCCAAATCCAAGCCCGGCGCACCGGCCTACACCAAGGTATTCGCCGAAAGCCTCATCAAGGAAGCGCGCAAGGACAAGAAGATCGTTGCCATCACCGGCGCCATGCCCGCGGGCACCGGGCTCGACCTGTTCGGCAAGGAATTCCCCGAGCGCTGCTTCGACGTCGGCATCGCCGAGCAGCACGCGGTTACCTTCTGCGCCGGCCTGGCGACGGAAGGCTTCAAGCCGTTCGCCACCATCTATTCGACCTTTCTGCAGCGCGGCTACGACCAGGTCGTGCACGACGTCGCCATCCAGAAATTGCCGGTGCGCTTTGCCATGGACCGCGCCGGCCTCGTCGGCGCCGACGGCCCGACCCATGCCGGCGCCTTCGACGTCGCCTATCTCGGCTGCCTGCCCGGCTTCGTGCTGATGGCGGCGGCGGACGAGGCGGACCTCGTGCACATGGTGGCGACCGCCGCCGCGCTTGACGATTGTCCCTCGGGCCTGCGCTATCCGCGCGGCGAAGGCTTGGGCGTGCCGATGCCGCAGGAAGGCAAGCCGCTCGAGATCGGCAAGGGCCGCATCATCCGCGAGGGCAGCAAGGTCGCGATCCTTTCCTACGGCGCGAGGCTCGGCGAGTGTCTCAAGGCCGCCGACGAATTGGGCGGCTACGGCCTCTCGACCACGGTCGCGGACGCGCGTTTCGCCAAGCCCTTGGATATCGACCTGATCTTGCGGCTGGCGCGCGAGCACGAGGTGCTCGTCACCATCGAGGAAGGCGCGATCGGCGGCTTCGGCTCGTTCGTCCTGCACGCGCTGGCCGACCATGGCATGCTCGACGCCGGGCTGCGCGTGCGCACCATGGTGCTGCCGGATATCTTCATCGACCAGGATTCGCCGAACGCGATGTACGCTCAGGCCGGGCTCGACGCCAAGGGCATCGTCGCCAAGGTGTTCGAATCGCTCGGTCGCGATTTCGCCGCCGAGCGCGTGCGCCTCGCCTGACGCGGCGACGCGGACCTCATTCACCCGACATCATTTTTTACGCGCGAAGCCGCGCCCGGAGCGCGTGCGCGCGCCAAAGCCGCCGCGCGGCGGTTGCGATCGGGCTTTATTCCGCGACGATCGAAGTCTGCCCAAGCTCGGCGCGCAAGCGCTGCACGACGCGGCGCAGCGCGGCAAGCTCGGTTTCCAGCACCCGCACGCGCGTCGCCAGATCGGCCGCGCCCGCCGCTTCGTTTGCCTCCGCCGCGGCACCGATGAAGCTCACGCCGGCCTCATCGTCGGAGCGCCATTCCACGCGCGCGCGGTAAATCTGGTCATGATTGGGAATATGCAGGTCGAAGGCGTCCGGCATCGCCATCGCATTGGAGAATTTCAGCCTTGCGCCGAAACCTGTCAGGTCGCGCACCAGGCAGTCGATGCTGGAACGGCCGTGGTCGTAAAAGATGCGACCCTGCAGGAAGCTGCGTTTACGCGGATGCGCGCGGCGTTCGATCATGGCGTTTAACCTGCGAGCCTTTCTGGCGAGATCGGGCACATCCGCGGACCGGCATCGAGCCCCGCGGGCGACCGATCCTTGTTCCGGCCACGCGCGCCAACCTGTTGAACCAGCGCAATTACGACCGCAGATCGGGCATTCGCCCGAGGCCGATTTGCGCCCTTGGCCGCAAATCCCTCGCCTTGGGGCGATGCGGCACCGCACCAGCATAGGCGCGCGGACTTAAGGCATGGTTTCGACCGCAGGCGAAAGCGGCCCGCCGCGGCCGGCCCTGGCCGCGGACCGCGCGCATTGGTAAACCAATGCCATGTCGCAGCGCATACGCGTCGATCGCCTGCTCGTCGCGCGCGGCCTGTTCGACAGCCGTGCGCGGGCGCAGGCTGCCATCGCGGCCGGACGGGTCACGGCCGACGGGCGTCGCGTGCGCCTTGCATCCGAGGATGTCGAGCCCGGCGCGTGCATTACCGCCGAGCCGGCGCACCCCTACGTGTCACGCGGTGGCGTCAAGCTCGCGGCAGCGCTCGATCATTTCGGCTTCGACGCGCGCGGGCGCATCGCGCTCGACGTCGGCGCGTCCACCGGCGGGTTCACGCAGGTCCTGCTCGCACGCGGCGCGCAGCGCGTCTATGCGCTCGATGTCGGGCGCGATCAGCTGCACGCCAGCCTGCGCGCGCATAACGCCGTCGTTAATTTGCAAGCAACCGACATTCGCGCCCTCGACAAGGCGCGATTGCCGCAGCCGCCCGACGCGATCACCGTCGATACGAGCTTCATCGCCCTGCGCCTGGTCTTGCCGGCGGCGCTCGCGCTGGCGCGCGGGCGGGAAGGCGAAAATCCGGCTCACGCGCCGGATCGAACACGCGATGCAACCCTGAGCGATGGCTCGGCCGCGCATGCCGAGCCGCCGCCGGTTTGGCTGGTGGCGCTGGTCAAGCCGCAATTCGAGGCCGGCCGGGCGGCGCTCAAGAAGGGCATCGTGCGCGATCCCGAAATTCATGCACGCGTATGCGCGGCGGCGGCGGCGAGCGTGCGGGCGCTCGGCTGGCGCGTGTGCGGCTGCTTCCCCTCCCCGCTCGCCGGCGGCGACGGCAACCGCGAGTTCCTGCTCGGAGCGGTGCGTGACTGAACGCGTGCATATCGAGGCCATCGGCCAACGCGGCGACGGCGTCACCGGCGTCGGCGAGGAGGCGATCTATGTCGCCTATACGCTCCCCGGCGAGATTGTCGAGGTCGATGCCTGGCCGGGGCATCCCGACCGGCGGCATCTGGCGCGCGTCGCCGCGCCAAGCCGCGAGCGCGTCGCGCCGGTCTGCAAGCATTTCGGCGTCTGCGGCGGCTGCGCGCTGCAGCATTGGCGGGGCGAGCCCTACCGCGCCTGGAAACGCGGCCTGGTCGTTTCCGCGCTCGCGCGCGCGCGCATCGCGGCGCCGGTCGCCGACCTTATCGACGCGCATGGCCAAGGCCGCCGCCGCGCCGTCCTGCACGCGCGGCGCGGCACGCATGACGTGCTGCATGTCGGCTTTGCCGCGCCACATGCGCACCATATCGTGGCGATCGATCGCTGCCCGATCCTGGCGCCGGCATTGGCGCCGGCGATCGCCATAGCCTGGGCGATCGCGGAAATCCTCGATCCGGCGCGCAAGCCGCTCGATATCCACGCCACCGCGACCGACGACGGCATCGATGTCGATATACGCGGATCGGGCGCGCTACGGCCCGGGCAGATCGCGGCGCTGGCCGCGCTGGCCGAGGCGCGCGGCCTGGCGCGTCTCACGCGCCACGGAGAACTGGTGGCGCAGCGCGTCGCGCCCACGATCACGTGCGGACCGGCGCGCGTGCGCCTGCCGCCGGGCGCGTTCCTGCAGGCAACGGCGGCGGGCGAGGCGGCGCTCGCAAGCGCGGTCGCGCAAGCCGTCGGCGACGCGCGCAAGGTGGCCGACCTATTCTGTGGCATCGGCCCCCTGGCGCTGCGCCTGGCGAGGAACGCGCAGGTGACGGCCGTGGATGCCGACGCCGACGCCGTCGAGGCGCTGCGCCAGGCGGCGGCCACGACCAGCGGCCTCAAGCCCATTGCCGCGATGCGCCGCGACCTCTTCCGCCGCCCGCTCCTCGCCGGCGAACTCGATGGCCTCGACGCCGTCCTCTTCGATCCCCCGCGCCAGGGCGCCGAAGCCCAGGTGCGCGCCATCGCCGTTTCGAGCGTGCCGCTGGTCGTCGCGATTTCCTGCAACCCGGCGACCTTCGCGCGCGACGCGGCGATCCTCGTCGCCGGCGGCTATCGCGCGCAAACGGTCACTCCGATCGACCAGTTCCGCTATTGCGCGCATGTGGAAATCGTCGCCGCCTTTCGCCGCTGACGCAACCGGCGCCGCAGCGCGGTCTCGGCGGCGAAAAGCGGTTCCCACTTTTCGGGATCATGATTTTGCCTGGCGCATGATCTTTTCCGAAAAGCGGTTCCCACTTTTCGGGATCATGATTTTGCCTGGC
>JACQAE010000068.1 GCA_016195095.1 Pseudomonadota bacterium
GGGAGCAAAATTCATCACGCGCGACCGTCCGCCCGCCACGGCGGCGAGGAGCGCGTAGCGGTGCGAGATCGACTTGTCGCCGGGCACGCGCACAAGGCCGCGCAGCGCCGGACTGCGGCGCGCCGTCATTGGGACTGCGGTTGGATCTACATGCACTGTGACATTCCTGGGAAACGGCAACCCGCGCCCGCGCGCCCCGGACCGGCGCGGACAGGGCGGGAGTCCGCGAATTAGCCCACTCGGCGCGGTGTGACCGCCCTGGCGGGGCCGTCGCGACCGGGCCACTAGATCACGATAATTTCGGATCGAATCGATCCAAAATCATAAACGTGATCGATTCTCGTAGCTTAGAGCACGATGCCGTCCGCAAATCGCCGCGCGCGTTTCGGCATCATGCTCTAGCACGCGGTCCGCCGCCGCGTCACCCGGCCCGGGGTGCCAAGTTCCCGTGCCGGCGCTATTGACAGCGACGCCGCGAGCGGCCAAGGGGAATGCCGCTTTTCATTCGTTTCCGGGGAAATGCAATCGTGGCGAAATCCGAGCTCGGTAGCAAGCGCCTATGCGGCGGCTGCGGCGCCAAGTTCTACGACCTCAACAAGCAGCCGATCACCTGCCCGAAATGCGGCGTGGTGTTCGAGATTGCTCCCCCCGCGCGCGCGCGCCCGGACGCCGCCGCCCGCGCCGCCGCGCAGGAAAAGCAGGCGCCGGAAGTACAGGAGGCCGAATTCATCTCGCTTGAGGATGCCGAGGCCGAGGTCACGGGCAAGAACAAGAAGAAGGCGACCGTTGGCGCCGCGCCCGACGCCGACGAGGACGTTGAAATCGATGCCGACGAGGATGATGCCGCCGCCTTCATCGAGGAGGCCGAGGAAGAGGATGCCGACGTGACCGATATCATCGGCGGCGACGTGGCGGACGAGGAGGAGACCTGACGCTTCGCCGCGCCCGGGCGCGGCCATGCCCGGCGCTACCTTGCAATCGGCGCGATCGCGGGCAAACTTATGAAATTCGGCGCGGCAGCCAAAATCCGCGCCGTGGACGGGGCCATAGCTCAGTTGGGAGAGCGCTTGAATGGCATTCAAGAGGTCGGCGGTTCGACTCCGCCTGGCTCCACCACATCCCCTCGCATCGTCGTGACAATATCGGATGCGGCCAGATGAGATGCGGCCAGGGCCGGCCTGACGCCGCCTCGGCGCCGCCCATGACCGATTGAAGGCCGATCGGGCCTTTGGAAAAGCCGCCGGCGCGGCGTCAAATGCGGTATCGCTCAACCGCGGCGGCGTCCCATTCAAGCCCGTTGCCGGGGCGCCGCGACGCCGTGAGCGTGCCGTTGGCGACGCGGGCCGGCTGCTCGAGGATGGCATTGGCCCAATCGACATATTCCAGCCAATGGCACGTCGCGGTAGCGGCGAGCAGATGCGCGCTCACTTCGGGAAAGAGGTGGGAGGACATTTCGACGCGATGCACCGCCGCCAGCGCCGCGGCGCGCAGCCACCCGCTGACGCCGCCGATGCGCTCAAGGTCGGGCATGACGTAATCGGCCGCGCCGGCGGCGAGCGCGGCCGCCATGGCACCGGCTTCGGAAAAATTCTCGCCGATCTGGATCGGCGTGCGCAATTCGCGCGCCAGCCGCGCGGCGCCGGCATAGTCGTCGTGCTGGATCGGCTCCTCGAGCCAGTAGACACCCTGCGCGTCAAGCGCGCGGCCGCGCTCGAGCGCCTGCGCGACGCCAAGCGCCTGGTTGTAGTCGACCATGATCGCGGTATCCTCGGGCACGCGTCGGCGCACCGCCGCGAGCGCCGCCAGGTCCTCCTTGAGCGTCGGATAGCCGAGCCGCAGCTTGAGCGCGCGGAACCCCATGGAAAGCAAGCGGTCGGCCTCCTCGGCGAGCGGCTCGGGCGGCATCAGGCCAAGCCCGCAGGAATTATATGCCAGTATCGGTCTTGGCGCGGCGCCGATCAGGGTGGCGAGCGGCAGGCCGGCGGCGCGCGCGCGCGCGTCCCAGGCGGCGATGTCGAGCCCGGCCATCACCATGCGCACGACGCCCTGCACCCCGATCAGCGCGAAGCGGCGCGCGAGCTTGGCCCATAGATCGAGCGGCGCCACCGCGTCGCCCTTCACGCAGCGCTCGACCTCCTGCATCATCGCCGTCATGGCGATGGCGGCGTCGCGCAGGTAGCAGAACAGATAGGCGTGGCCGGTCACGCCCTCCTCGGTTTCCAGGTCGATGAGGAGGAGCGGCGCGCGGCGGATGACGCCGCGGCTCGTCCCCAGCGCATAGGTCATCGGCACCTCGACGCCGGTGGCGCGGATGGAGCGAATTGTCAGGTCGGGCGCCGCCGTGGTCGAGGTCGTCGTCATTTGCATTTCCACGGTCATTGCCGCCCGGCGCCGTCGGCGTGCAAGATGAGGATGTCGCGTACCGCGCGGTTCATCGGCGTGGGCACCCCGACCTCGGCGCCGAGGTCGACGACGCCGCCGGCGAGCCAGCGCAGCTCGAGCGGGCGCGCGGCCTGCAGGTCATGATACATCGAGGCGACCATGTCGGCGGGCATGGTGTCGGCGAAAGCCAGCCGCTGCTCGGCGAAGTCCTCGGCGATGGCGACGCCATGGGCGCGCCCGACCGCCACGACCTCGCGCATCACGTCGAGCAGGAATTGGCGCGTCAGCGCTTGCTCGCGGATACGTCCGATGGGACCGCGCATCGCCGCGGTGGTTCCCGATATGCCGACGATGAAGACGAATTTCTCCCACAGGTCGCGGCGTATGTCGGGACTGATCTGCGCATTGATCGCGCCGGCCTGGCAGGCGGCAAGAAACGCCTCGGCGCGCGAGGAGCGGCGCCCGTCGAATTCGCCGAACACCAGGCGCTGCATCGGCCCGGTCTTGGCGATCACGCCGGGGCGAGCGATGTGGGTCGCGACGTAGCCGACGCCGCCCATCACGGCCGCCTCGCCAATGATGGGACGCAGCATGGAATCCTTCTGCACGCCGTTCTGAAACGAGATCAGCGCGCCGCCCGGGCGCATGATCGGCAACACCTGGCGCGCCGCCGCCTGCGTGTCCCACAATTTCACGCCAAAGATGACGAGATCGACGGGCCCGACCGTGCTTGGATCGTCGGTTGCGTTGACGCGCTCGAGCCGCCAGGAATCCTGCGCGTCCTCGATGACGAGGCCGTGCGCGCGCATGGCGGCAAGATGCGCGCCACGCGCGATGAAATGAACGTCGGCGCCGCCCTTGGCCAGCTTGGCGCCGAAATAGCCGCCGAGCCCGCCGGAGCCCATGATCGCAATGCGCACGCGTCGCTCCCACGTGAATTCAAGGAACCAACGCGCGCGAACCTAAAGCATTTCGCGGCGATGCGGGAGCCGGTCGGTCGCGGAAAACGCGGCGGGCGGAATGCTCCGGGTCTTGCGTTCGCGGCGCAGCGTGACGCGCATGCGCGCCGGATCGCTTCCAACTCACCGCGGCTGCGGTTGCGGCTGCGACGGCGTTGCCTCGGCCGGTGGGGCGGGGTCCTCGCTCGCGTGGCCGATTGCCGGCAATATCAGCCGCGCGAGTGTGGGGATCACCAGCAGGCTGCAGATGGGCGACAGCAGCATTCCGCCGACGATCACGCAGGCGAGCGGCTGCTGCACTTGCGAGCCGATGCCGGTGGAAATCGCCGCCGGAACGAGGCCAATGCTGGCCGAGAACCCGGTCATGAAAACCTGGCGCATGCGCGTGCGCGCCGCGTCGATGATCGATTCGTCGGTGCTTTTGCCCTGATCGATGTTCTGGCGGATGTAGGAAACGAGAAGGATGCCGTCCATCGCCGAGACGCCAAAGAGCGATATGAATCCGACCGCGGCGGAGACGCTGGCGTTGAGGCCTGCGAAAGTGAGGCCGAGAATGCCGCCGCACACCGCGAACGGAATCCCCGACAACGCCAGCAGGCTGTCGCGCAGGGAATTAAACAGCGTATAGAGCAGCATCATGATGAGCACGAGGCTCAGCGGCACGATCAGCGCGAGCCTCGATTTGGCCTCCTGGAGGGCGCCGAACTCGCCCGTCCATTCCAGGCGATAGCCCTGCGGCAGCTTGACGTTTTGCGCCACGCGTTGCTGCGCCTCGGCGACCGTGGAGCCGAGATCGCGGCCGCGCACGCTGTATTTCAGCGGGATGAAGCGCTGGTTGTTCTCGCGATAAATGTAGGCGGCGCCGCCTTCCAGCCTCACCTCGGCGAGGTCACCGAGCGCGATATAGGTGTTCGGCGCCTTGCTGTCGGGATTGGGCAACGCCACCGGCACGCTGCGAATGGCCTCGACATCGCTGCGATAGCGCGGCGCCAGGCGCACCGCGAGCGCGAAATTCATCTCGCCCTCGTAGACGCGCGTGACCTCCTGCCCGCCGATCGCGGCCTGTACGACGGTATTGATGTCGTTGACCGAAAAGCCGTAGCGCGCGGCCTTGGCGCGATCGACGCGGACCAAGAGGTTGGGCTGGCCAAGCAGGTTGAATGCCGCCGGGTCGGTGACGCCGGGGACCTTGGCGAGTTCGCCCTTGACCGTATTGGACAGCCGCTCAAGCTCAGCGAGGTCGCGGCCGAAGATCTTGACCGAATTCTCGCCCTTCACGCCCGACACCGCCTCCTCGATATTGTCCTGGATATATTGCGAGAAGTTGAAGTCGATGCCGATGAACTCGCGCTTGAACTGCGCGCTCATGCGCCGCACCAGCTCCTCCTTGGTCAGGCCCTTGGGCCATTGCTCCATGGGTTTGAGCGGCACGAAGAATTCGGCCAGGAACGAGCCGTCCGGGTCGGTGCCGTCGTCGCCACGGCCCTGCTTCGAGGCAACCGTTGGCACCGGTTCATAGCTAGCGATCACCTTGCGGATGCGCGCCACCGTTTCCATGCCGGCCTCGAGCGTGATGGTCGGCGGCATCACCGCGCGTATCCACAAATTGCCCTCTTCCAGCTTGGGCAGGAATTCGGTGCCAAGCCGCGTCGCCAGGGCGCCGCAGGCGAGGAGGAAGGCAAGCGCGATCGCCGCCGAGACGCGCGCGTGACGCACGGCGCGCGGCAGGATGGCCTCATAGACCACGCGAATGCCGCGCACCAGGATGGTCTCGACCTCGCGTACCCGTTCCGGCAGCAGCAACGAGCAGAATACCGGCGTCACCGTGAAGGTCGCGATCACCGCGCCGGCCAGCGCATAGGCATAGGTGCGCGCCATCGGGCCGAAAATCTGGCCCTCGACGCCCTGCATCGTGAACAGCGGCAGGAA
>JACQAE010000010.1 GCA_016195095.1 Pseudomonadota bacterium
ACGCTGGGCGCGCTGATGGCGCTGTGGACGGTCTTCGCGCCGTCGTTCTTGTGGATTTTCGCCGGCGCGCCATTTGTCGAGGACCTGCGCGGCAACCGCCCGCTCGCTGGCGCGCTGGCCGCCATCACCGCCGCCGTCGTCGGCGTCATCCTCAATCTGGCGGCCTGGTTCACGCTCAACGTGCTGTTCCACCAGGTCACGGAAACGCGCGCCGGGCCGTTGCGATGGTTTGCCGTTGATCCGTCGAGCATCGATGTCGGCGCGACGGCGCTGGCGGCGCTCGCTGCGATCCTGGTATTTCGCCTGCATATCGGGCTGATCGCGACCATCGCCGTGATGGCCGTGCTGGGAATCGCGCTGCGCCTGGCATTTCCGGCGTGAGCCTACCCCTCCTCCACAAGCGCGCTCTCATGCCAGCGCCGCAGCAGCAGATGCGTCAACGCCGACAAGGCGATGAACATCGCGATCCCGGTTGCGGATAGCAGGATGAGCGCCGCGAACATGCGCGGGATGTTGAGCCGGTAGCCCGACTCAACGATGCGATAGGCAAGACCGGATCCCGCGCCGGCTGAGCCGGCGGCGATCTCGGCGACCACCGCGCCGATGAGCGAGAGGCCGCCGGCAATCTTGAGGCCGCCGAGCATATGCGGCAGCGCCGCGGGCAGCTTGAGGTTGACCAGGATGCGCCAGCGCGACGCGCCGTAAAGCGAGAACAGCGCCAGCAAATTGCGATCGACCGAATTGAGCCCGAGCGTCGTATTGGCGAGAACCGGGAAGAACGCGACGATCCAGGCGCAAGCAAGCACCGCCACTTGTTGCGGCAGGTAGATCAGCAAGAGCGGTGCGATGGCGACGACTGGCGTGACCTGCAACACCACTGCGTAAGGATAAAGCGAGTACTCCACGGCCCGCGATTGGTTGAATAGGACCGCGAGACCAATGCCGCCAGCCAGCGCCAGGATCAGGCCTTCGAAGGTAATGGCGAGCGTCGTCAACAGGGCGCGCCACAGGATAGCCCAATCGGCGAACAGCGTCTGCAAAACAAGCAGCGGCGAGGGCAGCACGTAGGGCGGCAGCACGTTGACGCGCACCACCAGATCCCAGGCGACGACGCCGAGAACAAGCGCCGCGATGGGCGAAAGAACCCGCAGCCAGCGCTCGCGACGCAACTGATCGTCGGCACGCGCCGGCGCCGCACGCGTGCCCGCGCGGCTCATGCGCTCTCCCCCGCGGCCATGGCGCCGACCAGCGCCTGCGAGGCGCGCCGGCAATGGGCGACATATTCGGCCGACGTTCGAAAGCTTTCGCTGCGCGGATAGGGCGTATCGACCGTCAACTCGGCGAACACGCGGCCGGGCCGCGACGTCATGACAACGATCCGATTAGACAGATACACCGATTCGAACACCGAATGCGTAACGAAGACGACGGTCGTGCCGCGTTGCTGCCAGAGCGCCAAGAGGTCGTTGTTGAGCTTGAAGCGGGAGATTTCGTCGAGCGCGGCGAACGGCTCGTCCATCAGCAACAGGTGCGGTTGCGTCGCCAGCGCGCGCGCGATCGAAACCCGCATCTTCATGCCGCCGGAAAGTTCGCGCGGATAGGCGTCGGCGAAGTCCCCAAGCCCGACGCCGTCGAGCGCGGCATTGACCCGCGCCGCCGCTTGCGCGCGCGAGGTTCCCGCCAGGCGGAACGGCAGATAGGCGTTGTCGAAAACATTCGCCCACGGCATGAGCGTCGGCTCCTGGAACACGAAACCGATCGCGCCGGCGGCGCGTGCGGATGCGTCCGGCCACGTGATCACGCCGTCGCTGGCCTCGCTGAGACCGGCCAGTATCCGCAACGCCGTCGATTTGCCGCAGCCCGAGGGTCCAAGCAGCGTGAGGAACTCACCCTGCCGCACGTCGAGGTTCAGGTCGCCGAGCGCACGCGTGCCGCTGGCGAAGCGCTTGGCGACGCCGCGCAGGCTTGCCACCGTAACTGCCGATGCTTGTGCCATCGCCAATGTCCGACCGGCGCCGCTGGCGCGTCAATTCGCCGGCCGCAGCTCCAACCCAACTCGCTTGTTGACAAACTGCAGCGTGTAGGCCTTGCGGAAGTCTACCGTCGGCTTGACGACACCGGCACGCAGCATCTTCCCGTAGAAACCGGCCATGCGCGCGTCGGTCATGGCGCCGATTCCAAATGTCAAGGCATCGCCGGAATCGACGATGCCGTACTGCTTCATCTTGCCGATCGAATAGGCGATCAGTTCGTCGGTCATCTCCGGATTGCCCTTCTTGATGAGGGCGTTGGCGCCGGCATTGTTGCCATAGAGATAATTGTACCAGCCGACGACGGAGGCATCGACAAAGCGCTGCACCAGGCCGGGTTTTTTCTCCACCAGGTCGCGGCGCGTCTCGATCAGCGTCGAGTAGGAACCAAAGCCGTGGTCAGCCAAAAGAAATATCACCGGCTCGATGCGCCCCTGCTTTTCCACGGCATAGGGCTCGGATGTGACGTAACCCTGCATCGCCGATTTGCGGTCGGCAAGACGCGAGCCCTTCGCGCGACACAAAGAGTGTGAGCTTCTTGAGATCGGTGAATTGGTTCACACCCTGCCCGGGATGCGCGAGCAGCACTTGGGGGTCCTTCTGGAACAACGCTGCGACGACCACGGTGGGCACGTCCTGCGCGACCGCGTCGAATGCCTGCAACGTGTTCGCGCTCATGAAAAAATCGATCTTGCCGACGGGTAGAAGGATGCGGTTATTCACCTGCGGGCCACCGGGAATGATCGTCACGTCAAGGCCGTACTTGCGGTAGGTGCCGTCCGCCACCGATTGATAGAATCCGCCATGCTCGGCTTGCGCCACCCAATTTGTGCCAAATGTCACCTTATCGAGCGCGATTGCCGGCGCAGGCGCTGGCCGGCCGCCCGTCTGCGCATGTGCCGCCGCCGTCGCCACGACGGCGGTGACGAGCGCGAGGTAACGGATTGCGAAAGCCATCGTTGCGTCCTCTCATGTCCGGACAGCACATGACTGGCCGACATATCATCGGTCAAGCCATGCCCCGCGAGAGCCCAACCGCTTCAACTTGATTCATGCGATGGCTCCAGCACTTTGTTTGAGCATGATCTTACCCGAAATCCGGTATCCATTTTTCGCGATCATGCTCTAATGCGAGGACATTAGAGTGCTCCGCCGGCACGGGAAATGGCAGGCGCTGTGCGATTCCCTGCTTTTCGCGATTTTCTCTGGCGGATTGGGTTATGTTCACGGCCATGAACGGGTTTTTCGGCCGACCGCCGGATTACCATGGCCGCATGTCCGCGATCGCCGCGCGGATGGCGGTCGAACGCGGCCGCCGGCGCGGGATCGCACTCGCCATGTTGCCGCTGCGTGACTGGACCGACATGACTTGGACCGACCTGGCGTCAAGCGACACCGCGCGCTGGATCGCCGTGTTGGCGCTGGCGGCGGTTGAACAGCATGGCCCGCATTTGCCGCTCGGCGTCGATAGTCATGTCGCGGAGGCCTATCTTGCCCGCGTGCGCGCGCTCCTGCCCGACGCGCTGCCGGTGAGCTTTCTGCCGACACAATTCGTTGGGCAGTCCGACGAACATGTTGGCTATCCCGGCACGTTGACGCTTTCGGCGGCGACAGCGATCCGCGCCTGGACCGAGATCGGCGAGAGCCTGGCGCGGGCGGGGCTGCGCAAGCTGGTGCTGGTGACCAGCCATGGTGGCAATGTCGCGGCCATGGAAATCGTCGCGCGCGACCTGCGCATGCGCCGGAACATGCTGGTCGTCACCTGCGCCTGGCATCGGTTTGGTTACCCGCAGGCGCTGTTCGACGCCGACGAGCGCAAGCACGGCATTCACGGCGGCGACATCGAGACGTCGCTGATGCTGGCGGCGCGTGGCGCGACGGTGCGTCTCGGCAAGGCAACGCCGGCGGAGGAAAGCGAACCTGCGACGGTCGGGATGGCACGGGAATTTCGCTGGCTGTCAGCCTACCGGCCGGCCGGCTTCGGTTGGATGACGCAGGACCTACACGCGTCGGGCGCGGTCGGCGAAGCGACGCGGGCCACCGCCGCCAAGGGCGAGGCGGCGCTCGCGCATGGTGCGCGCGCCTTCGTCGAGCTGCTCGGCGAAATCGATCGCTTCGACCTGGCGCGCCTGCGCGACGGCCCACTGGGCTAGCGCATGGTCGCAGACGGGTCGAGCGCCCAGGCGGCCTACCGGTTTTCGAACCGGTCGGTGAACCATTTCAGCAGACGCAGCCAGATCTCGTCCTTGCCGACCGCGTCTTCATAACCATGCTCGAGGTTGGGATTATCATTGACCTCCATGACGACGATTCCCGATCCGGTCTGCTTGAGATCGACACCATAAAATCCCTCGCCAATCGGCCGTGCCGCGCGCAGCGCGAGATCCATCACCGCCGCCGGCGCCTGGTCGAGACCGAACGCCGTCATACCGCCCTCGGTCAACGACCCGTCGGGGCGGTGCTTGACAATCTGCCAGTGACCGCGCGCCATGCGGTACTGACACGCGAATAACGGCTCGCCGGCGAGGACGCCGACACGCCAGTCAAACTCGGTCGGCAGGAATTTCTGCGCCAGCAGCAGGTCGGTTTCCTCGAACAGCTCCTCGGCGACACGCCGGAATTCCGCCGCGCTGGCCACGCGATGCACACCGCGCGAGAACGATCCGTCGGGAATCTTGACGACCAGCGGCAGCCCCAATTCGTCCATGGCGCGCGGCAGATCGGCCAGATCCGCGAGCATGATCGTGGGTGGCGTCGGCACCCCGTTCTGCCCAAGCAGCTCCATCAGAAACACCTTGTTGGTGCAGCGGATCATGGAGACGGGATCGTCGATGACCGGCATGCCTTCCTGCCAGGCGCGGCGGGCAAATC
This sequence comes from Pseudomonadota bacterium, assembly GCA_016195095.1. Taxonomy (GTDB): domain Bacteria; phylum Pseudomonadota; class Alphaproteobacteria; order Rhizobiales; family Xanthobacteraceae; genus JACQAE01. The sequence continues at coordinate 4,902 of JACQAE010000010.1, forward strand.
GATAAGTATGGTTGTCGATCGATGTCGTCTCGCGAATAAATAGGCCGTCATATTCGGCGAGTTCCGCCAATTGACGGCGGGTGATCGGCTCGACGTCGACGGAATGCTTTTCCGCGATGCGGGCGAAATGCTTGATCGACGCGGCAGTGGACGGCGGCAGCTTTTCGTTGGGGTCGTAGAGCACCGCGAGATCGTACTTGGCGACCGTGCGTTCCTTGGGGTCGCGCCATTCGCGCTTGGTGTGCTGGTGCAGCGCTTCGCGGAAAAATGCCGCTTCGCCGTTTTCCAGCCGCGTGATGTTGCGTGGCCTGATGCGATCGATGCCGAGCCAGGTGTCCGGCGCGACGGTCACTTCGAGTGCCGGGCAGCGAAACCAGTCGAATAGCAGGCGGCCGAACGCCTCGAATGATGGCTCGCGCGCGATGCCGAAACACACCAGCAGCCGGAACTCGCCTTCGGGGCGGAAGTCGGCGCGCCGCGCGCAGCGGTTGAAGGCGTCTTCGAGTTCTGGAAGCGCGTGTTCATAAAGCTTGGCTTCACGCAGTTCGAGCATGGTTTCGACGGTCGGAACGACGCGGTGCCCGCGCGCTTCCGCCAACAGCGAGGCATAATAGCCATTCGACTGATAGGCATAGGAGCGCGACAGGTTGATTAGCTTGGGTCGGCCTACGTCGAACAGTCGTGGCCGCGCCAGGTAATCGCTGGTCGTGATGACTTTGTGCGGCGTGTCCGCGTTGGGAAAATCCTTGAGCTGGTCAACCAGGATGACCCAGCCGGTCATGGCAGGCGCCCTTTCCGGAAAATTGTCGCAGCTGGCGAAACTCTCACGGCGATTGCGATCTCCCGCGTGACGGCGGTGCCTGCCGCACGCCCACGCATGCCGGAGCCGCGATCTACCCGACATCGCGCACGGAGCACGCGTGCGTCAGCCGACACGTATGGCAAGTCCCTGGCTGTCATGTGAGAACCGGCGACGCGGTCAATCCTTGCTGCGCCTTCTGCAACGCCTCGCATATGAGCCGATTCGGCTCCGCGAGTCAGGTGGGAGATGGGCTCCGTGGTTTCAAGCATATTATCAATCGTCCCACGGGCACGCGGACTGGCGCCGGCGCGCGGCCGCGTCATGCGGGCGCCGAGGCAGGTCAAACGTCACCACGCGCACCCCTGCCGTACCGGCCGCCGCAGCGGCTTCTCGAACCGCAACGCGTCGCCGCCGTCCGCATAATAGCCGGGATAAAGGCCGAAACGCATGTAACCGGCGCTGCGATAGCGGCGGATTGCGCGCCGATTGGCGGCGTGCACCTCAAGGCGCATGACGCCACATCGCCTTGTCCTGGCGCGCGCCTCGGCAGCGTCAAGCAGCGCCGCGCCAATGCCACGTCCACCATAACCCGGCGCAACCGCGAGAGAATAGAGCCGCGCCACGGTAGAGGCACGGCGAAACAGGACAACCGCGCAGCCGACGACGGCACCCCTATCCTCGGCGACGAGAATCGAGGCCGTGGCGGAGCGGAGCAGATGCCGCATTCCACGGCGCGACATGCGGTCGCCGGTGAAAACTAGGTGCTCAAGCGCCACGAGCGCTTCGAGATCGGCCGCGCCGGCCATGCGAATCCGACCATGTTCGCCTGACGTCGCGAGAGCAATTTCACCCATGCGTATAGTATCGGACTGCGCACGCGGCAGGATCAAGGCGGTTCGCTCAGGCGGCGTACAAGATCGCGCCAACGCCATGCCGTCTTGAATGTCGGCCGCGCCAAGCGCCGCGGCTTTTCCCGACCTGTCGCGTTTTGGCACGGCGTGCCGGTGTCAATCGGGCAAAAAGATGCTCTATAATCCGTGGTCTCGTTTTGCCACGACACGTTTGAGTCCCCCTCGATGCCTGTTCCAGCAAGAATTTTGCGCAATGGCAATCCCAATAGCGAAGCCATATGCGACCGCGTTAGCGCCGCCGGCGCCGCGACAAGGCGCTACCTGCGGGCATGCCGGTAATGGCCACCAAGCCGATCGCCATCATCATGGGAAGCCAGTCCGACTGGGCGACCATGCAACATACCGCCGCCACTCTCGACGCCCTGGAACTCAGCTATGAGGCCCTGATCGTTTCCGCCCACCGTACCCCCGATCGATTGGTCCGCTTCGCCAAATCCGCGCGCGCTAAGGGGTACAAAGTCGTCATTGCCGGCGCCGGCGGCGCCGCGCATTTGCCGGGCATGACCGCGGCGCTGACGCCATTGCCGGTCCTTGGCGTTCCGATGCATACGCATGCGCTCGAAGGCAAGGACAGCCTCTTGTCGATCATGCAGATGCCGGCGGGCGTTCCCGTGGGCACGCTGGCCATCGGCAAGCCAGGGGCGATCAACGCCGCCCTCCTTGCCGCCAGCATCCTTGCATTGGCCGACCGCCCGCTCGCGCGCCGCCTCGAGCGCTGGCGCAAACGCCAGACCAGCTCAGTGGCAAAAGCTCCAACAAAGGTCACGCCGTGAGCGCCACGCCCCCGGCCACGCTCGGCCCCGACGCAACGATCGGCATCCTCGGCGGCGGCCAGCTTGGGCGCATGCTGGCGCTCGCCGCCGCGCGACTCGGTCTGAAATGCCACGTGCTGTGCCCGGACCCGCTGTCGTCGGCCTTCGACGTGGTGCGCCGTGTGACGGAGGCGGATTATTCCGATCATGCCGCGCTCGATCGCTTTGCCGCCGACGTTGACGTGATTACATATGAATTCGAGAACGTGCCGGCCGAGACGGCGCTATTTCTCGCCGCGCGCAAGCCGGTCTTGCCCGACCCAGGGGTGCTGGCGACGACGCAAGACCGCCTTGCCGAAAAGGCCTTCGTCACCGGGCTTGATATCGGCACCGCCGGGTTTGTCGCCATCGCCGCATCGGGCGACCTTGCGGCGGCGCTCGATGTGGTGGGTCGTCCCGCGGTCCTCAAGACCCGCCGATTCGGATATGACGGCAAGGGTCAGGTTACCATTCGCGACGGCGTCGATCCGCTCGCCGCCTGGAATGCGATCGGCGGCCAGCCGGCGATTCTTGAGGCGTTCGTGCCCTTCGAGCGCGAGATATCGGTGATCGCGGCGCGCGAGCGCGGCGGCGCGGTCGCCTGTTTCGACGTCACGGAAAACGAGCACCGCGATCATATCCTCAAGACCTCGCGCGCGCCCGCCGCCATCTCCCCGGCCATCGCCGACGAGGCGGAGCGTATCGCCACGCGCATCGCCGACGCTTTCGATTATGTCGGCGTGCTCGCGGTCGAAATGTTCGTGGCCAAGGATGGCGCCGGGCATGCGCTGTTGGTCAACGAAATCGCGCCGCGCGTCCACAATTCCGGGCACTGGACGATCGACGCGGCGTCGGTTTCACAATTCGAACAACATATCCGCGCGATCGCCGGCTGGCCGTTGGCGCGCCCGATCCGCCGTGGGCGCGTCACCATGACCAACCTTCTCGGCGCGGAAATCGAAACTTACCGCGCGGCGCTGGACGAGCCGGGGACGGCGGTTCACCTCTATGGCAAGGCGGGAGTGCGCGAGGGACGTAAGATGGGGCATGTCACCCGTGTGTTGCCCGAGCGCTGACCGATCGTCGGCGGGTGCCTGTGCATGGCGCGCGCCTGCGCGTAACGTTGGACTCTTGACGCCATTTCTGCTACATGCGCGCGATGCGAGACGCCGTTCCGACGGTATTTCATCGCTGATCTTACCGTCGGCCCAATTGGCAGATCTCAGCCGAGCCCGGCCAATTTACCAGAGGAGCAAGCGTGCAGGTTCTCGTCCGCGACAACAATGTCGATCAGGCCCTCAAGGCGCTTAAGAAAAAGATGCAGCGCGAGGGCATATTCCGCGAAATGAAGCTTCGTGGCCATTACGAAAAACCCTCCGAAAGGAAAGCGCGGGAACGGGCGGAAGCCATCCGGCGCGCGCGCAAGCTCGCGCGCAAGCGCGCGCAGCGCGAGGGGCTGCTTCCGGGCAAGCCCAAGGTCGTGCCTGGACGTCCGGGCGCGGCGCCGGGCCGGCCGGGTGCCGGCCGCGGTGGCCCCGGCATGGGCGGCGGCGGCA
>JACQAE010000069.1 GCA_016195095.1 Pseudomonadota bacterium
GGTCTGTTCAAGGGATTGGCCCGCTGATGTCCGCGCGCGTTGTCAACCGCTTGCTCGTGGCCGTCTTCGCGGTCTTCCTCATCGCGGTGCCCTGGGTCATGCCCGCGCTGGTCAACAGTTTCTGGGTCAGCCTGATCGCGGAAGTTCTTATCTGGTCGCTGTTCGCGGCGAGCGTCAACCTGCTGTTCGGCTATGTCGGCCTGCTCTCGTTTGGGCAGGCGCTTTATTTCGGTCGCGGCATGTATGGCGTCGCCATCGGCGTCACCGAATTCGGCCTGTCGTTCTGGCCGGCCTTCGCGCTCGGGATCGCGGCGGCGATGGCGATGGCGCTGGTCACCGGCGTCTTCGCGGTGCGCCTCACCTGGCACTATTTCGCCATCATCACCGTCGTCTTCTCGCTGATCTTCTATTTTCTTGCGCTGACCAACAAATGGCTCACCGGCGGCGATGACGGCATCCCTTTCCCGCTGCCGCCCACATTCTCGTTCGGCGGAACGCAATATGCATTCACCGATCCGACGTTCCAGTATTTCTTCATCCTTGTCACGGTCGCGCTATGTTTTTGGCTCATGCACCGGCTGATCGCGAGCCCGCTCGGCAAGGCGTTCCTCGCCATCCGCGACAACGACGTGCGCGCCTCGCTGATCGGGCTTAACGTCTACCTGCTGCGCCTTGTCGCCTTCGTGCTGGCCGGATTTCTCGCCGGCGTTTCCGGTGCGTTATTCGCGTTATTCGGGCGCTACGCGTCGGCGTCCTACATGTTCTATCACGTGTCCGGCGAGGCGGTGGTGTGGGCAATCGTCGGCGGCGCCGGCACGCTGTTCGGTCCCATCGTCGGCACCAGCCTGTTCATCATCGTACGCGAGGTCGTCTCGACGCATTGGGAACATCACGCGCTGATCGTCGGCATCGTTGCGATCCTGGTCGTGATTTTCGCGCCCAAGGGCATCGTCGGCCTGTGGCGCGATTGGCTGGCGGGTTTGGTTGATCGCCGGGGCGATGCCGGCGAAATACGCACGGACGCTGCCGAGGCCGGCGCAACGTCGCGGACACGGCCATGAGCGAGCCGGTGCTGCGCGTTGAGAGCTTGACCAAGCGCTTCGGCGGCATCACCGCCGTCGATGCGCTGAGCTTCGACCTCGCTGGCGGGCGGCTCCTTGCCATCATCGGGCCGAATGGCGCGGGTAAGACGACTTTCTTCAATCTCGTGTCGAGCCTCTTGCCTTGCGACGGCGGGCGCGTCCTTTTCCACGGTCGCGACATCACACGCCTGCGGCCGCACCTGGTCAGCCGCCTAGGCATCAAGCGCACCCTGCAAATCAAGAGCGTCTTCCCGCAACTCACGGTCGCGGAGAACCTGTGGATCACCAGCGCCGCCGGGCGCGGCTTCCTGCATCCGTTCCGCGCGGCGGCGAGCGACCGGGCGGCGCGGGAACGGGTCGATGACACGCTCGCCGAACTCGACCTCGCGCCGCTCGCCGACCGCCTGGCCGGGACGCTGTCCTATGGCGACGTTGCCCTCCTGGAGATCGGCATGGCGCTGATTTCGCAGCCACGGCTGCTGCTGCTCGACGAACCAACCTGCGGGATGAGCCCGGCGGAGACCACGCGCGCGGTCGCTAAGATCCGCGAGCTTGCGCGGCGCATCGATATCATCATCATCGAGCACGACATGGAGGTCGTCTTCGAGATCGCCGACGACATCATCGTGATGGCGCAAGGCGCCATATTGGCGCGCGGCGGCCCGCGCGAGATCGCCGCCGACGCGCGCGTGCGCGAGGCCTATCTCGGCGCGCCCGAGGACGACCTCACCGTTGAGGACGCCGCGCATGCTTAGCCTTTCGAACGTTCACGTGCATATCGGCAAGCTGCACATCCTCCAGGGCGTCGATTTCGACGTGGGGACGGGCGAGGCGATCGCGCTCCTCGGCCGCAACGGCGTCGGCAAGACAACGACGCTGCGCGCGATCATGGGGCTCGCGCGCAAAAGCGCCGGCGCCATCGTATTCGACGGCAAGGATCTCGCGCGCTGCGCGCCACACGAGGTGCCGCGACGCGGGATCGGCTACGTGCCGCAGGGGCGCGGCATCTTCCCCAATCTGACGGTGCTGGAAAACCTCAATATCGGATTGCCGGGCCGCCGCGACGCGCTACGCGAGGAATATGTGTTCGGCTGTTTTCTCCGGCTCAAGGAACGGCTGCGCCAGTCGGGCGGCACGCTGTCCGGCGGCGAACAACAGATGCTCGCCATCGCGCGCTGCCTGATGATGCGCCCGCGGCTGATCATTCTCGACGAGCCGACCGAGGGCATCATGCCGCGCCTTGTTTCGCAGATCCGCCGCGAGATCCGGCGCATCAACGAAAGCGGCGTGTCCATTCTCCTGGTGGAGCAGAATCTCGAAACCGCGCTGCGGCTTTGCCCGCGCGTGCTGTTGATGGAGAAGGGGACCATCGTCTTCAGCGGCGCGGCGCAGGAGCTGCGTTCGCAGCCGCAAATCGCGCATCGCTATCTCGGGGTATCCAAGTAGCCAATCGAACGTCCAACTGAAAGGAAGCATGTCATGCAGCGCAGAAAATTTTCCCGTCGCAGTTTCCTGGAGACCGCGCTCGGCGCCGGTACAGCCGGCGTCGCCAGCCTCGGCATCACCAAGGACCTGTTCGCGCAGGCCTCCGGCCCAATTGTCATTGGGCATCATTGCGATCTCACCGGGGTGATTTCCTCGTGGGGCTTCTGGCATGACAAGGCCGCCAAGGCGGCGGTTGACATCATCAATCAGGGCGGCGGCATCGCCGGCCGCAAGGTCGAGCTTGCCACCGAGGACACTGAATCCAATCCCGCCTCCGGCGCGCGCAAGCTGCGCAACCTCATCCAGCGCAGCAATGCGGAGTTTGTTATCGGCTCGGTCCATTCCGGCGTCATGCTGGCGGCGCTGCCGATCGCGACCGAGCTCAAGACCATCTACTTCTCGACCGGCGAGGCAACCGAAGCGACCGGATCGAAGGGCACACGCTTTTCGTTCCGTACCGGCACCGACACCTATTCCATCGCCGCCGCCAGCATGCCGTGGTGCGTCGAGAATTTTGGCAAGAAGTGGTCGATCATCTTCGCCGACTATGCATGGGGCCAGAGTACCAACCAGGAATCCAAGCTGTTCATCGAGAAGGCCGGCGGGCAGGTGCTCGCCAGCATTCCCGTGCCGCTCGACACCAAGGACTTCGTGCCCTATCTGGCGCAGATCCCGGGGGACTCGGAGGTCGTGCTGCCGGCCTTCATCGGATCGCTCTCGGTCGCCTTCTACACCCAGGCCAAGACCATGGGCCTCGACAAGAAGGCCAAGATGTTCTCCTCCTCCGCCAGCCTCGAATCGATCGATCCCGGCGACATCCAGGGCGCCGCCGAGGGCGTCTACTTCTTCGAGAATTTCCCGCGCATGCTGGCGCACAAGAACGATCCCTTCCACAAGGAGTTCAACAAGCGGCTCGGCATCGACGACGTCTATTGCCGTGAAATCGGCGGCAAGCGCGTGATGGACAAGAGCCATGGCTGGCAAAGCTGGGAGGACATTTTCGCGATCAAGGCGGCGGTCGAAGCCTCCGGCTACAAAGGGCGCAAGGACATCGAAGGCGTGATCCGAGCGCTCGAAGGCATGCAGATGAAGAACTCGCTGGCGCATCCGCAGGGCGACAAGATCATCCGCAAGGAAGACCATGCCGGCGTCATCGATTGCTACATCAGTCGCGTCGAGAATGGAAAATTCGAGGTCAAACGGCGCATTCCCAAGGAGGATCTGCTCAAGAACATGCCACTACGCCACAACCTCTCATCGCTGCCGGCCTGACGCGGGAGCATTTCTGCGGCGCGCGGAACGCCGCGGACGAGAGGTTCCGTCCGCTGGGCGCGTCGCGGCACGGCCGGCGCCGGGATGCGCGCGACGCCGGTTTGTGGTATCGGATGACAGTGTACCGAGTGACGCGCGGCGCCAGCCGAAGGCGCGCCGCCGTCGGCGCGTTGACGTGACGAAAGCGTGACGAAAAGGAGCCGCAATGGCCAAGCAACGCATAAGCTATATCCCGATCGAGAAGATGGACGCGCAAATGCGCGAGGAAATGCAGCGCTGCCAGCGCGAGGGAACGCCGCGGCCGGAAAGCTCCGCGGTACGCGCGCATGTGCCGGCGGCGTTCTGGTTCTTCGCCAACTCCTGGCGCGATCTGTTTCGCGGCGGGATCGCCGAGCACGCGCTCAAGGAGCTGTGCCGGCTCTACGTGTCGCGCTCGGTGCAATGCGAATATTGCGGCAACCAGCGTTCGGTGAAGGCGACGAGTTCCGGCGCGGTGATCGAGGATCACGTGCTCGACTTGCTCAACTTCGAGAAATCGTCGCGCTTTAGCGACAAGCAGAAGGCCGTTCTCTCTTATGCCGAGGCGATCGTGTGGCATCTCAACACCGACGACGCATTCTGGGAGCGGCTACACAGGCATTTCAGCGAGCCGGAGCTGGTCGAGATCGGCTGCATGATCGGGCTCACGCTCGGCCAGCAGAGCTGGTTGCGGCTGCTCAATATCGAACATCACGCGGTGCTCGCCGGCACCGACGCGTCCATGGCGCCGGGCTACGAGAGCGTGGACAAGCTCAAGACAACCAAGGCCGCCACGGATTACTGGGCGAAATCAAAGCCGTCGTCGGCGGATACCGCGGTCTAGAGCCTTTCCGGCTTTGATGGAATCAAAGCCGGAGCTCTCACTTTTTTTTGACGCGTTTTCTTGGCGCGAAACGCTCAGGCGTTTTTGTCTTAACGCGATTTCTTGGCGCGAAAAACGCTCAGGCTTTCTTGTCTTAACGCGTTTTCTTGGCGCGAAAAACGCTCCTGTGTCGCATCATTTTTTATTGAATCACGCGACGGCGCCGGCCTGTGTCGGGACATGATCTCATCGGCAGACCGCGCCCTGCCGTTTGCATCATGCGCTATTCGCGGCGCAAAGTCGCCGCTCGCCGCGGACGGTTTGCGCGGGTCGTCGGGCGGGCGTGCGCGGCACGCTCGGTGCGGAGAATTTCGACAAGCGCGTCTTCGCCATTGCGCGAAAAGACGGTGAAAAAGCGCGCGAGCGCGGCGAACTCCTTGCGTGAAATGCCGTCGAACAGTCGATCGTTGACGCGTCGCAGGAACGGCGTCACCCGCCGCACGGCGGCGCGCCCGCGCGGCGCGAGGCGCACGAGCACGCCACGCCGATCGTGCCGGTTGACGGACTTGGTCAGCAGGCCGCGCGCGACGAGGCGCCCGACCTCGGTCGTCACATGCGTCGCCGCGAGTCTTGTATGCGTGGCCAGGGCACGAATGTGAGCGGTGGCGTGAACACACGTTCGGCGCGCGTCGCACCGGCCGTCGTAGAGGTCGACTTCTTGCGTTTTGCCTGTGGCATCGGCGGTATCCCTTGCGCCATTCGTGGCGATCTGCTCGGCGAATGTCCTGGCAACGTCCGCGGTCGGCTTCTTAGCGCTATTGGCCACGGCATCGGCGCTGGAATTGACCGCGAATGAAAACATACATATTGTAGCTAATCGGCCATTGTCCGGCGTGGAGTCCAAAAGCATGCGTAGCGGAGCTGACTATCTGCGCTCGCTTGACGACGGGCGCCAGGTTTTTTTTGACGGCGGCAAGGTCGCCAGCGTGACCCGGCATCCCGCCTTTGCCGCCGCCGCACGTTCGATTGCGCACCTATACGACATCGCCGCCGCACCCGACATGCGTGACCGCATGACTTTTACCTCCCCGCGGAGCGGCGAGCCCGTGCTGCGCGGCTACCAGATACCGAGGTCGCACGCCGATCTGCGCGCGCGCCGGCTGTTCTCGGAAACCTGGGCGGAGGCGACCTTTGGGCTGATGGGTCGCACGCCCGACCATGTCGCCGGCTTTTTCTGTGGTTTCGCCGCAACGCCGAGCGTGTTCGCAGCCAGCGGACGTGGCTTCGCGGACAATGTGGTTCGCCTTTACGAAACGGCGCGCGACCGCCATCTCTACCTCAGCTATGCCATCGTACCGCCGCAGATCGACCGCAGCCGGCCGGCGCACCGGCAGAGCGATCCGACGCTTTATGCTGGCGTCGTCGAGGAGCGCGATGACGGCGTTGTGGTCGCCGGCGCGCAGCAGCTCGCCACCGCCGGCATCTATAGCGACTGGCTGCATCTGAGCTGCATCCATCCGTTGCAGCCGGGCGACGAGGCCTATGCCAACGGTCTGGTCGTGCCGATCAACGCGCCCGGCCTCAAGCTTTATCCGCGCCGCGCCTTCGCCGGCGCCGGACGCAACGCATTCGACTATCCACTGAGCACGCGCTTTGACGAATCGGACTGCATCGTCGTGTTCGACAATGTGTTCGTGCCCTGGGAAGACGTCTATTGCTATCGCGATATCGCCATCTGCCGCGACCAGTGGCGGCTCACGCCGTCGCACGCCTACGGAAATCTGCAGGCGCAGGTGCGCTACGCCGCCAAGTTGCGTTTCATGATCGGGCTCGCCAAGCGCATGAACGAGGCGACCGGCAATGACGGCCATCCAGCGGTCGAGACCGCTATGGGCGAGATCGCCGCACTGGTGTCGATCGTGGAAACCATGGCGCAGGCGCAGGAGATCGTCGCCACGATCGACGCCGACGGCGTCGTGTGGCCGTCGCGCACGACGCTTTACGCGGTGATGGCGCTGCAATCGGAATTCAATGGCCGCATGCTCGAAACGATCCGCGAACTATCCGGCGCCGCCATGATCACGTTGCCGTCCTCGGCCGCGGACTTCGCCGACGCCGAGATGCGCCGCGACATCGAGCGCTATATGCGTTCGGCCAAAGGCGACGCGCGCGCGCGTGTCGCGCTGATGCGCCTGGTATGGGATTTTGTCGGCACGGAATTTGGCGGTCGCCACCAGCAATACGAAAAATTTTACGGAGGAGGCGCGTTCAGCGTCAAGCAGAACGTCAATCGGATTTACGATTATGCCCGCGCGACCGCGCTGGTCGATGCCGCGCTGGCCTTGCCGGACGTGGCCATGCCGGATACGGCGTCACTCGGCCCGATGCCGGCGTGAACGGTCCCCCGCGCGGCTTGGCGCAACATCGGCAACGCATAGCGATCGCTGAAACGGGTGGAAATCGGCCGCCGACGATAGTTCGCACGGCGTGACCGCATCGACGCGACCTCGCGGTGCGATTGTTGGCTCCAGGCCGACGCCATCGCCGTGCGCCCGCCTTGCCAAGTCCCGTTCAAGCGGCTAGCTATGCCCGGTTCGCGCGCCGACGATCGTACCGCGCATTGGCTAGCGCCCGTAGCTCAGCTGGATAGAGCACCAGACTACGAATCTGGGGGTCAGGAGTTCGAATCTCTTCGGGCGCGCCATGATTTCAATGACTTAGCTGACACCGGAAAATCTTAGCTTCTGCATAGCTTCAGGGGTTTTGAGATTTTTGGTGTTGTGAGAGGTGGTGTTACGGACAGAGGTAGCGGTACATCGAGTAGATGAACCCACCCGCGAGGGCGACGAACACAAGCACGTGGAAAGCCCAACGGCCGCGAACGAGTTTCCAAGATTTAGCGCTCTTCGGAAGTTCGCCCGCAACCGCATCTCTAGTCTTGATGCTCATCTCAATCCGGCGGGTTCGGAGCTTTGTCTTGCTCTCTTCCTCAATCTTGAACAGTGCCTCTGCTGCTCCGATGAGACGTGGGTTGTAGTAGCAGAAGTCCAGCACCCAAATCGCCACCCAGAAGACGAGATGGATGGCGAAGGCGAACGCCACCATTTGCTAGCTTGCTTCCGCGTTTCCGCTCTTTGCAAAGATGCCGATGATAGTCGTCAGTGCGGCGACAGCCGCGAGCGCTTGCGTCCTCAATTTGATGAGCAGGTCGTTGAAGTGCATGGCGATGTCTTCGTACTTTTTCCAAAGTTCAAAGATTGACCAGCCATCGTCATTAGGTGCCGATGCTTCGCTCGCTGATGCCCCCGTTCATTGGAATCAGTTTGTTCTCCAAAAGATAGACTAGCATTTTTGCGCGGGCGTCGGCTTCGACTTCTCCAGAGTAATCAATTTCTCCGTCGCAACCGCAAACTACAAAGCGGTTCAAGTCCAAAAACAGTCGAAAGCCGGGACCATTTCTCATCGCGTCTCGGCACTTCATGAGGTATTCTCCGAGTTCAACTACGGTAAAGGCGGACACCCGATCGGATACATATTCGTTTCGGTGTTGTGAGCAGACCGTAAACTCGGTCGCGTTGAGTTCACGGGTCCAACTGAAAGCACTCTCCTGCTTCACGCAAACTTCTTTGAGCCGCTTCGCTAATTCAAGCGAGCAAACCTGTTTCTCCAATTCCATATACCTTCATTGAAACACGGCACGGAGAACGTGCAGGTGGGCGGTGGGGACATGGTCCTACACGTGACTGATGTCGGCCGTTCCTCCATTCGCGGCGGCCGCCTTGTTCATGGCGTCGACAGCCTCGCGGCTGCCGCAAGAGGGCGAGCATCACCTCATTTGACGTTTTGGGCGGGATCGGGCGGCTCGTGAACGACCGCCACTTGGCATGTGGGATCGGCATGACTTGAATCGCCTCGCTCCACATCATGCATTTGCTCGTATCGTCGATGAAGTGCGGATTGCTCCTAAAGCCGATGGGGCTATTCGGCGTCGCAATTTCTTAGGGACCGGTGCGCACCTGAAATTCGCTTGCCCAGTGCGCGGTACGATTCAGGCCGCCGAATGAATACAAGTGCAATCTGATGTCCCCCAGGGAATGAAGGTCATCCATCCCACCGAGACGGCCAATCACATCTTCAGAGGAAGCGTCCCCGAGTAGCTGCGATCCCGTCCCCGCGAGAACTGCCTTAAACGAATTTCGCACCCCGCACCTCAAGGCATATTTGGCGAGCGCGCGAGCATTGCTCGGTCCGGCAATGCCGATGCGAACTGGCGACGTAATTCCCGATCGCCGCAGCGATCTTAACCAGGCAATGATTCGATCGGCGTCAAAACAGAATTGGGAAACAATTTGAACGCCGATACCCCGCTCCTCGGCCGACCGCAGCTTTTCCGTCAAGGAACGCCCCACAATTCCGTCGTTCAGCTTTGGATGCCCATCCGGATATCCGGAAATCCCGATCTCTCGAATTCCGTGGTGCTGCAAGAGATCGCTTTCAATCACCGAATTGGCTCCGGGGAAAGGGCCTGCCGGCGTGTCGACGTCACCCGCAATCACCAACGCTCGTCGCGCTTCGGCTTCACCACAAATTCGCGCGATGAAGTCGCCGAGTGCGGCGTGCGAGGGATAATTCCGTGCGGCGATATGGGGAATTGGTTCAAATCCCGCCTTGCGAACTTGCGTTGCTACTTGCACGAGTTCCGGTTCGGCACGACCGGGAGGCGCGCTTACGAAAATTGGCGTTTTCGCGGCAAGGATACCGACGACAGAACTAATCTCCGTCGGGGTGGGCAGCATCACTTCCAACGAAAATTTCCGCATCAATGGCGCCGCAACGGCCGCCGTTGGGCTTCGCGCGTCGCGGATTTCATTTTTAGCCATTTCCTTGGTACCTAGTACCGATATTGATCGGACTTATAGGGCCCCGTCGCAGGGATATTGATATAGGCGGCCTGCTTTGGCGTCATTTTGGTGAGCTTCACGCCGATTTTGTCGAGATGCAGCCGCGCCACCTTCTCGTCGAGGTGCTTGGGCAGCGTGTAG
>JACQAE010000075.1 GCA_016195095.1 Pseudomonadota bacterium
CACCAGAAGCAGCCGCCGGCGAATGTCGCGGTCGCAGTCGTGGTCTGGGCAGGGACGCGATCGGCCGCGGCAATGCCGAGCGCGGCAATGAGCGACAAAAGGAGGCGAGGCATGATTTCGACCCTGTGAATGGCGCCAGCATGGCCACAATGCGCGCCACTATAGGTGCGTCATCGCCCGCTCCCCGCTCAACTCAATTCACGATCGCGCGAGCGGCGCCGGTCGCTCGCTCGCGCGTTCTGCCTGCTCGGGTCCGCCTCCCAAGCACGGAGACTTGACTAATGCCGTTCCAGATCACTCTATCGCATTGCGACGCGCCAGCGTCGCGCGGGCGGCGGCATCGCGCGGGGAGTTGCATGCGATTCGACGGTAGCAAGGCCTATGTTGCCACCCCCGATCTCACGATCGCCGTTAACGCGGCGATCACCTTGGAGCGCCCGCTGCTGGTCAAAGGCGAGCCGGGCACCGGCAAGACCGTTCTTGCGCTCGAGATCGCCAAGAGCGTCGGCGCGCCACTCATCGAATGGCATATCAAATCGACCACCAAGGCGCTGCAGGGGCTCTACGAATATGACGCCGTGTCGCGCCTGCGCGACAGCCAGCTCGGCGACGCGCGCGTCCACGATATCCGCAACTACATCCGACGCGGCAAGCTGTGGGACGCCTTCGTCGCCGACCAGCGCCCGGTGCTGCTGATCGACGAAATCGACAAGGCCGACATCGAGTTTCCCAATGACCTTCTCCAGGAACTCGATCGGATGGAATTCTTTGTCTACGAGACCGGCGAGACGATCGCCGCCCGCCAGCGGCCGATCGTCATCATTACCTCGAACAATGAGAAGGAACTGCCGGACGCTTTCCTGCGCCGGTGCTTCTTTCATTACATCCGCTTTCCCGATCCCGACACCATGCGCGCGATCGTGGACGTGCATTTTCCCGCGATCAAGGCGCGCCTGGTGGGCGAGGCGCTGACGCTGTTCTATGAGATCCGCGCGGTTCCCGGCGTCAAGAAAAAGCCTTCCACGTCGGAACTTCTCGATTGGCTCAAGCTCTTGATGGTCGAGGATTTCGGCCCCGAAACCCTGCGCGAGCGCGACCCCAAGAAGCTCATCCCGCCGCTGCATGGGGCGCTGTTGAAGAACGAGCAGGACGTTCACCTGTTCGAGCGCCTCGCCTTCATGACCAGGCGCGACGCCCGCTGACCACGCCGCGCGGGATCGCGGGCAGCTTGCGGCAAAATGGCCTAACCACTTGCACCTAGAGCGTTTTCGAGCGAAGCGGGTACCGGTTCGCGTGAAGAAAACGCGTCAAAACAAAGAGTGAGAGCCCCGGCCTTAATTCCATCAAAGCCGGAAAGACTCTAAGCCCGCCACCTTGCGCAGCCGCCGTTGCTCGCGCCGCCGTGCCCGGCGCAGCGCCACGCCCTCGCGCAGGCGCGAGCCCCAATAGGCCACCTGCACCACGCCGCGCCCCACCACGTCGCCGGCCCACATCAGATCGTAAGGGCGGAACAGACGCCATCGATCGTCGCCGTCCACGATCGCGCTGGCGATCAATTCGCCGGCCATGGCGGTCGTGTTGATGCCGTGGCCGCCAAAGCCGCTCGCCACCCAGGTCCCCGGTGCCAACTCGCCGATCTGCGGCATCTTGTGCAGCGCCATGCCCATGACGCCCGCCCAGGCATATTCGACATCGACCGCGCCCAATTGCGGGAAGGTCCGCGCCAGCGCCCGCCGGAACGGCGCCACCCAACGCCGCGGATCGGCGTTCCATGTCGCGAGCCCCCCGCTCCACATCAACCGGTCGCCGCCAACGATGCGGAAATCAAAATCGGGGCCGAGCGAATCGCTGACGCCGCCGGCAAAGACGATGGCCTCGTGCAGGCGCGGGCCGAGCGGCGCGGTGACCATTACGCCGGCCGTGATCGGCAACAGCGTGCCGGCAAGGCTCGGCATGATCGCGCCGACATGCACGCTGCCCGCCACCACGACATGGGCGGCGCGCAGGCGTCCGCTTGCGGTCGTGATGCGCTTGCGCACGCCCGCCGGATCGATCGCGAGCGCCGGCGTGTGCTCGAAAATGCGGGCGCCGGCTTTCTCGGCGGCGCGGGCAAGGCCAAGCGCGTAATTGAGCGGGTGGATGTTGAAGGCGTCGGGATAGTAAATTCCATGGTAGTAGCGCTCGCTGCGCAGCGACGCGCGAACCCGCTCGCAAGGCCACCCCTCGATCTGCGCGCCGAACTCCTGGCCGAGCAGGCTTACCAGCGGCAAGAGCGCGTCGCCGCTGTCGAATTTCGAGACCAGCAGCCAGCCCGGCTGCGCATCCACGTCGCTTATCCCCTCGGCGATGCGCGCGCGCACATAGTCAACGCCCGCCTGCGACAGCGCCCATAGCTGCCGCGCGTGGTCGAGACCGACGCGCGCGACAATGTGCCGGATATCCTCCGCATAACCGGGGCCGACAATGCCGCAATTGCGCCCCGAGGCGTTCCACGCGATGCGCCGGCGTTCAAGCACCGCCACGCTCCAGCCACGCCTGGCAACCTCGAGCGCCGTCGTCAGCCCGGCAAGCCCGGCGCCAATGACGCAGACATCGACGTCCATATCGCTGGCAAGCGCCGCTCGCGCCGGCGGCAATGGCGGCGTCGCAAACCAGTTATCGGCGTCATCGTCCGCCGCGCCGCTCTTGCCCACATCACCCACCAGTGACAAACAGGTCGTGCGCCTGCCGCCATGTCGCCCGAATTTTCCATCGCGGCGATCGGCACGGGACGAAACCGCCGCCAACCCACACCGCCGGCGCGGCAAAAGAGCGGCGCGTTGCCGCAGCTGCGCTGACCGGGCCTCCTGCGCAGTCTAGAATGCTTGCAGCGAATTCGAAATCGCGAAAAATTGTGGTATTTCCGATTTCATTGCGATTTCCGTGGCCGCAGCATGATACGGGGCAAGCACGCAGTGAGATTTGGGCAACATGATGCCCCGGAATATAGGAATCGATAATGATGTTATTGCGTTGATCTGATGCAGAACCATCGTAATCGAACCGATCGCATGACCGGCGCGCTTAAATCGATGCAAAGTTGGAACACATGCGCAGGCTGATGCTGTTGCGTCACGCAAAATCCGACGTGTCGCGGCCAGGCCAACCCGATCGCGAACGCGCCCTGACCGAGCGCGGGCAACGCGCGGCGTCGCGCGTCGGCGCCTATCTTGCCGGCCACGCGCTGGCGCCCGACCAGGTGCTTTGCTCAACCGCGCGGCGCGCCCGGCAGACCTGGGAATTGATCGCGCCATGCTTTACCGGCCCCTTGCCGGTCGCATTCGAGGAACGTATCTACGGCGCTTCCCGCGATGATCTCGTCGCGCTCATGCGCGCGA
>JACQAE010000076.1 GCA_016195095.1 Pseudomonadota bacterium
CGATGCGCGCGTCGGTCTTCTCGGCCTGCTTGACCGCCTCGCCGGCGATGCGGCTTGATTCCTGCACCTGGCGGCTGATCTCGTTGACCGAGCCCGCCAGTTCCTCCGACGCCGAGGCGACCGACTGCACGTTGGCCGACGCCTCCTCCGACGCCGCCGCCACGGTCGCGGACAGCGACTGGGTCTCCTCGGCCGCGTGCGTGAGACTACCCGCCGCTTCTTCCAGTCCGGTCGCGGTCGAAGACACCGTCCCGATAATGCCGCCGACCGCGGCCTGGAAATCGTCGGCGAGGCGACGCATCTCCGTCTTGCGCGCGGCCGCCATGCGGCTTTCCTCGGCCTGCCGGCGATCGGCCTCGATACGCGCCGTCTCCGTCGCCTTGACCTTGAACAGGTCGACGGCGGCGGCGATGTCGCCGATCTCGTCGCGGCGGTTGGCGCCGTGGATGGCGACGTCAGCCTCGCCGGCGGCGAGCTTCTTCATGTCGCCGACAAGGCGCACCAGCGGCGCGGTGACGCTGCGCGCGGTGAGAAGCGTAATGCCGAGCAGGATAAGCCCGATCAGCGCCGCGCCAATAACGATGGAATTGCCCATGGCCGCGCCGTTGGCGAGCTGACCGTCGATGACCGAATTGACTTCGAGCACGCCGCGCACGTCGCCAAGCTTCCAGTCTTTCTTGGGCGAATCGGCATGCGCGTTGTGGCAGTTGACGCAGGCCGCGACCGCCATCGTGTCGGCGACGGCAACCCGCACGACGTTCTTGCCATCGCGCACATCATTGCGCGCAAAAGTCGATGTCGGGTTCTTGTTGAGATAGTCCCAGGCCTCCGCCTGAAACGCGTCGAGCACGCGCTCCTTGCGATTGGGAAACGGAAATTTGCTGAACAGGCGTATCGTCGTGTCCTGCTGCGCTAAGAGGCCGCTGAGATCGTGGATCATGGTGGCCGGCAGCGGGATCGCTTTGTCCGACGATTTATGGTCGATCGCCGGCTTGAGCGAGCCGTCCTTGACCACCTTGCTCACGACGTTGGCGGTATAATAGGCGCGGATGGTCTTGAACTGGGCGGCGATCTGCTGGCTGGCGCTGACCGCCTCGGCGGTCGCGTTCGCCGCGATCAGCCGCGGCACGCTCGCCCATACGACAATGATCGCGGCAACAACCGCCACCGGTACCGGCAGGACCAGGCGCCAGGACAGGCTGGCAAAGCGACCCGGCGCGCCACGCGCGGGCGCGGCCATCCCCTGTGCGCCGGTCATGGCGGTCATCGGCGTTTCCTCCGTTGGCGGCGTGTGCGTCAATAGCCACGGCGGGAGTGCGCGCGCGCGCTCGGCGTCATTCCCACTGCAAAAATTCCCACTGCAAATCAATGTCGGCGCAGGTCCAGACCGCGATCCGCGGTCGGATTTGCCTGGCCATGCGCCGGCCACGCGTGCGGCGCATTTCCCGATGGCATTCGCGGGCCCACCCCGTATAAAAAATTATAATTCAATCTGGTGAAATCTTTGTAAATCGACTCCCATTCCGCAATATCCGGGGGTATTCGCGACGGATTCGCCTGCGCCAACGGCACCGAGGCACGATGGCGGAAAAAATGGCAACCGCTTTTATCCGGCGCGCGCCTCGATCACCGCCTTGAGCGAGACAAGCGACCAGGGCGCGACGCGCGCCAGGAAGGCGGTGTAGGAGGCGTGCACGCGGCCGGCAAGCGCATTGCGCGCCGCGACGTCGGCGAGCACGTCGGCGGCGTGGCCGCGCGCGGCGGCGACGACCGCCGCTGGCATGGTTCGCAGCGTCACACCATGGCTGGCGACCAGCGCCACCAGCGCCTCGATATTGAGCCGCTCCATCTCGGCCAGCGCATAGGAGGCCTCCGTCGCGCAGGCATGCGCGACAATCGCCTTGAACTCCGCGTCAAGCCCCTGCCACGCGCGCAGCGACACGAGGCATTCGCCGGCGCCGTTCGGCTTGTTGAAGCCGGGCCCATAATAGTTGCGCGCGACGCGGTAGAGGCCGAGCGCGATGTCGGTCCCCGGCCCGACGAATTCGGCGGCATCGAGCAGGCCCGATTGCATGCTCACGAGTATCTCGCCCGCGGGCGTCGTCTGCGGCGTCGCGCCGAGGCGACGCAATACCTCGCCGCCGAGCCCAAGCGCGCGCACCTTGAGACCCTTGATGTCGTCAAGCGCGTTAATCTCGCGGCGGAACCAGCCGGCCATGCATACGCCGGTATTGCCGCCGATGAACGGCTTGACGCCGAACGGCGCATAAAGCGCGTCCCAGAGTTCCTGGCCGCCACCGGCTTCGACCCAAGCCGTATGCTCGTTGGGCGTCAGTCCGAACGGCACCGTCGTGAAGAACGCCGCCGCCGGCTGCTTGCCTTGCCAGTAGAACGCCGCCGAATGCCCCATCTCGGCAACGCCGCCGCCGACCGCGTCGAGCACCTCGAAGGCCGGCACCACCTCGCCCGCGGCATAGACCGTGACCTGCAGGCGCCCACCGGAAAGCGCCGCGATCCGATCGGCGATGCGTTGCGCCGACATGCCCGGTCCCGGCAGCCGTTTCGGCCACGACGTCACCATGCGCCAGCGCCGCGTCTGCGCGCGCGCGATGCCGGGAGCCGCCAGCGCGCCGGCAACGCCCAGCCCCCCCGCCCCGACCAGTCGGCGCCGCGTCATCATGCGCATGCTTTGCTCCCTGCAGGTCTCGCGTGGCGCGCCGTCACCACCAGGCGTGAAAATGGTGCACCGGCCCGCGGCCCCTCCCGATGGCGAGGCGGTGCGCGGCGCCGAGCGCGGCGGTGACGTAACGCTTGGCGGCATTGACCGCGGCGCCAAGGTCATGGCCCTTGGCGAGGCCGGCGGCGATCGCCGCCGACAGCGTGCAGCCGGTGCCGTGCGTGTTGCGCGTGTCGATGCGCGGCGCCGCGAAACGCCGCGCGCCGGCCGCGTCAACGAGAAGATCGACGCTTTCGGCGCCGCCGCCATGCCCGCCCTTGACCAGCACGGCGCGCGCGCCTTGCGCGAGCAGCACGTCCGCCTGCGCGCGCATGGCTGCCTCGTCCTCGGCGACCGGCGTTTGCGTGAGCGCCGCCGCCTCGGCGAGGTTCGGCGTGACCAGGCATGCGCGCGGCATCAGCCGGCGGCGCAGCACGTCAACTGCCGCCGGCGCCAGCAGACGATCGCCCGAGGTCGCGACCATGACCGGATCGAGCACGAGCGCCTTGCAGCCATGCCGATCGAGCCCCCGCGCCACCGCCTCAATCACGTCGGCCTGCGCCAGCATGCCGACCTTGACCGCGTCGACCGCAAGGTCGGAAAACACGGCGTCGATCTGCGCCGCGACGAAATCCGCCGGCACGGCATGGATCGCGCGCACGCCAAGCGTGTTCTGCGCGGTGAGCGCGGTAACGGCGCAGGCGCCATAGACGCCGAGCGCGGAAAATGTCTTGAGGTCGGCCTGGATGCCAGCGCCGCCGCCGCTGTCCGAACCCGCGATGGTCACCGCAATGGCGCTCATCGCCGCGATCCAGGCGCGGCGCGCGTCAGGCCGCGCGCGCGCGCGCAAGACGCGCCCGCCGACGGCATTGCCATTGCAACGGAACCAGCGAAAGCCGGCATCTCGAAATCCCTCCGCCGGCATGACCCGGATCAGGTTCAACGGGTTGGCTTGCGCCTCTCAGTCCGACAAACGCCGGACACCCCGTGAGAATGCTGGACGATAGGTAGACCCTGGGCGCGGATGACGCAAGGGCACGCTGCGGGCGCCGGCGGAGAACCGGTTCCCACCGCGCCAGAAAATGCCCTAGCGGCCGGCCGTCGGCGCCGCGCGCAAGGCCGCCCACACGCGCGCCGGCGTCATCGGCAGGTCGAGATGGGCAACGCCGCGAGCGGCGAGCGCGTCGAGCACGGCGTTCACCGCCGAAGGCAGCGCGCCGGCGACGCCTGACTCGCCCGCGCCCTTGGCGCCGAGCGGATTGGTCGTGCACGGCACGCAGTGATGGACGACCGCGAGCGCTGGCACATCGTCGGCGCGCGGCATGGCATAATCCATGAACGAGGCGGTCAGAAGCTGCCCGTCCGCGCCATAAATCACCTGCTCGCCAAGAACCTGGCCGATACCCTGCACCACGCCGCCATGGATCTGGCCCTCGACAATGGTCGCGTTGAGCATATTGCCGACGTCATCGACGGCGCTATAGGCGACCACGGCAACGCCGCCGCTCTGCGGGTCGATCTCGACCTCGCAGACATGGCAGCCGTTGGGAAAGCTCATCTGCGGCGAGACGAATTTCGCCTCGCCGTCGAGCCCGTCGGCCAGGTCGTCCGGCATGGCCGTGGCGCGCATGCGCTCGACGAGGTCAAAGATCGCGATTGCGCGGTCGGTGCCGGCGACGCGGAACATGCCGTCGGCGAATTCCACGTCGCCGGCGGCCACCTCCATGAGGTGCGCGGCGCCGCGCCGGCCCTTCGCGATCGCGTTGTCGCAGGCGATCGCGGTGGCGCTGCCGGCCATCATGACGGAGCGCGAGGCGACGCTCGGCGTCCCCGCCGGCACGTCGTCGCTGTCGCCCGCGACGAGGCGCACCGCCGCCGGGTGGATGCCGAGCCGCCGCGCCACCAGCGGCACGAAGGTGGACAGATGCCCCTGCCCCATAGCCTGCGCGCCGGTGCGCAGCGTGACGCTGCGGTCGGGCTCGAAGCGCAGATCGACGGTCTCGTCGAGAATTCCCCCCGCCACCTCGAGAAAGCAGCCGATGCCGATGCCGCGCAGCATGCCGGCCTTGCGCGCGGCGGCGCGGCGGGCGGCAAATCCCTTCCAATCGGCCAACGCCAGCGCCTTGTCGAGGACGGCCGCGAATTCGCCGCTGTCATAGATCGGCCCGTTCGGCGTGCGGTATGGCATCGCGCCGCTCGCGATGAGATTGCGCCGGCGCAGTTCGACGCGATCCATCTCCAGTTCCGCCGCCGCGCGGTCGATGAGGCGCTCGATGAGGTAGATCGCCTCCGGCCGCCCGGCGCCGCGATAGGGTCCGAGCGGCGCGGCGTTGGTGAGCACCATGGTGGCGCCGATATGGATGGCGGGGATGGCATAGACGCTGGACAGGCAATTCCTGGTATTGGCGGTGGCGAAGATCGCGGCGAAGGTTGTCGTGTAGGCGCCGATGCCGACTTGCGTGCGCGCGCGCAAACCGAGAAATCGACCCTTGGCGTCAAGCGCGAGCTCGCCCTCAAGCAGTCCGTCGCGCCCATGCGTGTCGCAAAGAAAGCTTTCCAGCCGCGTCGCGCACCATTTCACCGGCCGCCCGAGGCGGCGCGCCGCGAACAGCAGCGCGGCATATTCGCAATAGGTCTGCACCTTCATGCCAAAGCCGCCGCCGACATCATGCGTGAGCACGCGGATGCGCTCGGCGGCGACGTTGAACACGCCCTCGGCGAGGAGCTTGCGCACGATGGCGACCCCCTGGGTGGGCGCGATCAGCGTGAAGCTCTGCGTCTGGCGGTCATAGCTGGCGATGGCGGCGCGCGGCTCCATGGCGCATGGCGCGAGCCGCGTGTCGATCAGGCGCACGCGCGCGACATGCGCCGCGCGCGCGAACGCGGCATCGACCGCCGCCTTGTCGCCGTCCTCCCAATCGAGAACGACATTTCCCTTGGCGCCGGCATGGATTTCCGGCGCCTCCGCCGCCCTGGCGCGCTCAACGTCGCTAGCCGCCGGCAGCGCTTCGATGCGCGCGCCCACCGCCTCCGCGGCGTCGAGCGCCGCTTGCGCGCTCTGCGCCACCACCATGGCGAACGGCTCGCCGACATAGCGCACGCGATCGGCGGCGAGCACCGGCATCTTGGCGGCGAACATGGGCTTGCCGTCGCGCCCGGCAAACGCGGCGACCGGCGGGATGGCGCCGATATTCTCCGCCGCCAGGTCGCGCGCCGTCATGACCGCGAGCACGCCGGGCATGGCGGCGGCCGCCGCGATATCGAGCGCGCGGATGATGCCATGCGCGACCTGCGCGCGCGCGAACGCGGCATAGGCCTGGCCGGAAAGAGAGATATCGTCGGTAAAGAGCCCGCGACCGGTCACCAGCGGAAAGTCCTCGGTGCGCTTGCCGCCGCCGAAGCGCATCGGCGCGGCGTCTTGCGGCGCGGTCGCGTCGGGCGACAATTTCGACACCGTCATGCAATCATGCTTTCGTTGCGCAGGCCCTCGCCGCATCGCCGCGCCTGCAAGGCATGAAACAAGAAACCGGCGCGCGCGGCAACCGCGCGGCTCACGATTGCGTGACTCGGGGCAAAAGCTTGTGCAATGCGCGCTGGCCTTTGGCCGGATCGATTGCTATCTTAGGCGCATGGCGAAGAAGGTCGCGCGGCTGTCTGCCCTGGTCTTGGCGCCGGTGTTGGCCCTGGCGCTTATTGTCGGGCTGTCGGCGCATATCGTGCGCACGTTCGACATGAGCGCGAGCATGATGGGCGCGAGCATGATGGGCGCGAGCATGGCCATGGCGGCGAGCGGCGAAATGGCGATGCCCGGCGGCTGCGACGGTTGCCGCGGCGATGGTGGGGCCGCGCCGTCGGCCTGCGTCGCGCAATGCAATGGCCTCACGGCCGTGCTACCGTTGGTGCCGGCGCTGGGCGTGACCGTGACGCTCCTGGCGCCGGTTCTCGCCGCCTCCGTGGTCGCGGGCCATCAAAGCGCGCCCGACCCCTACCCGCCAAGACCCGCCATCCTGGGCTGAGACGCGTCGCCGGCGCGCGACATGCGCCAATGCGCATGCGCGGCAGGGCGGGGCGTTCGCGCCAGGCGCGTGATGCATGCGGCTCTTTGGGTCTCGCCGGCGCCTTGCTCACAACGCATAAAGGATGGCTGCCAATGTCCACCACCGCATTTTCGGCGATCGATCGCCGATCGTTTCTCCTCGCCGGCGTCAGCGGCGCCGCGGCGCTGGCGCTCGCGCCGCGCGCGCAGGCCGCTATGCCGCCGCTGCGCGAATTCACGCTCGTTGCCGCGCCGGCAAAGGTTTCGCTGGTCGGCCCGCCGCATCCCGACACGGATGTCTGGGGCTACGCGGCGCAAGTCCCCGGACCGGAAATCCGCGTGCCGCGCGGCCAACCCATCCGCGTCACGGTCGAGAACCGGCTGGCGGAGGAAACCACGGTGCATTGGCATGGCGTGCGCGTTCCCAATGCCATGGACGGCGTGCCCTTCCTCACGCAAAAGCCGATCGCGCCGGGCGCGAGCTTCGTCTACGACTTCGCCTGTCCCGACGCCGGAACGTTCTGGTACCACCCGCACCAGCGCAGCTTCGCGCAGGTCGGTCGCGGCCTCTCCGGGGCGTTGATCGTCGAGGAGGCGCAGCCCCTCGCCGTCGATCGTGACGTGACCTGGGTGCTCGGCGACTGGCGGCTCCTCAACGACGCCTCGATCAGCGATGATTTCGGCAACATGATGGACGTGAGCCATGCCGGGCGCATCGGCAATACGGTGACGGTCAACGGCCGCGTGCGCGAGAGTTTTGCCGTGCGCGCGGGCGAGCGCATGCGCCTGCGCCTCATCAACGCCGCCAACGCGCGTATTTTCGGGCTCGAGTTCGACGGTCACGCTCCGCTGGTCGTCGCGCTTGACGGCCAGCCGGTGGCGCCGCACGCGCCCGACGGCGGCCGCGTCGTACTCGGCCCGGCGATGCGCGCCGATATCGTGCTCGACATGACGGGGCGCCCGGGCGAGAAATTTCGCGTCACCGACACGTTCTACCGCAACCTGCAATACCGCCTACTCGATCTCGCCTATGGCGACGACAAGCCGCTGCGCGAGGCGCCCGACGCCAAGCCCATCGGCCTTGCCGCCAACCCGCTGCCGGAGCCCGACCTGAAGGATGCCGAGCGCCACGACGTGACGCTCGGCGGCGGCATGATGGGCGGCATGATGGCGGCGCGGATGGACGGCAAGTCGGTCGATATCCGCACGCTGATGCATAACGGCCTGGTTTGGGCGATCAACGGCGTCGCCGCCAAGGGACACGTGCACGATCCCCTGCTCACGCTCGCGCGCAACCGCTCCTGCGTCATGCAGCTCACCAACGACACCGCCTGGCATCACCCGATGCACCTGCACGGCCACAGTTTCCGCGTGATCAGCCGCGACGGACGGCCAACGCCGCGCCGGGAATGGCAGGATACCGTGCTGCTGGCACCGCGCGAGCGCGCCGAGATCGCCTTCGTCGCCGACAATCCAGGCGATTGGATGTTCCATTGCCACATACTCGAGCACCAGATCGGCGGAATGATGGGCGTCATCCGCGTCGCGTGACGAGAGGATCCAAACGCGCACAGCGACCGGGCGGCAGGCGCCCAATGAATTCGACATCGTGCCCAATGCAACATAGGAGCCATGACATGCTTGCGAAGGCTTTTTCCATCCTCGTCCTGGCGTTGATTTCGACCACGGGCGCCAGCGCCGCGGAGCGCGTCGCCGCCACGCTGTTCAAGAACCCGCAATGCGGCTGTTGCGAGCAATATGCCAATTACTTGCGCCAACACGATTACGCGGTGAAGGTCGTGGAGACGCATGACCTGTCCTTGATCAAGAAGCAGCACGGCGTATCGGAAAAATTCGCCGGCTGCCACACGACCTTGATCGGAAAATACGTGGTCGAAGGCCACGTGCCGGTGGGAACGCTCGACCGGCTCCTGCGCGAGCGCCCTGACATTCGCGGCATTTCGCTGCCGGGCATGCCGGAGGGTTCTCCGGGAATGAGCGGGCGCAAGGCCGAGCCGTTCACCATCTACGAGATCGGCGACGACGCCGATCCACGCGTCTACGCGGTCGAATAGGCCACGCGGGGCGGGCGCACCATGCTGGCGATGCGGGAATTCGACTGGAGCTACGAACTGGCGATGTACGCGGGAACCGCGGCATGCCTCGTCTTCGTGGCGCTGCTTGTCGGCGGAACCTTCGCCGTCGTCGGGTTTCTGCTCAGGCGCAACAGGCGGCGTCGCGGGATGGACCAGCCATGATGCCGGCGGCAATGACGCGGCGAGGCAAGACCAAGACGCAGGACGCGGCGTCCGCGCCCGCCACGGCCAACCATCGCGCCACCATCCGCTCGCTCATTCGGAGATTGCAATGGCCTTGAATAACGCCCCTGGGTTGGCTCGCCTGTGCCTATGCGTCCCGCTACTCGCGTTGAACCTCCTCGTCGCCGCGGCGCCGCTTGCGAGGGCGCAGCAGCCGCCGGGAAATTTCGTCACGCACAAGACGCCAAAGCCGGTCAACGCCGTCACCTTCACGGACGGCCAGGGCCGGCCGCTCACGCTTGAAGATTTCCGTGGCAAGGTCGTTCTAGTGAATATCTGGGCGACCTGGTGCGGACCGTGCCGCCATGAGATGCCCTCGCTCGACCGCCTGCAAGCGAGCCTTGGCGGCGCGGCATTCGGCGTCGTCGCGCTCTCCATCGATCGCTCCGGAATCGAGGTCGTGCGCAAATTCTACGCCGAAAACGGCATCCGCAACCTCGCCCTTTACGTCGACAGTTCCGGCCGCGCGGCGCGCGAACTCGGCGCCGTCGGCGTGCCGGCGACGCTGCTTATCGATCGCGAGGGCCGCGAACTTGGCCGCATGGTCGGACCCGCCGAATGGGACGACCCGGCGATGCTCGCCTTCCTGCGCCGCGTCGTCGCCGAGGGATCGGGTGGATTGCGCACGTCGATCCGCCCGCGCTGGGCCGGTGTGGTGCCGGCGCCCGCTGCCCTGGCGCGCGTCACCGGCAATGGCGGCGCGGTCGCAAGTCCACCCGCAATAGCAGGAGAACCCCGATGACAGCACCGACCTCGATCGAGCGCGGCAACACCTCGCTCGCCCGCGAGTGGC
The DNA here is from genome assembly GCA_016195095.1 of Pseudomonadota bacterium. Taxonomy (GTDB): domain Bacteria; phylum Pseudomonadota; class Alphaproteobacteria; order Rhizobiales; family Xanthobacteraceae; genus JACQAE01. The sequence goes on from JACQAE010000076.1 coordinate 9,864, forward strand.
TTGATCTCGCCCGCTACTACCTAGCAGGCCGCCGTGGATTTCTGGCGCTGGCGGCCGCCGCGATCGTCGCCGGCCTCGCCTTCAACTGGGATTGGATGGTGGCGACCGGGCTCGCGCCCCTCCTCCTTGCCGTTCTGCCTTGCGCGGTGATGTGCGGGCTTGGCCTGTGCTTCCATCGCATGTCCGGCAGCGCGTGCGCGCCGGAGCAATCCCGCGCGCCCCCGGCGACGAATTCCACCCATGAAAACGCCGCGCCGTCGGATCGCCGCGACGGCGCTCCCGGCGCAACGACTTCGACACATCTGACATCCCCGTCAATCAACGAAAGGAAAAACGACCATGCGTAAAAACCTGAAAATCCTGCTGGTCGCCGGCTCCCTGGTCACCGGGCTCGCCTTGGCGCCGGTCATCCTCGCGCAAACAACCGCGACCACGCGCCGGCCGACCGTGGCGGCACGATGGGGGGTGGAATGATGGGTGGTGGCGGCATGATGGGTGGCGGCGGCATGATGGGTGGCGGCATGATGGGCGGCGGCGGCATGATGGGTGGCGGCGGCATGATGGGCGGCGGCGGCATGATGGGTGGCGGCGGCATGATGGGTGGCGGCGGCATGATGGGTGGCGGCCAACGGCCCAACGACCAGTGGCGCAATGCCCCTGCGGCGCCGGGCGAAAAAAGCTGAGCGGCCGCCGCGTCAATGCCCGCGCGCGCTTTTGCAGCCTTGGCGCTCGCGCTCGTCGTGGCGTCGCTTCCGGCCGTGGCGCGCGCGCATTCGCTCGCCGAGTTCGAAGCCGCGCTCGGCGCGCGCGAGAAATATTTCCAGCCGATCGACAAGGACGCGCCGGACTTCGCGCTCGCCGATGCCGCGGGACGCCCGCTGCGCCTTGCCGGGCTGCACGGCAAGGTCGTCGTCCTCAATTTCATCTACGCGGCCTGTCGCGACATCTGCCCGCTGCATATGCAGCGCATCGCCGAAATTCAGCACATGGTCAACCAGACGCCGATGCGTGCGCAGGTGGCGTTCATCACGGTGACCACCGACCCGGCGAATGACACGCCGGATGTGCTGCGCGCCTATGGTGCGCGCCACGCGCTCGACCTCGCGAACTGGACATTCCTGACGACGGCGGCGGGCCAGCCGGAAGACGCGACACGCAAGCTGGCGCAACGTTTCGGCCATCGTTTCACCCGCCAGGCGGACGGATATCAGCTCCACGGCATCGTGACGCATGTGATCGATCAGCAGGGCCGCTGGCGCGCCAACTTCCACGGGCTGAAATTCGATCCGGCGAATCTCGTCGTTTTCGTCAATGCCCTGGTCAACGACGTGCACGACCAGCGCGCGCCGTCCGACCCCGGTCTGTGGGGCCGCATCAAGGGGCTGTTCGGGTCATGATTGCCAATGGCGGCAGCGCCCGTTGCCGGACTGCTCGGCTATTGTCAGGACGCTTGCGAAGGGTGGCGGCATGAGCACGCGCACGGCGCCGGGCGTGGAGCCGGGCCGCGCCACCTGGATCGCGGTCCTGCGGCGCTATTTCGCTTTCATTCTGACGGCCAATCTCGCCTGGGAAATCGCGCATCTGCCGCTCTATACGATCTGGCGCGAGGGCAGCCGCGCGGAGATCGCCTTTGCCGTCGTGCATTGCACCGGCGGCGACATGCTGATCGCGGGCGTCGTGTTGCTCCTGGCGCTCTTTGGATTTGGCAATGCGCACTGGCCCGACGAGCGCTATGGCGCCGTCGCCCTGTTCGCGCTCGTCGCCGGCATCGGCTACACGATTTTCAGCGAGTGGCTCAATACGACCGTTCGCGTCAGCTGGGCCTATAGCGACCTCATGCCGACATTGCCGCTGATCGGCGTCGGCATTTCGCCGCTGGCGCAATGGACGCTCATTCCGCTGCTGGCGTTTTTCTGGGCGCGCCGGCGGCGGTCGTTTGGCGCCGGCACGCGCGGGCAAGCCGGATGACGGCGATGAGAGCGATCAATCGGGAATACGAAAAGGAATAGGCGGTCGTCATGACGCAATCAAACCAGAGCGCGCGGCGCGATTGGGCCGGCGGCCGGCGCGATTATCTCCGGGCCTGGGGGCTGCCGGTCGCGGCCATCGTTGCCGGGGCCTTTGTCGATGCGCCCGCGCGCGCCGCCATCTGGGCGCTGGCGCTCGGCTGGATGGGGACGGCATGCCTCCTCAATGCGCGGCGTTGCGGGCGCACGCATTGCCGCTATACCGGGCCGTTCTACCTGGTCATGATCCTGCCGGTGGTGGCGGCGGGATCGGGGATTGTGGCAATGGGCGCCTATGGCTGGTTCGCGCTCGCGGCCGGCATCCTCGTCGGCGGCAAACTCATCTGGTGGGCGAGCGAGCGCGCATGGGGCAAGTTTTCATAAAGGCCGCCATGCCATCGCCGCCACTTTGCGTCCACCGCGCGGCCGTCAAGCCAGTTCCTCGGCCAGCGCGCGGCGCACATGCGCGCGCTCGGACATGCGGTTGCGGTGATCGATCACGCGCGGCAGCCGCGTCGGGTCGACGCCGTCATCCTCGATCCATTGCGCGAGGGTGAAGAGATAGGGATCGCAGATCGTATAGCTCTCGCCCATCACCCACGGCCCCTTGAGCATGTCGCGCTCGATAAGGTCGTAGCAATCGCCGACCGCCTGCGGCACCTTGCGCCGCATGGCGGCGATCGCGGCCGCGTCGTCGGCCCATCGATAGCCGCGCATGCGGTGGGCATGCGCCACGTGCAGCGTCGCGCACAGATAGCTGTTGAAGGCCTGCACCTGCGCGAACGCGAACGCATCACCGACCGGCGCCAGGCGCGCGGCCGGAAAGCTTTGCGCGATGAACGCCAGCATGGCCGGCGTCTCGGTGAGAATTCCGCGCGGCGTGACCATCGCCGGCACGCGCCCCTTGGGGTTGATGGCGAGGTAGGGCGGCTGGCGCTGCTCGTCCGCGGCAAAGCTGATCCGCACCGCCGTAAAGTCGGCGCGCGCGTCGATCAGGGCGATATGCGAAGCGAGCGAGCAGGTATGCGCCGCATAGTAGAGCGTGATCATGACCGCTCCGGGCAACGCGCCCTATTTCGCCGGCCGCGGGGCCAGCCTGCGACCCGGTTGCCGTCGCGGGCAACGCGCGGCATCGCGCTCACGCCGCCACGAGCACCATCCAGTTTACGCCAAAACGGTCGGCGACCATGCCGAA
>JACQAE010000077.1 GCA_016195095.1 Pseudomonadota bacterium
ACGCCATCGGCCGCGACTGGCAATGTGGCACGGTGCAGGTCGATCTCATCCTGCCCGAACGCCTCGGCGCCTTCTATATCGACGAGCATTCCAACAAGGTGACGCCGGTCATGCTGCACCGCGCGATGTTCGGCTCGCTCGAGCGCTTCACCGGCATCCTTCTCGAACATTATGCCGGGCACATGCCGCTCTGGCTGGCGCCGGTTCACGCCACCATTGCCACCATCACATCGGACGCCGACGCCTATGCACAGGAAGTGCTCGCGGCCGCGCGCCGCGCCGGGCTGCGCGTGGAGGCCGATTTGCGCAACGAGAAGATCAACTACAAGGTGCGCGAACATTCGCTCGCCAAGATGCCGGCCCTGCTGGTCGTCGGGCGCAAGGAGGCGCAGGCGCGCACCGTATCGGTGCGCCGGCTCGGCAGCGACGGACAGACCGTCATGGCGCTTGACGCCGCCCTCGCCGCGCTGGCCGCGGAGGCGGTGGCGCCAGACTTGGCCCGCATGGACGCGAACGCCGTGCGAGCGCTGCCATGACGCTCCCGACCTGACGCAGCCGCCGCCGGCCGGCTGCCCGCCTCACCCCCGATAGCGAGTGACATGCCCGATGCGAAAGCCCCGACAAACAAATCCAGCGCAGAAGAATTCTCTTGATGGCGGCGAGGCGATCCTCGAAGCCCTGCGCGCGCTCGACATCGACTACGTGATGACCTCGCCCGGCTCGGAATGGGGATCGCTGTGGGAGGCATTCGCGCGCCAGGACGTAACGGCCGCGAAAGGCCCCGGCTACATGTCCTGCGGCCATGAATCCTTGGCCGTGGGTCTCGCCATCGGCTACACGCGCCATACCGGGCGCATGCAGGCCGTGGTGCTGCATGCCGGCGTCGGCCTGTTGCAGGGATCGATGGGCATCGACGCCGCGCAGCGCATGAACGTTCCGATGCTGATCTTTTCCGGCGAATCGCTCACCTATGGCGAGCAGGAAGGTTTCGACCCCGGCCAGCAATGGACTTACGCGCTCAGCGTCGTCGGCGGCCCGCACCGCCTCATGGCGCCGATCGTCAAATGGGCGGGTCCGATCACCAGTTCGCAAACGACCTACCAGATGATCGTGCGCGGCGGCGAAATCGCCCAGAGCATGCCGCCGGGACCGGTCTACCTCTCCATGCCGATCGAGACCATGCTGGCGCAATGGTCGCCGCCCGGGCGCCGTCCGCAGGTGGCGCGGGCGCTGCCCACCCATGCCCCGCAAAGCGCGATCGCGCGCGTCGCTGCGCTCCTGCTCGCCGCTCGGAACCCGCTGATCGTCACCGAAAGCGCCGGCCGCGACGCCGCGGGCTACGAGGCGTTGGCGCAACTGGCCGAGCTCTTGGCGATCCCGGTCATTGAAAACGTCGCGGCCGAGTTTTCGAACTTCGCCAAGACCAACCCGCTGCATCAGGGTTTTTCCCTCGAACCGTTCGCGCAAACCGCCGACGTCGTCCTGGTGGTGCGCAGCCGCATGCCCTGGTATGGCCCAGGCGACCGGCCGGCGCGGGCCACCGTCGTCGTGATCGATGAACAGCCGGTGCGCACGAACATGGTCTACCAGAACCTGCAGGCCGACATTGTTCTTGAAGGCGACGTGCCGCATGCGCTTGGCGAAATCGCGGCCGCCGCGCGCACCGCGGGATCCGGCGCCAAGGCCATCGCCGCACGGCGCAAGGCGCTTGCCGTCGCGCATGGCAAAGCGCGTGCAATCGCCGCGGCGGCGAGCGGCGCCGGCATCGATCCCGCCATGCTGTGCCGCATGCTCGGCGAGACCCTGCCGCGCGACGCCATCTATATCGACGAGACGATCACGCATCGTCGCGACACGCTGCGCCATCTCGACCACCAAGGCGCGCAAAGCTATTACCGCTGCGGCGGCGGCCTCGGCCAGGGACTGGGCATGGCACTTGGCGTCAAGCTCGCCGCGCGCGACCGGCTGGTGGCCGCGGTCATGGGCGACGGCACCTTCCTCTACAATCCGCTGCCGCAGGCGCTCGCGTTCTCGCGCCAGGAAAAACTGCCGATCCTCGTGGTCGTGCTCAACAATGGCGGATATCTGGCGATGAAACGCGAGCACCATGCCTATTATCCCGACGGGATCGCGGCCGCCAAGGACCGCTCGCACGGCTTCCCGATCACGGCGTACGAATATTCGGAGATCGCCAAGCTGTTCGGCGGCGTCGGCATTCGCGTGGATCGGGCGGCGGATCTGCCGGCGGCGCTCGCGCAATGCGTGGACGCCGTCGAGAACGGCCGCACCGCCATCCTCGACGTGATCGTGACGCGCTAGCGCATTTTCGCATCGGGTCGAAACGTGCGAAAGCTCGATCTCGTTGGTCGAGCATGATCTTTTCCAAAAAAACCAGCTCCCCCTTTTTTGGGATGAGAACTCTAGATGGAATCGATCAAATTCATGGACGGGCGGAGTTGTTTGGCTTTGAGTATGATGGCGAACGGCGGCAGAAGGTTTGCGATGGAGAATGCGAAAAACCAAAGACAACGCTCTCTGATTCAATCGAGGCGGATCGGACTCTAAAACTATCTTTTCAAGTCACGCGCCAATCTCCAGTGCTCCTGCAGGTGCGGCAGGTGCTTGAACGCGAACACCTTGAGGTCGCGATGGTCGCCGCCATTGCCATAGCGTTCAAAGAGCGACACCGCGTCATTGTGGATGCTGATCTGCAGCGCCTCGAACGCCTTATCAAACTCTCCACTTTGCAGTCCCTTAAGCCTATCCAGTGTGGCCTGACGGGCGGCATCGAGGATGTCGGGAAACGAGACGCTCACCTGACCGTTGCGTATGAGCGCCTTTAGCTGGCGCGACGTCTCCTTGTGGTCCTTGACCATTCTTGCCGCGAATTCCTTGATCTTCGCGCCTGCCCGTTCCTCAGCAAGCTTGCTCAACTCGACTTCGAGCATTTCATTGAGTGCGACCTCGTTAACAAAATCCTGAGTCGAGGGACTGATACCCAACGTGGCGTTGATGCCCCATCTTTCCGAAACCGATTGCGCACAGGCTGGCGCCGCGACAACGAGCGTGCATGCGACATAAAGGGCGAGCCTGATCACGGGATTCTCCACAGGCAAACCGAGCGCGTGAAATTTCGCCACAGTTGGGCATTGTGTATCATGAAAACAGGCGACGGCGCGCGCATTCGCGTACCAGGCTCACCGGTATTTGATCTGTCAAATTTCCGGCGCAATACGGGATTGCACGGATCGCGCGGTCACCGCATATGATGGTTACCAGGGCGACGAATCGCGCAACGGCGTCATTGCGCGCTCTATTTCGCCGGCTTGTAGACGATGTCGAACAGGCCCTGCATCTGCCTCTCGCTCTTGCGCTCGACGAGGCGCTTATAGTCGTAGGCTTCATCGAGCGTGCGTTGCAGGCCGCGGATCTCACCGACTTGCAACGCCGATTGCGGATAAAACTCATCGACCGAGCGTTTGGCTACGTCGCGCGAGACCTTGGCCGCCTCGGCGAAATAGTCGATCGCCTTTGGATTCGCGTATGACCAGGCGATCGTCTGCGCCACGACGCGCATGAACGTGGTGATCGCCGCGCGTTTTTTCTCAAGCGATTCGAGGTTGGCAACGTTGACGCGAATGGTCTGGTCCTGCATGTCCTTGGCCTCGCGCGCGCGCGCGATGATGCGGATGCGGTTCTCGGCGAGGTCGCGCACGCCAAATGGCGGGACGGCCCAGCCGACATCGATCTGGCCGGACATCACCTGCGTATGCGTCGCCGGCAGGCCGCCGGTCGAGACCGGCTTGGCGCTCGATTGCGCGAGCTTGATGAGGTTGAGCAGCACGAGATGCGAGGAGGAGCCCGGCCGCGAGAACGCAACGGATTTACCATCGGCATCCTTGAGCGTCTTGATCGGGCTTTGCGCCGGCACATACCAGTATAGCTCGTGCGCGCCGGTCATCTCGGCGCCGATGACACGGATCGGCGCGCCCTTGGCATAGGCGCCGACGACGCCGAGGAAGCCGTTCGACATCGCGATATCGGCGCTGCCGGAAATCGCCACCTGCAGCGTTTCCGACCCGCCGCTGGTCCAGAAAATCTCGACGTCAAGCCCCTCCTTCTTGAAGAAACCCTCCTTGATCGCGAAATTCACGAACTCGCTGTCCCAGAATCCGCGCTGCGGAATCGCCACCTTGAGCGTTTCGCCAAAGGCCGCCGACGCCATCGCCACAAGCGCCGCGCCAATGAGGCTGATGTTACGAATGCGCATTTTTCTTCCTCCCCGCCAGGAATTGCCAGCGTCCGTCGGTGGGCTTTGAGCATGCCGCAATTCGCGCGTGGCGGCAATCAAGGGCGCCGCAGCGTATGGTGAACTTCGGATGGGCGACGTTTGCGCCGTCGCGCGATTGCGCGAAGCCATGAAGTGCTCGGACGCTTCCCGTTCCAATTGATTCGGAAAGCGCTCCATTTTCTTTGACTTTGTCGCATTTTCCGCGGCGAACCGGTTCCCGCTTCGCCGGAAAATGCTCTAGCGTTGGCTTGCGATATAGGCGGCAATATCGGCAGCCTCGACCCGCGTCAGGCTCATGTCGGGCATTTTTGGATGCGGATCGAAGAGGAAAGTCGTGATCTTGGCGGTATCAAAATCGGGCCGCCTGGCAATCGTCGAAAACGCCGGAACGTCGGCGCTCGCGCTGCGCTGGTCGGCGGCGACGACGTGACAGGCGGCGCACCATTGCCGCGCCAGCCTTGCGCCGTTCGCGGCGTCGGCAGCCGGCGCAACGCAATACAATAGCGGAAGCAACACCCCCGCGAGCCCCAATGGCGCGACGCGCCATACATGCAAATATCGTCCACCCTTCATGTTTGGAATTGTGACAGCCGGCGTGCCCGCCAATCCATGATTTATGTCAAGGCCACCGTCGGCTCGGTCAGCGCCGCCAGGAACCGGTCGGCCCAAATGGCCAGGCTGTTTTCGCTCAAAACCGCAAATAGCGACGTCTGCCGCTCCTGACGCTCGGCCAGCGGCATCGACAGGGCGCGCTCGATGGCCCTGGCGACGCGCCGTCGCGCAGCGGCGTCACCAGCGCCGCGCGCGCGGCGCGGTAGAGGCCGGCGAGCGCAGTACGGCTGTGCACCCGGTTGACGTAGCGGATCGGCGTCCACGACGCCTCGCCGAACGTGCCATTGATGCGCCCCGCCGCCTCGCCGACCTGGCGCGCCATTTCGGCATATTCGGGAATATCCGAGCGGCTCTTTGGCGTGATCTGCAAGTAAGTGACCTTGCCGCGCCAGTCGGGATGACTGCCGAGAAAACGTTCAAATGCGTCCATGCGCTGGGCGATGCCCTTCGAATAGTCGAGCCGGTCGACGCCAAGGATCATGGCGCGACCCGACAGGCTTTCGAGCACGTCGCGCACGAAGTCGGAGCCGATCGCGCGGCGGGCAAGCCGCGCCAGGCTTTCGGTCTCGACGCCGACGGGGAACACGTCGATGCGCACCACGCGGTCACCGGACACGAAATGATTCTGGTCGCGGCGCGCCAACCCGCATTCATTGGCCAGGTAGCGCGAGAAATTGGTCGCATCGATCTCGGTTTGAAAGCCCAGCAAGTCGTATTGCGCCAGCGCCGGAATGAAGTGTTCGTGATTGGGTAATGCCGTCAGAATTTCCGGCGGCGGACACGGCACGTGCAGGAAGAATCCGATGCGGTTGGCAAAGCCGCGCTCGCGCAACGCCCTGGCCAGTGGGATGAAATGATAGTCATGCACCCAGATGACGTCATCGGGTCGCAAGATCTTCTCCAGACGCGACGCGAAATACGCGTTGACGCGCATATATCCGCTCAAGTCGCGGCGGGTGAATTCGGCGAGATCGACGCGGTAATGCAATATCGGCCACAGCACCCGGTTGGCAAAGCCGTTATAGAATTCCTGGTGATCGTCGGGCGTGAGATCAACGACGACATAGGCGATGTCGTCATGCTCGACCATGTGCGGTCCGTTGCCCGTGCCATCGTCGGCGACGCGCCCGCTCCAGCCAAACCACACGCCCCGGCGCCGCTTGAGCGCTGCCTTGATCGCAACTTCGAGACCGCCCGCCCGCGCCGCCCGATCCGGCACCGCGACGCGGTTCGACACTACGACAAGCCGCGCCAATTGCGATCCTCCCAACTGCGCGACAACCTGGTCGCGGTGAGAATGAGCCCGGCCATCGAATAGGTCTGCGGGAAATTTCCCCACAATTCCCCGGACGCGGGATGCGCGTCCTCGGAGAGCAGCCCATAGCGG
>JACQAE010000011.1 GCA_016195095.1 Pseudomonadota bacterium
AGATGCCTGCAACGGCAACGGTTCCGCGCGGCTGGTGGGCGGCCGCGAACTGCTTTGTCCCGACCGCCGGCGCGCCGGCGCCGAACGCGGCGCGGCGTTCGCCGGCGCTTCGGGCGCCGCCGACGGCGCACCTGGCGTCCCCGGCTCCGCGTTCATGATGCTGACCGGCGGAATCGACGCCGCGGAGGGAAAATTGTACCGCGACGAGGGGGCGATCGTGCCCAACGCCGGCGCCGTGGGCGTTGTTTCGGCGACGACGTCGTTGGCCGGCGCGGCGCGCGCGCCCCAAAGCGGTTCGTGCCGACGCACCAGCTCGGCGAACAGCTTGGCCTTCATGTTGGCTTCGACGCGGGCGCGATCACGCAAGGCCGCCGCGTCGTCGCATTGCAGCGCGCCGCAGTTTTCGCGCGCGGCGAAAACATGCGCCAGAATGCCGTAACGGTCGTGTTCGAGACCGCGGCGCAAGGCACCGAGGTTTGCCTCATGACCGACGTCGCGGCTTCGCGCATAGGCCGTGCTCTCGGCAAGCAAAGCCAGGCGCGCGCCCGTATAGGCGATGGCCGCCGCGACGGTTTCGGGATTGGCGAAGACCGCCTTCTCGCAAGCGTTCTCGACCGCCTCGCCAAGCGGTACCGCAAGGCATGCCAACGCCGAACCGGGCACATTGGCCTGGCCGGCCAACTGCGCCGCGCGCGTCTCGAGCGCGCCGCGCTCAAGCACTTTTTGGTGGGCGTCGCTGAGGTCGAAATAGAGCCAGCCGGCAACAACCCCAATGACCAGCATTGAAACGCGCGTGATCGCGTTGACCGCGGCGGCGCCCGAGCGGAATACCGCCAGAACCAGCAGCACCAGAATCACGGCGGCAACACCGCCGGCCCACCACAACGGGACGGCAAGAATCCCGGTCACCGAATCCAACGCCGGCATGGACGGCCTCCGGCCGGGCGACGCAACGACGCGACCGCACGACGCCACTCTGCGCTGCGCAAGTCGACAGCGCGATGTGGCATCGTAAAGCCTTCAAGGTCGGATGAAAAGGGGCCCATAGGCCTCGGCCGAGACGTCCTTGGGCATGCCCACGCGTCTCGCCGCGATAGCCCATCGCGGTTCGATGCTGTAGCAATAGGGACATTGATTGCATTGCAGCCCGGGGCGAGAGCGTGACGATTTCAGCCGACCATGGCGCGCCGCCGAGCGGCGGCGCCGTCGACGCCGCGGTGATTGCCGATCTTGTCGCCGCCAACCGCATCCTTGCCGATCAGGGCGTTCTTGACGGCTTTGGCCATGTCAGCCTGCGCCATCCCGGGGCGCCCAACCGATACCTGTTGTCGCGCTCGCGCGCGCCGGCGCTGGTGAGCGCCGCGGACATCATGGAATTCGACCTCGATTCCAATCCGGTCGATCAAGGCGGGCGGCTCATCTATATCGAACGCTTCATCCATGGCGAGATCTATAAGGCGCGCGCGGATGTCGGCGCGGTCGTGCACAGCCACTCGCCCAGCGTGATCCCGTTTTCGGTGTCGAGCGTGGCGCTGCGGCCGATCTGCCACATGTCGGCGTTCATTCCCCAGGATATCCCCAATTTCGAGATGCGGGCGCAATTCGGCATGACCGATCTCCTGGTGCGCAACCGCGCGCATGGCGCCGCGCTGGCACGCGCGCTGGGCGGCGAGAACGTCGCGCTGATGCGCGGCCACGGCAATGTTTGCGTTGGACCCAACGTCATGATCGCCGTCTATCGGGCGGTCTATACGGAAATCAACGCCCGCCTGCAGGCGCAGGCGATCGCGCTTGGTGGACAGATTACATTCCTCGACACGGCCGAGAGCGCGCTGATCGCCGCTCGCGGCGACGGCAATTTCCAGCGCCCATGGGAAATGTGGAAAAGCCGCGTGCACGCCGGCTGAACAGCGTCGAACCGACGCCCAGCGCGACGCGTTCAGCGCGGCATGGCGCCCGAGCGCTTGACCACGCCCGCCCATTTCTCGATGTCCTTGCGCAGATAGGCGTCGAACTCGACGGGCGACATGATGAGCGGCGTCGCGCCCTGTTTGGCCCATGCCGCCTGGATATCGGGCAGGCGCAGGACCTTGTTGATCTCGGCGTTGAGCATGGCGACGATTGGCGCGGGCGTGCCGGCGGGGGCCATGATGCCGAGCCAAATAGTCGATTCGTAGCCTGGGACGCCCGCCTCGGCGACGGTCGGGACATCCGGCAGCACGCTCGAGCGCATCGATGAACTGGTACCGAGCGCGCGGACCTGGCCCACGCAAACGTTCGACGCCATCGTGGTGATGGCATCGAACATCATGTGCACATGGCCGCCGAGAACGGCATTGCGCGCCTCGCCCGACGCCTTGTGCGGCACATGCACGATGTTGGTGCCGCTCATGGCTTTGAATAATTCGCCCGCCATGTGGTAGGGCGTGCCGGCGCCGGATGACGCGTAGTTGAGTTCGCCGGGCTTGGATTTTGCGAGCGCGATGAACTCCTTGAGGTTCTTCGCGGGCACCGACGGATGCACCACCATCAAGAGGTCGGAAAAATTGATCCCGGCCACCGGCACGAAATCGCGCATGAGCTGGAACGGCTTGTTGGCGATGAGCGATTCATTGGTCGTGTGCGTATTCGACATCGCCAGCAGCGTGTATCCGTCGGGCGCCGATTTCGCGACCGCGTCGGTGCCGATGATCGAGCCGGCGCCCGGCCTGTCCTCAATAACGAAGGACTGCTTGAGGGCATCGGAGAGGTGTTGGCCAAGCTGGCGCGAGAATACGTCGGCCGGTCCGCCGGCGCCGAACGGCACGATGATCTTCACCGATTTGCTCGGATAATCCTGGGCGACGCCAGGCGAGGGCAGCAAGGCGGTCGCGGTCGCCGCCGTGGCGATAATCGTCGCAGCGCGCAAACGAGCAAGCATGGCATTCCCTCCCGAGCCGGTTTCTTGGTGAACCGCCAAACCATAGCGCAGATTTCGCCGCGGCGGACGCCGTTCGGCCGGCGACAAATGCGCCGACCTCGTTTAGGTGGGCGCATTGCCAATCATGGGCGCGGTTTCGCAGCCGGTAATTTTGCCGGTAGCGTCCGTACCGCGACCGAAACTTAGATTTGCAGCGTTTTCGACCTGACGAGCCAGCCGGCCGCCAACCCGCCAACGACCGGCACGACAAGGAACATCCACACCTGGCTGATGGCGTCGCCCAGAACAAAGACCGCCGGACCGAGGCTGCGGGCGGGGTTTACCGAAAGACCGGTGACATTGATGAACGGAAAATGCAGGACGACGAGGGTGAGGCCGATGACAAGCCCGGCGACCGGTGTCGCGCCCTTTTCGCTGGTAGCGCCGAGGATGACGAACGTGAATAGAAAGGTCGCGACGAATTCCGTCAAGATGGCCGCGCCAAGTCCATAGCCGCCGCCATAGCCTGGGCCC
>JACQAE010000012.1 GCA_016195095.1 Pseudomonadota bacterium
GGGCGCGCGTCGAGGGGCGATTGGCGCTCGCCAACACCTTAGCGGGTCACCGCGGGCAGCCCCGGCGTCGTTGTCGCCAATCAGGCGATGGCGGCGCCGCGCGCGCGCATGGCGGCGATGGCGTCGAGGTCGGCCTGCTCGCGCATGTTTTCGTCGGCGCGCTCGCGCATCTGGTCGCGCTCGTCGAGCAACTCGACCTTCTTGAGCTCCTCGAAGGCCTCCTGCAGCGCGTCCCTGGCGTCGGCCAATTGGCCGCGCAGCTCATCGGCGGAGCGGCGCAGGTTCTCGCGGCGTCCGATGGCCGCCTTGGCATAGGTCGGATAGGCAAAATGCGCCGGATCGTGGATGCCGGCGCGCTCCTGTTCGGTCTGGATCTCGCGTTCGAGGTCGCCGGCCATGCGTTCGAAATCGGCGATCATGCCCTCGATCTGCGCCACCCGGCGGCGTCTCTCGTCGACCTGAAACTTCTTCAAGCGATTAAGCGTGTCACGCGACTTCATCGACCAATACTCCCCAGAAGCGCGAGCAAGCGCAGCGATAATATCCCACCGCCGCGTCCCCCGCAGGCGACGCAATCCGGCGATTGTGGGCGAACAACGTTATCATCCGGTTGCCAATTATTGTTAGGATTTCGTATCCATGAGGATCTGCGCCAGCATGCGATAGCCCTCGCCAAGGCCCGTGGCTTCGTCCTTGCCCTGGCCGAGAAAGCGCTCCAGCGGCTCGTGCAGGCGGATGGCCTCGTCCACCTCGGCGCTCGAGCCGGGCCGGTAGGCACCGAGGCGGATCAGTTCCTCCATGTCCGCGTAGGTCGCCATGACCCGCCGCGCGCGCGCAATGGTCGGCAACTGCGCCGGGTCGGCCGCGCGCTGCATGGTGCGCGAAATCGACTTGAGCACGTTGATCGCCGGATAGCGCCCGCGTTCGGCGATGGCGCGCTCCATCACGACATGGCCATCGAGGATGCCGCGCACCGCGTCGGCCACCGGCTCGTTATGGTCGTCGCCGTCAACGAGGACGGTGAAGATGCCGGTGATCGTGCCGGCATCGACGCCCGGTCCGGCACGCTCGAGAAGCCGGGGCAATTCGGTGAAGACGGTCGGCGTATAGCCCTTGGCGGTCGGCGGCTCGCCGGCCGAAAGCCCGATCTCGCGCTGCGCCACGGCAAAGCGCGTCACCGAATCCATCAGCACCAGCACGTCCTTGCCGGCGTCGCGGAAGGATTCGGCGATCGCCAGGGTGAGGAACGCCGCCTGCCGGCGCATCAGCGCCGGCTCGTCGGACGTGGCGACGACGACGACGGAGCGGGCGAGCCCTGCGGCGCCGAGATCGTCCTGGAGGAATTCCTGCACCTCGCGGCCGCGTTCGCCGACGAGCCCGATGACCGACACGTCGGCGGCGACGTTGCGCGCGAGCATTGAGAGCAACACGGACTTTCCAACGCCGCTGCCGGAGAAAATGCCCAGGCGCTGGCCACGGCAGCAGGTCAGGAACGTGTTGAGCGCGCGCACGCCGAGGTCGAGCGGTCCGCCGACGCGGCGGCGCGCATGCGCGGGCGGCGGGGGATTGCGAAACGCATAAGGCGCGGGTCCCGCCGGCATCGGCCCCTTGCCGTCGATCGGCCGCCCCATCGCATCGACAACCCGCCCGAGCCAGCCGGTGCAGGGCCGCACCGCGCCGGCGACGGAACTGACGACGGCGCGACAGCCGCGGCGCACGCCTTCAAGCGGCGCGAACGGCATCAGCAGCGCGTTCTTGCCGGAAAAACCGACGACCTCGCAGGCAATGTCGCGCGCGCCGGTCTCCACGGTGACGCGCGCGCCGACCGACATCGCGCCGAGCGGGCCGGCGACTTCCACCATCAATCCGCGCACGCCGACGACGCGGCCGTAGATTTCAGCCGCGTCGAGTTCGGCGACCTGTTCCACCAAAGCCTTCATCGCTGCCGCCTTTGCGCCGCCAACATGTCGCCGCCGGCCTTAACGTCGTGTTTACCCGGATCGTTAATCATTGCCATACCGTCCCTGGGATGAGGATGGCTCGCCAGCCAGGACGGATGGGCGAGTCGCATGAATCGGTTGTTTCCGGTTCCTAAAGTAACACATGAACGTTGACGTGGCTGAAAAACCGTACCCGCACAATAATTTAGGGCGATTCTACCGAATTTGCCCAGCACCTTCTTGCGTGCGGGAATCAGGTTTTGTTAACCATAGGGCGTTAACGTGCCGAATCGGTTTGTCCCAGGGCGTTTCTCACGGCTGCCCCCACGGTTGGCCAATCTCAGCCTGAAGCGGCGAGGAAGGGGACTGGCATGCGCGTATTGCTGATTGAGGATGACAGCGCCACCGCGCAGTCGATCGAGCTGATGCTCAAGTCGGAAAGTTTCAACGTCTACACCACCGATCTCGGTGAGGAAGGCGTCGACCTTGGCAAGCTTTATGATTACGACCTTATTCTGCTCGACCTGAACCTACCGGATATGTCGGGTTTCGAGGTGCTGCGCTCGCTGCGCGTGTCGAAAGTCAAAACCCCGATCCTGATCCTGTCCGGTCTCGCCGGCATCGAGGACAAGGTGAAGGGGCTCGGCTTCGGCGCCGACGACTACATGACCAAGCCGTTCCACAAGGACGAATTGGTCGCGCGCATCCACGCCATCGTGCGCCGTTCCAAGGGCCACGCGCAGTCGGTCATCCATACCGGCGATCTCGTGGTCAATCTCGACACCAAGACGGTCGAGGTCAACCAGGCGCGCGTGCATCTCACCGGCAAGGAGTACCAGATGCTGGAACTCCTGAGCCTGCGCAAGGGCACGACGCTAACCAAGGAAATGTTCCTCAACCATCTCTATGGCGGGATGGACGAGCCCGAGCTCAAGATCATCGACGTATTCATCTGCAAGCTGCGCAAAAAACTCGCCAACGCCTCATCCGGCAAGAACTACATCGAGACCGTGTGGGGCCGCGGCTATGTGTTGCGCGAGCCCGTCGACACGGAAGAAAGAATTCCAGCCTAGTGCGTTTTCCGCGGCGAACCGCTTCCCATTTCGCCGAAAAATGCTCCAGAGCCGTGGCGCTTTGGAGCCGTCGCGCTTTTCGTTGAATCGCGCTGCGGCTCCAGCGCTTGGATGGCACATGTTCGTTGTGCCAAAAAGCGGTCCCCACTTTTCTCGATCATGCTCTAGAGATCCTTGGGCGCCTTTTCCATGATCTTGGGCCAATTCGCGTTGGCCTTGGTGATGTTGCCGGCAATGTCCTCGCGCCAGCGCTTGGCGGCAGGCGCGCCGACATTGAGGTAGAGCTTGCCATCGACGATGCGCCACAGGCTGGGATCGCCGTCGAGCTTCTTGCCGAAGACGGCGCCCATGGCGCAGAAACCGCCAAAGGCGGGCGCGTATTTCGCCGGCTCCTTCATGAAGGCGTCGCGATTGGCGGCGCTGGCGAAGTGGTAGGTCGCGCCTTGATGCTTGGCCTGAAATTCATCGGAACCCTTTGTCGGCGCGCCGGCGGTGAAATAGGCGACCGGGTCATAGCCGCGCACCGCCACGCCCTTGGCGTCGACGTTCACCGAACTGGTCGAGCCCTCGTCATAGGCGAACGCACGCTCCGCTGGCGCGAGCGCGAGCAGCGCGACGCCCCCCGCCGCGGCGGCAACGATCAGCCGGCGGTGGATTGACGGAAAAATCCTACCCATCATGCAAGTCCTCTCGTTGGCGAATACGAATGGTGGAGGGACATGGAACGCCGGCGCCGGCGACGCCAGTAAACTGTTCGTTAGCGCATGATAGCGAAAGGCGGGAACCGGTTTTCGGGACCAGGATCGTGCGCGGACAAGAAGCGAAAGTGCCACGCCGGTTTTATCGCGATCAACCTGGCGCGCCGCGCGTCCGCCCCGGCCCCGGTCTCACGACAAGTTGATCGAACCCAGGGCGCTCCCCGGCCACAGCACGGCGCGCTTTGGCAATAGTCTCACCGCAGTCATCGCGGCGCGACGGCGTCGGGCCGCGGGGGGTCAATCCAAAATCGGTGCCGGAGTGATGTCATGAAACAGGGCCTATCGCTTGGCGTATTCGCGCTCGCGCTCTTGTCGGCGCAAGCATGCGGCGCGCAGACCGCGCCAGCCGATCTCGTGCGCGATGCCGTCACCGCGCTTGGCGGCGCCGACGCGTTACGCGGCGTCAAGTCGGTGGTGCTCAAGGGCGAGGCGAAGCATTGGGAGCCGCAGCAGAGCTTCGTCGCCGGCCGTGAGCCGCGCCTGCTCGGCGATTCCAAGATCACCGTGAGCTGGCAGGCCGACAAGGGCATGGCGCGCTCCGACTGGGAGCGCAAGATGTACTATCCGTTCCCCTCGCTCGATAAGTTCAGCGAGATCGTCACGCCCGATTTCGGCGCCGTCTCGTCGCCCAAGGGCGACGCGCCGATGTCCAACATCCGCTACGCCGCCTATCTGCGCGAAATCGAGCGCGCCTCGCCGCTGCTCTTGCTCAAGGCGCTCGACGCACCGCAGAAGCTCGCGCCGCTCCCCGACCAGATGCTCGACGGCAAGCCGCTGCCGGCGCTGGCTTTCACCGACGGCGGCGTGCGCTTCACCATCCTCTTCGACAAGTCAAGCGCCTTGCCGGCCGCCATTCGCAGCCGTGACGACGACCCGATCTACGGCGACGTCGATTACGATCTCGTGTTCGCGGACTGGAAGTCGGTTGGCGCGCTTAAGATGGCGCACAGCCATGTCTATCGGCTCAACAATTTCGAGGTCGGCCGCGTCGCCTACGGAGAGATCGCCGTCAACAAGGATATTCCGGCGCAGGCGTTTGGCGTGCGAGAGGAAGGTCGCCGTGAGGCCAAGTCGCCCGCGCCCGGCGCCGTGCCCTATCAATGGGTGATCCGCCGCCTCAATCTCGGACGTTTCCTCGACAGCGACGCGGTCAATTACCCGCCGTCGAGCCCCGGCCTCAAGCTGGTCGAGGTCGCGCCCAACGTGCAGCACGTCGTCGGCGGCACGCATAATAGCCTGATCGTCGCGCGCAAGGATCACCTCGTCGTGTTTGACGCGCCGATCAACGAGTGGCAGTCGCGCTGGACCATCGACGCGGCCAAGGCGAAATATCCCGGCAAGCCAGTGAAATATCTCGTCCTCACGCACCACCACAACGACCATACCGGCGGCGCGCGCACCTATGTTGCCGAGGGTGCGAGCGTCTTCGTTGCCGCTCCCAACAAGACGTATTTCGAGGCCGTGTTCCGCGCGCCACATACCGTCAAGCCCGACGAATTGCAGAACAACCCGAAGCAGCCGAACGTGATCGAATTCGCCGACGGCATGACGCTCAAGGACGACGGCGGTGACATCGCGCTCTACCGGGTCGACAACCCGCACGCGCAGGGCATGCTGGTTGGCCACCTGGTCGCGGACAATATCGTCTGGGTCACCGACATCTGGTCGCCGGTGCGCGACCGCGCGCGCTCGGCCGGTTTTGTCGCCTTCTACGACGCGCTCAAGAAGCATGGCCTCGCCCCCGAGCGAATCGCCGGTGGGCATGGCGGCGTGGTGCCGCGCGCGGAAATGGAAGCCATCTTCGCGATGAAATAAGCGCCGGGCGCGCCGGCACAGGTGTCGTTCCAGCGGTCTTTCACCGATCGCGCTGTGTTGCCGCGGACCTGATAAAGTCCGAACGGGTTGGGCTCAAAGGAAGCGACCGGACGAGTTCCGATCGCATGTTTCTACTCGCGGCGGCGCGCTTGGCGCCGCCGATGCCCCGGGGTTGCCGTGCGCCGCCGATGTCCCCCGGGCCGCGATTTGTGCGCCAGCCCGGTGGCGTCGTTGTAACGCCAGGCTTTACGCCAGCGCCTTTTTCACCCGCTCCGGCGTCATCGGCAATTCGCGCAGGCGAACGCCGGTCAGCGCCGCCACCGCATTGGCGATGGCCGGCGGCACCAGCGGCGTCGCCATCTGGCCGGCGCCGGAGGGCGGGTTGGCGGTTGGGATGATCTTGACGTGGATGTTGGGCAGGTCGCGCATGCGCGGCACGATATAGTCGTAGAAGTTGTTCTGCTGCACCGCGCCGTCCGCCATGGTCACGCGCTCGCTCAACGCCAGCCCAAGACCATAGATGATGCAGCCCTGCTGCTGCGCCACGACATTGTCCGGCTGCACCGCCACGCCGCAATCGATCGTGACCCAGAAGTCATGCACGCGGATTTCGCCGCTGGCGCGATCGACCGACACTTCCGCGACGCTGGCCAATTGCGTGTCGGAATAATCGATATAGGCGAAGCCACGGCCGCGACCTGCCGCCGGCTTGCCGCCCCAGTTGGCCATTTCAGCGACCGCCTCGACGACGCGGCGGCCGCGCGGGGAATCCTTAAGCAGGTCGAGGCGGAATTTCACCGGGTCGATCCCACGTTTTACCGCGATTTCGTCGAGGAAGGCCTCCGTCACGTGCTTGTTGGGTCCGAACCCGATGCCGCGCAGCGCGTTGGTGCGCATCCCGGAATCCTGCGCCACCTGCTCGGCCAGCCGGTTGGGGATATTGTAGGTCTTGAGTTCCGTGCCGAGCATGCCGATGAAGTCACGCTCCTTGGCGAGCTTGTAGCGCACCGGGTCCTGGTAGGCGGTGACCAGGTCGGAAGCGCGTCGATGCTGCCAGGCGATGAGTTCGCCCTTGGCGTCAAAGCCGGCGCGCAGGTAATGCGCCGTGAGCGGGTGGAAGCGGCCATTGTGCACGTCGTCCTCGCGCGTCCACATGACCTTGACCGGACGGCCGCGCAGGTCGTTGGCCAGGAGCACGGCGTCGACCACGAAGTCGGCGTCGCGCGGCCCGCGCCGGCCGAAGCCGCCGCCGAGCAGCATGTCGTGCAGCTTGACCTTGTCCGGCTTTATACCGAGCGCTTGCGCGCTGGCGTTGACGGAAATGGTTTGGCCCTGCGTTCCACACCAGATTTCGCAGGAATCGCCGCCCGCCGCGACGAGCGCGGTGGCGTTGAGCGGCTCCATCTGCGCGTGATAGGCGAAGTCGCAGCGGAATTCCGCCTCGTAGACGCTTGCCGCCTGCTTGAGCGCCGCCGGCGCGTCGCCGGCCGTTTCCCAGACCTTGGTCGGCCTGGTCATGTCGCGCGCCGCGGCGGCGAATGCCCCGGCGCCCTTCTCGCTGTCGAAACCCCAGCCGACCGCGTCCTTGCTCCAGGTCACGGCGAGCGCGTCCTTGGCCGCGAAGGCGGCCCACGGCGTCTGCGCGATCACGCCGACGCCATAGGGCAGCGTGACCACCCGCATGACGCCATTGACGGCGCGCGCCTTGGCGTCGTCGATGGTGCGCGGCGCGCCACCTTCCACTGGCGAGCGCAGCACCGCGCCATAGACCATGTCCGGCAATTGCACGTCGATCGAATATTGCGCCGTGCCATTGACCTTGCTCGGCAACTCGACGCGCATGACGTCCTTGCCGATGAGGCGGAACTTGGCCGGGTCCTTGAGGTCGGCGTCCTTGATCTCCGGCGCCTTGGCCGGGATCACGGCGAAGCCGGCGATCTCGCCATAGCTCAAGCGCCGACCCGAGGCGGCGTGCACGACGACATTCGGCTCGGTGGTGAGTTCCGCCACCGGCACGCCGAGTTTCGCCGCCGCGTTGTCGAGCAGCACGCGGCGCACCTGCGCCCCGAACACGCGCAGGTTCTTGTAATAGGCCCGCACCGCCGTGCTGCCGGCTGTGTACATCATGCGGAAGAAGGGATTGGCGTAGATGGCGTCATTGGGCGGCGCATTGACCGTGCGCACCTTGGCCCAGTCGGCGTCAAGCTCCTCGGCGAGAATCAGCGGCAGCGACGTGCCCGATCCCTGGCCCATTTCCGCCGCCGGCGACATGATGAAGATCGTTCCGTCGGCGGCGATGCTCACCCAAGGGCTGATCGCCTTGCCGCCGCTCGCGGCGGCCGGCATGGCGGCGAGCGCGTCACCGGTGCCCCCGCCGATGACGGCGAAGGTCATGCCGGCGACGCCGACCATGAATTGCCGGCGCGATGGCGCCGCGGCGATGCGATCGATCGAAACGTGTTTGGTCATGGTTCAGCCCTCCCGTACCGCGCGCTCGACGGCGCTGACAATGCGCGCATAGGTGCCGCAGCGGCAGATATTGGTGCTCATGTGGTCCACGATTTCCGCGCGCGTCGGCTTGGGATTGTGCTTGAGGAGATCGGCCGCGCTCATGATCTGGCCGGACTGGCAATAGCCGCATTGCGGCACCTGCTCGGCAAGCCAGGCCTTCTGCACGGGATGCGAGGAATTGGGCGCGAGGCCCTCAATGGTGGTGACCGAGCGGCCGGCGATCTGCGACACCTGTGTCTGGCAGGAGAACGCGCGCTTGCCGTCGATATGCACCATGCACGCGCCGCACAGGCCGGTGCCGCAACCATATTTGGTGCCGGTGAGCTTGAGCTGTTCACGGATGATCCACAATAGCGGCGTTGCCGCCGGCGCGTCGGTGCTTGCCGGCCGGCCATTGACCTGGAAATTGATCGCCATCGCTTGCCTCCCTTCGATACTCGCTCATTGCGCCATTGCGTCGGCATGATTGACTAGTCAACATTAACGTCAGCGCGCGTCGTGCCGCGCTACGCGGCCGCGGCATTGCTTAATGATCGTGCGAAGATGCTATCACCGGGCGCGCCGGCGCGGAACGCCCTAGCGCCAGGGCAATCGAGCGATTGTGATCGCGCTGCTGCGCCGCGGTATGGCCGCGGCCGCCTTGGCCGCGCGCGCCGGCGGATGAATCTAGTTCGCGTATTCGTCGCGCAGCCGCACCCATTGCATAGGCGACGCGAGGCGCTCCTCGTCGCGCCCCCGGGGCACGAGGTCGAGATAGTGATAGGCGGTATTGAGCATGTCGAGGCCGCGCGCGTAGGTGGAATAGGTGTGGAACACCGCGCCGGCGGCGTCCGTCGCGAACACGCTCACGCCGGGGGCCTCCTCGCTGGGGAAGGGCTGGCGCTCGTAGTTGAAGGTCACGTCGCCGCACGGCTGCTGCATTGGGTCGAAGGAGACGCCGAAATCATGGTTGAAGTCGCTGCCCTGCGAGGAGACCCAGGGAAACGTCCAGCCCATGCGCGCCTTGAATGCCGCGATCATCGCCAACGGCGCGCGCGAGACGGCGACCAATGTCACGTCGCGGGCGCCGAGATGCGGCACGATGCGCTCGAAATTGTCGGCCCAGAAGGAGCAGCTCTTGCACCCCTGTTTCCAGTCGGGGCCGTACATGAAGTGATAGATGACGAGCTGGCCACGGCCGGCGAACAGATCGCGCAGCGCGCGCCGACCGTCGGGCGTATCGAACGCGTAATCCTTGTCGAGCTTCACCCAGGGCATTTTGCGCCGCTCGGCGGCGAGACCGTCGCGCGCGCGGGTGAACGCCTTTTCCTTGGCCAGCAGTTCCTTGCGCGCCACAAGCCAAGCCTCGCGCGCAACGATGTTCGCGGACGGCATCGTAAAGCTCCTCGTTGGCCGCCGGTCACATCGCCGGGGCGGTGTTCTTCCATGCCGGCAACGCCGCGACCGTGGCGAACCAGCGCGCGACATTGCCATGCGCGGCGAGCGGTAATTCCGCGGCCTCGGCGTGCAGGAGGTAGGAGGCGACCGCGAAGTCGGCGAGCGTGAGGCGATCGGCGACGAGATATTCGCGCGTCGCCAAATGCGCGTCGAGAATGCCGGCCTCATTGGCAAAGCTTGCCTGCGCCTTCGCCAACACAGCGGCATCGGGCGCGCCAAGATCGAGGGCGCGCTTGACCAGCCGCTCGAAAATCATCGGCTCGCATGCGCTTGCCCAATGGGTCAGTTGCCAGCTCTGCCAGCGCATGATGTCGGCGCGCGTGCACGCGTCCTGCGGCCACAGGTCGGTCGTCTTGCTCGCGCCGATATAGTGCTGGATGGCGTTTGATTCCCATAGCGTGAAATCGCCGTCGACCAAGGTCGGCGTGCGGCCCGAGGGATTGACGGCGAGGTAATCCGGCTTGCGCTGCTCGCCCTTGCGCAGGTCGACGAACACATATTCGAGCGGCACACCGATATGGTCGGCGAAGGCCCTGACCTTCCAGGTATTGGGCGAGGGTGTAAATCCGTAAAGGCGCATGACATTCTCTCCGCTGACGACCTGACGGCGTGGCGATTGCCGCTCAGGCAAGATACTGGGCAAGGCGCTCAAGCGTTCCCGTCCAGCCCTTTTGGTGGCTATCGCGCGCGTCTGCGTCGACAAACTGCTCGTGGATGAGCGTCAAGTCGGTGCCGCCTTTGGCGGCCTGAAGGCGAATGGTGACGAGGCTCTCGCGCTCGGGCGTCGATTCCCAGGCCCAGGTGAAGACAAGCTTGGCGTTGGGTACGATCTCGCGATAGGCGCCGCCGACGCGGTGCTCCTCGCCGCCGGGCTCGCGCATGACGATGCGATAGCGCCCGCCCACCCTGACGTCGGCGTCGGCGGCGAGAACCGCCATGGCGCCGCCGGGGCCGAACCAGCGCTTCAGCGCTTGCCCCTGCGTCCAAGCCTGGAAGACTTTTTCGACCGGCGCCTTGA
>JACQAE010000083.1 GCA_016195095.1 Pseudomonadota bacterium
GACAACGGATAGCGGTGCAGTCGATCGAGAGCGGCCTAGCGCGCTACTGTCCCGGATTGGGGCAATGTGACGAACCGGTATTAAGGTCGGATTAAGAGCGTGTTTGACCCGGCGTCAGCCGTGACGGGAGCGTTGCAGCCTTGCACGGCTTGTGCGGGGCGAGCGGCGCGGTTGTCGCACGTGGCGGGAGAATTCGGCCAAAGCAAAGGACCGGTGCCGTCGGCGCCGATATTTATGCGCGGTTCGCGATCCGATGCCCGGGGATTGCGCGTCCGGGGTGGCCATGCCGGCATCGAAAAAATTGCGGTTGTGGAACGATTGCGCCATTTCCATATTTTGGGCATCTGTCGCATGACGCCCGCAATAAAATTGGAATCTGGAATGCCTCGTAAATCCAAATCTCCTGCCCGCAAGACAACGCCGAGCGTGGCGACGAATTCGGTCAGATCCGCGTTTGGCACCCTACCGGAATGGAATCTCGCGGATCTTTATGCCGGGATCGACGACCCTGCGGTAAAGCAGGATCTTGATCGCGCCGACGCTGATTGCGCAGCATTCGAACGCGACTACAAGGGGTCGTTGGTCGCCATGGCGCAGGCGCCGGACGCCGGGCGCACGCTTGCCGCCGCCGTGCGCCGATACGAAGCTCTCGATGAGCTCATGGGCCGCCTGGCGTCCTTCGCCGGCCTCGTCTACTCGGAGAACACGGTCGATCCGGCGCGCGCGAAATTCTATGGCGACGTGCAGGAACGCGTGACGTCGGCGTCCACGCGCCTGCTGTTCTTCGCGCTCGAGCTCAATTCGATTGACGAAAAGGATATCGAGGCCGCGATGGGCGATCCCGAATTGGCGCGCTACCGGCCCTGGATCGCCGATATTCGCAGGGAAAAGCCCTATCAGTTGGAAGGCCGCCTTGAACAGCTTTTGCATGAAAAATCGGTGAGCGGCGCGTCCGCGTGGAACCGGCTATTCGACGAGACGATCGCCGGACTACGTTTCGCCGTCGGCGCCAAGTCGTTGCCCATCGAAGCCACGCTCAATCTGCTGCATGACCCGGCCGAGAAAACACGAAAAATCGCGGCGGAGGCGCTGGCGGCCACGTTCCGCGACAATCTGCGAACGTTCACGTTGATCACGAATACGCTGGCCAAGGACAAGGAGATCACCGACCGCTGGCGCGGATTTGCCGACATCGCCGACGCGCGTCATCTTTCCAACCGCGTCGAGCGCGAGGTCGTCGAGGCGCTCGTGGAAGCCGTCCGCGCGGCCTACCCGGAACTGTCGCACCGCTATTACGCGCTCAAGGCACGCTGGTTCGGCAAGGATCAATTGGCGCATTGGGATCGCAACGCGCCGCTGCCCAAGGTGCCTGCCCGCACCATCGCCTGGGAGGAGGCGCGGCGCACCGTCCTTGCCGCCTATGGCGACTTTTCGCCGCGCATGGCCGACATTGCCGATCGCTTCTTTCGCGAGCGCTGGATCGACGCGCCGTCGCGTCCCGGCAAGTCGCCGGGGGCGTATTCGCACCCCACCGTGCCGGGCGCGCACCCTTACGTGCTGCTCAACTACATGGGCAAGCCGCGCGACGTGATGACATTGGCGCATGAACTGGGGCACGGCGTGCACCAGGTCCTCGCCGCACCCAATGGTGCGCTGATGGCGCCGACGCCGCTGACGCTCGCCGAAACGGCGAGCGTGTTCGGCGAAATGCTGACCTTCAAGCGTCTCCTGGCCGCGACGACGGAGCGCAAGGAGCGCAAGGCGATGCTGGCCGCCAAGGTCGAGGACATGATCAATACGGTCGTGCGCCAGATCGCGTTCTATACGTTCGAGCGCCGGGTCCATGCCGAACGGCGCGACGGCGAATTGACCGCGGATCGGCTGTGCGCGATATGGCTCGAGGTGCAGGCGGAGAGCCTCGGTCCCGCGGTGCACCTTGGCCCCGGTTACGCGACATTCTGGACCTATATCGGGCATTTCATCCATGCGCCGTTCTATGTCTATGCCTATGCATTCGGGGATTGTCTGGTGAACTCGCTCTATGCGGTGTACGAACGCTCGCATGAGGGATTTGCCGAGCGCTATCTCGCCATGCTGGCCGCTGGCGGCACCAAGCACCATTCCGAATTGCTCAAGCCGTTCGGTCTCGATGCGCGCGATGCCGGTTTCTGGCGTGGCGGATTGGACGTCATTGCGCAGATGATCGGCGAATTGGAGAACATCGAGTAGCGCCGCTCCGGCCATCCGGCCGGGACGACCCCGCGGTCGCCGGCGGACGCTCCGTTGCCGGAGCGCCACGGGCGCTTCGGCATTATCGAGGCCAACATTGGTTGACCGTGAGCGAAATCGATTTTCCGCCCGCGCTGCGCGTTACGTGCGCGTCGGCGCCAATGTCGGTGGCGCGGCCGCCAGGATCGCGGCCAGCCAGTTCCTTGGCCTCGGCCTCGATCGGGCCAAGAACGCGGCCGAACTGACGGCGGCGTTGGGCGGCCTTAAGGGCCCGATCATGAAGGTCGCGCAATTGCTCGCGACCATTCCCGACGCGCTGCCACCGGAATATTCCGGCGAATTGATGAAGCTGCAAAGCCAGGCGCCGCCCATGGGTTGGGCATTCGTCAAACGCCGCATGGCGGCCGAGCTCGGCGCCGACTGGCCTGCGAAATTCGCCGCATTCGAGCATCGACCGGCCGCGGCTGCGTCGCTTGGCCAGGTGCACCGCGCACGCGCGCATGATGGCGCGCTATTGGCGTGCAAACTGCAATATCCCGACATGCAATCGGCCGTCGAGGCCGACCTGCGCCAACTCAACCTGCTGTTTGCCCTGCATCGTCGTATGGACCCGGCCATCGATACGTCCGAAATCGCCAAGGAGATCGGCGAGCGCATCCGCGAGGAGCTGGATTACCTGCGCGAAGCCCGCAATGTCGCGCTTTACGCAGCCATGCTCGATGGCAGCGACCTCATCCGGGTGCCCAGGGTTTGTGCCGCGCTTTCGACGCGGCGGCTGCTGACCCTCGATTGGCTGGAGGGGACGCGCATGCTGGCGCATAAGGCGGCGCCGCTGGCCACGCGCAATCGCCTTGCCACCGCCATGTTCACTGCTTGGTGGCTTCCATTTGCCAAGTTCGGCGTTATCCACGGCGATCCGCATCTCGGGAACTATTCCGTATTCGCGCTCGATGATGAGCCAGGCGGCATCAACCTGCTCGATTACGGATGCATCCGGATCTTCCCGCCGAAATTCGTCCAAGGCGTGGTCGATCTCTATCACGGCCTGCGCAGGGGTGATGATGCGCTTGTCGTCCATGCCTATGAAACCTGGGGATTCAAGCGCCTGAACCGGCGGTTGGTCGACGTGCTCAACATCTGGGCCCGGTTCATTTATGGCCCCTTGCTCGACGACCGGGTGCGCAGCATCGCCGACGGCGTAAAGCCATCGCAATACGGGCGGCGCGAGGCATTCCGCGTCCACCAGGCGCTCAAGGAGAATGGACCGGTCACCGTGCCGCGGGAGTTCGTGTTCATGGACCGGGCCGCCATTGGGCTTGGCGGGGTTTTCCTGCACCTGGGGGCGGAACTGAATTTCTACCGGCTATTCAACGCGGCGATCGAGGATTTCTCACTTGCCGGAGTGTCGCAACGTCAGGCGGACGCGCTTGCCGGCGTGGGGCTCGCGTGACCGCCCTGCTGCCGGCGCCGCGGCAATAAACCGACCCTTGCGCCTGCATCTCCGTTGCCCTCGGAGTTCAATTGCGCTAAGCCCCGGCGAGTGGGCAATTTGAAGAGGCTGGAGGGACACGATGGCCGACCACGGCGAGGTCGAATACGCGACCGCAAGTGGAAACGACTACCCGGAACATGAGGGGACCTACGAGCGATTCGTCCAGTTCAGCTTTCTCCTCACGACGCTCGTGATCACCATTGTCGTGGGTCTGGCGATCGGGTCGGTCACGCATCGTTGGGGGACCGGCATTGCCGTCATCATGATCTCTCCGATTGCCGCCGGGCTGGGCATGATCACGCAGTCGCGCCTACCCAGCGTCGTCGTTCTGCTGCTGGCGCTCGCCGCGTTGGCGCTGCGCACTTAACCGCGTTCGCAACCGCGTCCTTGAAACCTGATCGCTGCGAAGGGCATTTGCGATGCGGGTCGCCATCACTCGGGAAGCCGCCGACGAACCGCGCGTGTCCGCGTCTCCCGACACGGTCAAGAAATTGGTCGCGCTTGGTCTCGAGGTGGCGGTCGAGCCCGGCGCGGGAACGCGTTCGGGCGTGAGCGACGCGGACTTCTCGGCCGCCGGCGCCAAAGTCGCCGACGACGCCGCGCATACGGCCGAAATCGTGCTCAAGGTTCGCCGCCCGAGCGCGGCCGAGGCCGGCCGCTACCGGAAGGGCGCGGTCGTCATCGCCATCATGGACCCTTACGGGCAGGACGCCGCGCTCGAAGCCCTCGCC
>JACQAE010000084.1 GCA_016195095.1 Pseudomonadota bacterium
GCCGGCGAGACGATCCTGATGCGCGAGGTGGGCTCCGGCACCCGCACGGTGGCCGAGCGCTTTCTCGCCGCGCATGGCATCAAGCCGCGCATCGGCATGGAGATCGGTTCCAACGAGACAATCAAGCAGGCGGTCATGGCCGGGCTTGGGATCGCGTTCATTTCCGCGCACACGATCGCCGCGGAGATCGACGACGGCCGGCTTGTCGTGCTCGACGTCGTTGGTTTGCCGGATATCCGCGAATGGTATGTCGTGCGCCCGGCGGCCAAACGGCTGATGCCGGCGGCGCGGGCGTTGCGCGATTTTCTCGTCGGCAAGGGTCGCCAATTCCTGCCGGCCGTGAAATGCGCGGGCGCGCGGGCGCGCTGACATCGCTTGCGACAACGGCAGGCGCAACGGCCGGTGCGCATGGGCATGGATGGCGCCGCACACGCCAGAATCCTGGCGATGCAGCGCCAATATCGCGCCGAGACGGGCGTGCGTGGCACGGTTGGCGACCAGGCGTCGTTTGACCATGGCGGAGGCCGAACCGAGATCTATTCCGCGGCCGGAGCGGCGGCGGGCACGGGTGCGGCAGCCTGCGCGTCGGGGACAAACCAGTCGAGCTTGTCGCGCAGCCGCACGACCGACCCGACGATGAGGATGGCCGGACCCTTGACGCCGGCCTTGGCCGCCTTATCTGCCAGCGTGGCCAGCGTCGCGGTCAGCACCTGCTGATTGGGACGCGTGCCATTGTCGATCAGGGCGACGGGCGTCGCGGCGGCGGCGCCCTTCTCAATGAACGCGTGTGTGAGCGCCGCCAAATGCGCCATGCCCATATAGACGGCGACGGTCTGGCGCGGTTGCAAAAGCGCATCCCAATTCACGTCGATCTGGCCGTCCTTGGTATGGCCGGTGATGAACACGCATGCCTGGGCGTGATCGCGGTGGGTGAGCGGAATTCCGGCATAGGCGGCGCAGCCGGAGGCGGCCGTAATTCCCGGCACCACCTGGAACGGGATGCCGGCCTCGGCGAGAAGCTCGATCTCCTCGCCGCCGCGCCCGAACACGAAGGGATCGCCGCCCTTGAGCCGCAGCACGCGCTTGCCCTCTTGCGCCAGGCGCAAGAGCATGCGGCTGATCTCGATTTGCGGCACGGTGTGCTCTTGCGGCAGCTTGCCGACATAGATGCGCTCGGCGTCGCGGCGCACGAGGTTGAGGATGCCCTCGCCGATGAGCCGGTCATAAAGCACGACATCGGCGCGCTGCATCAACCGCAGAGCCACGCGTTCCCAAAAGTGCCGGCGTTGATCGAGGCCCTTGAGCGCGCGCGCAACCTTGGCGCGGTGGCGGCCGACGAAGCTGGCGACGCGGCCATAGGCGGCGGGCAGCAACGTCTCCAATCGCGCCTTGACCATGCGGCCGAGGATCGGCGAGGCGCCGGCGGTGGAGATAGCGATGACGACGGGCGAACGATCGACGATCGACGGCATCGTGAAATCGCACAGGTCCGGCATGTCGACGACGTTACACGGCACGCGCGCCGCCTGCGCCAGCAGACGCACGCGCGTGTTGAGCGCGACATCCTCGGCGGCGCAATAAAACAGCGCGCACCCATCGAGATCCTCGCCGCGCGGCGCGCGCGCGACATGCGTGAAGCGCGCATCGGGGGTGAGCGGCGCGAATTCCGCGCACAGCTCCAAGGCAAAGACCGTGACACGCGCCCCCGCCCGCATGGCAAGCTCGACCTTGCGCATCGCGGCGCCGCCGCCGCCCAGCACGCCGACCCATCGGCCCGCCAGATTGAAGAAGACCGGTAGCTGGTCCATTATCGTAACCTCCAGCCATGCAACGGCTCGCACCTGGAACCGCTTGCTTTGCCGGCATGCACGGAAAAGTTGCGTGCGCGCGCGCCGTCCAAACGGCGGCGCCTGCGCGGGCGCGCATGCCGGTCGGCGGTGGCGGCGGTTTCTATCGGCCCTGGGTCCGCCGCCGGTGGCATAGCGTTCTTGATTTTAGTCAAATTGCGCCAGTCGACCGCGTGCAATCGTTCATCTGCTTGGCGCATAACGGTAACGCCACGCGATATCGATAGCACGTGGCCGCGATCCCCGGCGCAAGGAGTGGCGCAAGGAATATTGCAATGTCCAGCACAGACACCGACACCCTCACCGCGACCGACGCCGAGGGCTACCTGGTCGATCCGGCGCAATGGACGAGGGAATTCGCCGAAACGGCGGCACGGCACGAGAATATTTCCCTGACGCCGGAGCATTGGGACGTCATCGCCTTCATGCGCGAATGGCGCGACGAGCGCGATGTCGCGCCCGACGCGCGCCATGTCATGAAGTATCTCGCCGGCGACCGCGAGGCCGGGCGCGCG
This sequence comes from Pseudomonadota bacterium, assembly GCA_016195095.1. Taxonomy (GTDB): domain Bacteria; phylum Pseudomonadota; class Alphaproteobacteria; order Rhizobiales; family Xanthobacteraceae; genus JACQAE01. The sequence continues at coordinate 2,363 of JACQAE010000084.1, forward strand.
CGCCTCTTTGCGCTGTTTCCCTATGGCTATGTCAAACAGGCGTGCAAGATCGCCGGCATGATGAAGCCGCGCGCGTGGAGCACGGGGTGAGCGGCGTCCGCCATCCGCCCCCATCGCGTTGCCGGGCGAGGTGAGGTCCCGCGACCTGCAGGCCGGCGTCTTCATGCCGGCTGTCCATCGGCCGCGCTATTGGCCCAATCCAGCAAGTCCTTGCCAAAGCGCGCGGCCGTCGCCGCGTCGAGATCGAGCTGCGTAATGCGCCCGCCCTCCTTGATCGTCACGCGCATGAGGCGCATGCCGCTTTCGAAGCGCATGTCGTCAAGCCAGATGGCGCGGCGATAGGGCGCCTCGATGCTCGCGATGCGCGTCTTGGTTTCCCCGCTCACGACCGCGGCCTGGCGCCATGATAGAACACCGCTTCGAGGACGAGGTCCCAGTTGCGCGGCGTGTCGATGAATTCCGGCTTGACGTCGAATTGCAGGAACCGGTAGCCGCTCTTGGCGGTCGCGACCACAAGCCCCTTGAGTTCCTCAAAGGAGCGCACTTCCGGGTGCTGGATGATCAGGTCGCTGACCTTCATCAAACCGTTGCTCGCGTCGTCTTCAGACATGCGAATTCTCCTCGGATCACGATAATCTTGAATCGGATCGATTCATCGTCATGACCGTGATCGTTCCTCATCATGCTCCGGCGATCCACGCGCGCGGCGGCGGCGGCAACTCTCAAGACCGTGTCATGCGCCTTCATCCGCGCGTGGCGCGCCACAAGCGTCGCCGACGCGGTCATAGGAACGAACGCGGTAGATGAGCCGGCCGCCTCCCCGGTCGGAATCGGCTTCGAACCCGATCCGGTCGTGCAGAACGTTGTTGCAGATCACGCCATCGCCGGGCGCGAGCTTGACGCGCAACGCCAGCGCCTCGTCGGCAAGGAGCCGCTCCAGCGCCGCCGCCGCCGCCACCGCGTCCGCGTGCCAGCCTATATTGCGCTTGCGCGCCGTGTAGCGCATGCCGAGCGCGCCGGTGTCGGGATCGACGACGAAGACCGGCCCCGTGTTTTCCGCCCGCGGCTTTCCGTCGGCCGCCTCGCTTGCCGGAACGCTCATGGCCTGCGGGTGCATCAAGGCGGCGACATAATCCGGGTTCTCGTCGCGCAGCCGGATATAGGCGATCTCATGGTCGATGAGGCCGTTGTCGCCGCCAAGGCTGGCGCTGCGCACGCAATGCAGCAGCATGGCGCGAATCATCTGCCTGGGGCCGGCGTAGTTGTAGTAGCCGTCGGTATGCCAACCGATCGGGCGGTTGGTGTAGGGGATATAGCCGTGCCGGCCGCCCTGCGCCGCGATCTCCAGGGCAACGATGCCGTCGGCTGCGGCCGAGCGCTGCGCCTCGAACCGGGTCAGACCGAAATGGCGGGCAAAGGCGCCAAGCGCGCGGCGCGTCGCGCGCGCATCGCCGCGATGCGCGCGGGCGCGGTAAAGGCACAGATTGGCGCGCCGGCAGGCGGCAAGCACGGCCCGCGTCTCCGCGCGCGTTGGCGCCGCGAGGTCTTCCACCTCGACGGTGAGCGCGTTCGGCGCGCGCGGATAGGCGGCGAGCTTGGCGTCGCGCCAGCGCCGGTAGGCGTGCTCGTTGCCAAGCGAGAATATGGTCGCGGCGCCGGCCAGCGGCGACATTTGCGCGGTCAATAATTCGTTAACGGGCGCCATGTTGACACCGCCGCGACGCCGCCGGCCGGCGGCGTCGAGGTCGCAAGGCCGCGTCGGCCGGCGCCGCGACCCCGCGCGCGCGCGGGCCCGCCGATGGGCAAGCCGACGACCGCGCACCCTCATCGGCTAAATAGCGCGGATGCGGCATGATTTGCTCCCGGAACGGCCCCTGTCCGCGGCGCCTTGCCGCACGACCGCCCCCGCGCCGGCAGCAACGGGTGGCGTTACCCGCCCTTGCGCCAAGCCGGGCACCGGCCGCCTTTCCGGCGGGCAAACGGGCCGCGAATTTCAACGCGAAACTCCTTTTTTCCCCATAGCACGCCAAAAAGGCTTTTCAAATATTCAATTTTTTGTATATGATTTCAAGATACGCGTATACGGCCTGCCGGCAGGGGAATTTGACTGTCCCGGCCAGTGCCGAGAGGATAAAATGCACGTTGCAATCCACGCCGCCCGGCTGGGCCCGCCGCCGACACGCGCTGGTAACGGCGCGGTCGCACGCGGGGTACTTGTCAGGCGACGGTCGGTAGCCCGCAATTAATTTCGGCACGTCATTGTTCGGCGCAATGATGTCCGCCGCGAACGCAGAAGGGAAGGAAACGGTCATGGCTGACGATGCGACCAAGGCTGATGCGACCAAGGCTGATGCGACGAAGGCTGATGCAAGCAAGGCTGATACGGGCAAAATGCATGCGACCCCGATCCTCGATCAGCTGGAAGGCGGGCCGTGGCCAAGTTTCGTGACCGGACTCAAGCGCTTGCGCGATTCAAAGGGCAAGCAATACGCGCCGATGATGAACGACCTTCTTGGCCAGCTCGAACACTCCTACACCAACCGGCTCGGCTACTGGAAAGGCGGCACGGTTTCGGTGTTCGGTTATGGCGGGGGCATCATCCCGCGCTTCTCGGAAGTCGCCGACAAGTTCCCCGCCTCCAAGGAATTCCACACGCTGCGCGTCCAGCCGCCGGCCGGCTACCATTACAGCACCGATATCCTGCGCAAGATCTGCGACGTGTGGGAGGAGCACGGCTCCGGCCTCATCGCTTTCCACGGCCAGTCCGGCGACATCATGTTCCAGGGCTGCTCGACGGAGAACACGCAGAAGGCATTCGACGGCCTCAACAAGATCGGTTTCGACCTTGGCGGCGCCGGCCCTGCCTTGCGCACCTCCACGAGCTGCGTCGGCCATGCGCGCTGCGAGATGTCCTGCTACGACGAGGTCAAGGCGCACCGCTCGGTCATCAACAACTTCCTCGACGAGATGCACCGGCCGGCCCTGCCCTACAAGTTCAAGTTCAAGTTCTCCGGCTGCGCCAATGACTGCGTGAACGCCATCCACCGCTCCGACTTCGCCGTGATCGGCACCTGGCGCGACGACATCAAGGTCGACCAGGAAGAGGTCAAGGCGCATGTCGCCAAGGTCGGCCGCAAATACGTGATCGATTCCGTGATCTCGATGTGCCCGACGCGCGCGCTGAGCCTCAATGACGACGACACGCTCGAGATCGACAACAAGTCCTGCGTGCGCTGCATGCATTGCCTCAACGTGATGACCAAGGCGCTCAAGCCGGGCGACGATCGCGGCGCCTCGATCCTCATCGGCGGCAAGCGCTCGCTCAAGGTCGGCGACCTGATGGGCACGATGATCGTCCCCTTCATCAAGCTCGAGACCGAGGAGGATTATAAGAAGCTGGTCGAATTCGCCGGCAAGATTCTCGAATTCTTCGCCGAGAACGCGCTCGAGCATGAGCGCATCGGCGAGACGATGGATCGTATCGGCTTGCCCACCTTCCTCGAGGCCATCGGCGTCGATCCCGACCCCAACATGGTCAACCACCCCCGCACATCGAGCTATGTGCGCACCGACGACTTCACGCAAGAGGCCGACAAGTATTTCGAGCGCAAGAAGTTCGACCGCGCGGCCAAGGCGGCCAAATATTCCGAGGCAGCCGAGTAGGTCATTTTGTGCCGTGACCGCGCGCGGCGCGGCCACGGCACACCGTACACCGTAGCTGGCATTGCAAGATTATGGCAGCTCGCGCCCGAGCGCGCGCCGGCAGCCCTGCGAGAGGACCCCCGAGATGAGCGAAGCGAAAGCGATGAGTGACGCGAAAGCAACGCCGCGCCGCCCCGACGAGGTCGGCGTGCCCGACCCCTTCCCCTATATGCACCCGGTGCTCAAGAAGAATTACGGCCAGTGGGCCTGGCACGAGCGGCCGCGGCCTGGCGTGCTGCACAACGTCGCCAAGGGCGGCGACGAGGTGTGGACGGTGCGCGCCGGCACGCAGCGGCAAATGGACGTCTACACCATCCGCAAGCTCTGCGACATCGCCGACGAGTTCGCCGAGGGCCACGTGCGCTTCACCACGCGCGCCAACATCGAATTCATGGTGAGCAAGTTCGAGAAGGTCCCGGCGCTCATCCAGAAATTGCAGGGCGAGGGCTTCCCGGTCGGCGGCACCGGCAATTCGGTGTCCATGATCTCGCATACCCAGGGCTGGCTGCACTGCGACATCCCCGGCACCGACGCGTCGGGCGTGGTCAAGAGCCTGATGGACATGATGTACAAGGAGTTCATCTCCGAGGAGATGCCCAACCGCGTGCGCATCACCACCTCCTGCTGCCAGGTCAATTGCGGTGGCCAGGGCGATATTTCCATCAACGTGCAATATACCAAGCCGCCGAAGATCAACCACGATCTCGTCGCCAATATCTGCGAGCGTCCCGCCGTGGTGGCGCGCTGCCCGGTGGCGGCGATCC